>ONCE01000011.1 GCA_900316245.1 uncultured Bacteroidales bacterium | reverse complement strand
GGTGTAACTGCCGAAGGAGAGGCCTCCGTTAAGGCTCAAGGTCCATATTTTCTTGGCATCCAGCGGCGTAGTGTAATTGGCCGACAGGGTCATATTGACGGAAGGCTTCTTCACGTTGACGGGAATGCTGTACAGGATGCCGGCGGCATCGTACCAGGTGGCGTCGCTAACCTGATTGGTGCCGATGGTACCAAAGACAAAGAGCATAAGGTTGGAGAACTTGGCGGGGTTACTCAGCGTCCAGTCGGCAAAGATGGAGGACTGCGTGTAAGACTTGAGGTTCACGTTGCCCACGCTCATCCGGGACAGGTCTGAAATGTTGAGCACCGGGAGCATCCGGTTGTTGGAAGGCTTCCCGCTGGAAGTATTGACGCTTATCTGGAAACGGCTGGTCCCTTTGGAATGTACGAACGTGGCCGTGGGCATAACCTGCCACTCCCATTCGCCCTTTCCGGCCGTAGCTTCTATGCCATAGCTCTTGGAAAAAGTCTCGTTCAGGATGCCGGCCACATCCGTTCCTAAGCCCACATAACTCTGCTTGGCAAAGTTATAACGAACCATCAGGCCATACTCGTGCCGGAAGTACCGGTTGCGGCTTTCGGAAGAATAATAGTCGTTTCGGCCGGCGGCGTCAAAGGCATCGCGGAGGTTGCTGCTCTGGGAAAGGCTATAAGAAGCATTGAACCGGGCACTCCACTTCTCTCCCAGGGGTTCGTTGTACTGAAGCGACGCTCCGTTGGAGAAAGACCGGCCGTTTCCATTATAGGTAAGGGCCCTCAGATCTTCTCCCCCTATATAGTAGAGGGAAGAGCTTTCCTGGCTGTCCGAACCGCTTGTGCGGTAACTGAGATTGGTGCCCAGGCGTAGGCTCCGTCCTTTCTTTCCGCCTATCTCGCGGAGGGTTCCGTCGGCCGTCATCCCGGCACTCTTGGACGAGGAAAGGCTGTGCGTGAACCGCTCCGAACGGTTGATCTCCAACTGCTCCCGGATGGTTTTCGAGGAACCGGTGGAGGTGGCATCGGCCCGGGTATAATTGAAGGACGGGCGAATGTGGAACCAGAATTTTCCGCTTTCCTTCTGGAATTCCAGATTGGTGCCGACGTTGTGCTCAAAGCGTCTTCCGCCATTGTCCCGGGTGGTCACCAGGTTGCCATCGGCCTGATAGGTGGTGCGCTCCGAACGGGATCCCGTCTGCGTGTCTCCGTATTTGTAATTGGCGCCAAACGTGGTTTCCACGTTCTTGATGCGGGAGGTATTGGCGTTGAGGCCCAGCTGGGCGGCTGTGGACAGGCCCCGGTCCAGGAAAGTAGACTCGAGGGCGTCCATATCCAGGTCGTCCCCTTCTATCCGGATAAAAATGGCTCCCTCGGAGGCTTCTACATTCTGTCCGTTGGCGATGAGGGTAAGCTGGTCCTTTTCCGAATAGGCCGATACCAGGGCATTCCCGCTGTACAGCAGACCGCGGTTGTCCCTCAGGGGCTCATCTTCCTTTTTGGGGACCAGCGTGGCACCCGCATTCAGGCCCACATTGCCAAACCAGCCTTTTTCGTATTCTTTCTTGAGAGCCACGTCCAGCACCTTCTCGCGCTGGGTGTCCTGTACGCCCGTTGCGCGGGCGCTCTCGGACTCGCGGTCTATCACGCGGATCTTGTCCACAATGGAGGCCGGGAGGTTGTTCAGGGCCGTGGACTGGTCGTTGAAGAAGAAGGTGCGGCCGCCCACCGTAAGTTTGTCAATTTCCTGTCCGTTGAACTTCACCTTGCCGTCTTCGGTGATTTCCATACCCGGCATCCGCTTGATGAGGTCCTTGAGCATATCGTTGGTGCCCACGCGGAAGGAGGAGGCCGAAAATTCCACGGTATCTTTCTTCACCACCACAGGGTTTCCCACGTCGGAGACCACCGCCGCCTTCAGGAACTGCTCGTCCTGCTGCAGTTTGATGGTTCCCATCTCTATCTCGCTTTCCCGGAAATAGCGCGTCTTGACAAAGGGCTTGTAGCCCATCATCTCCACGTGCAGGGTGTAATTGCCGAAAGGCACTTCTTCCAGCTTGGCCAGGCCCTTGTCGTCCGTAAGGGTGAAGTTGGAGATGGTGGTGTCCTTGGCCGGAATCACGTAGAAAGAAGCGTAGGGAATGGGCTCGTTGGTGAGGGAATCCACCACCGCGGCCTTGATGGTGGCCAGGCGGTCTACCATCATATTGTCGTTGAGGATGATAATCTGCGCCCGGGCCGATAAGCTCACAAGGAGGATGAGGGCGGAGAGAAGAATTTTTTTCATGGTGGGGTGTTTTTTTTAATGTTCGTTTTATTCCTTGACAAACCGTTGGACCAGCAGCGGCGCCACCAGGTTTCCGGAGGCGTTGAGCAGGGTACCCGGGATGTCGCAGATGGTACCTATGATCAGAAGGGAGGCGGCAAAGGAAGGATCCAGGCCCAGGACGGCGCAGATGAGCAGTTCGCCGGTCATTCCGCCCACGGGGATGGCGCCCACCACGATACTGCCCAGAACGGCCAGCATAATTACCATTACGGCGGGGCCGAAGCCCTCCGGGACCGCACCGAAGAAATAGAGGGCAAAGAGAACCTTGGCCACGGAAGTAACCACGGAGCCGTCCTTGTGCAAGTTGGTTCCCAGCGGAATGACCCCCTCCACAATGTTTTCACTTACGCCCAGATTACGGGCCGATGTCATATTGACCGGCATACAGGCGGCCGAAGAGCAGGTGCCCACGGCCGTCACCGAAGGCGGAATCATCTCCTTCCAGAATTGGGCCAGCGGAATGCCGCTGAACACGGCGTAAAGGGAGTACAGGATGAAATAGACCAGGGTCGTCACCACCATCACCACCAGGAAAATCTCCAGGTAACTGCCCACGATCTGACCGCCCAGCATACCGATGGTGTCGGCAAAATAGCAGCCAATGCCGATGGGAGCCAGGCGCATAATGAAGTCCATCATCTTGATGATGACCTTCTCCCCTTCGGCTATAAACCTTTCCACCGTAGCCGCTTTCTGGCCCAGCAGGGCCACCGCCATACCAAACAGCAGGGCAAAGATAATGAGCGGCAGCAGGTGCTCCCGGGAGAGCAGCAGGGCAAAATCGTTGACCGTAAAGGCCGAAACCAGGGCTTCGCCCAGGTCCAGATCCGGATTGAAGGCCTCTCCCACCAGCAGTTCTCCCTGTCCTGTCAGGTCCTTGAACGGGTTCCAGACGGACATAAACCCGAACGCAAAGAGACCGGCTACCAGGGACATCACCAGGAATACGCCCATGGCCGTACCCAGGACCTTGCCCATAACGCCGCTTCTGCGCATTACCACGATGGAATGCGACACGGAGAAGAAGACCAGCGGAACCACCAGTACGAAGACGAGGTTCAAAAACAGCGTTCCCGGAGCGCGCAGGACGTGCGCGTCCTCTCCCAGGACCACGCCCAGAATGCCGCCGGCCAGCAGGCCCAGCAGCAGGAGGATGGAGGTTCTGTAGTTCTTCAGACTCATTCGGCCGGCTTTACCAATACAATACTAACAAGGACAGAGTAACGATTGCAAAGGTACACTTTACGGATTGAAAAACCAACAATTACCCCGCCATATCACAAGACGGCCCCGCTCCCGGGGAGCGAGGCCGCCTTGTCCTAACTATATATTAACCAAAACAGATGTTTATTTCTTGGCGGGGGCCGGACGGGCCAGCATGCTGAAGAGATTGAAGGGTTCCAGCAGGGAGAGGGCCTCGCGGTCCGGAGCGTTGCGGACTTCGCTCTTCACGTTGAAGATCATGGTTGCGCCGTCTTCCGGGTTGTAGGCGGGCCACTCGGGGATGGCCTTGCAGTTGGGGTTGCCCGTGCGCATAAAGGCCAGGAGGGCTTCCGACATCTGGTCGGAGACGCCGCGGGGTTCTGCTCCGCCGCCGGTGTGGGTTACCATAAGGTCCGTATTCTTGAACCAGTAGCTGATGTCGGCGCAGTGGAAAGCGCGGATACGGCCACCGAACAGGGGGGCGTTGTAGTCAAACAGGGCCAGATAGACCGGGGCGCCGCCCTGGGCATACTTGGCATCGGCCGTGGCAATGACGCCGGCGCGGCTGGCTACAATCATATTGATGAGTTCGATGGGCTTCTTTTCCGGGAAGGCAGCCTTGAGGGCATCCATCACTTCCTGAGCCTTGGACTGGCCGAAGCCATTCTTCACCATCTCCACGGCATCCTCGAAGGAAATCTCTTCCAACTCCTTGTTCTCCTTGCTCAGGGAGAACTCGGAAGATGTGGTGCAGAGCATCAGGGGAATGCCGGCCGAAGCGGCGTTCTTGTCGGCGAAGAAGTTGCCCTTGGGAAGGACGTCACCGTCGGCCACGGGGGCGAAGCCGCCCATCATACCGCCGGTACCCACTTCTGCGGCCACCTTGTTGGCCAGGGCGAAGTATTCTTCCCAAGGCATGGCCTGGAGGGCCTTCACGTTACCGCCCACGGTCTTGAGGATGGCGGAGCCGATGGCGCGGGAAGCCTCCTGGTCGGCTGCGGAAGTGGCGTTGCCGCTGAGGCCCACCACCTTGTGGACCAGACCCTTGGAGATGGGCATAGCCAGCACGTCGCACACCTTGGCGCCACCGCCGGACTGACCCATAATGGTCACGTTGCCGGGGTCACCGCCGAAGTTGGCAATGTTGTTGTGTACCCACTGGAGGGCAGCCACCAGGTCCAGGACACCCACGTTGCCGGATTTGGCAAACTCGGGGCCTGCGGCGGAAAGGTCGGAGAAACCGAACACATTGAGGCGGTGGTTGACGGAAACGAAAACGATGTCTCCGCTGCGGGCCAGGTTGGCGCCGTGGTAACCGTCCTGCTCAATGCTGTTGCCGGCTGCGAAACCGCCGCCGTGCATCCACACCAGCACCGGGCGCTTTTTGCCGTCGGGTGCGGGCGTCCACACGTTCAGGTTGAGGCAGTCTTCGCTATAGTCGTAATAATTCCAATGATCCGTGAACGTGGAGGAGTTGTTCTTCCACTTGTCCTCGTGGGCCTGGGGAGCGTCGTTGCCATAGAAGAGGGCGGGACGGATGCCTTCCCATTTCTCGGGCTCCTGCGGGGGCATGAAGCGGTTGGCTCCGCCGGTGGGAGCACCGTAAGGGATACCCAGGTAAGTGTAAACATCATCCAGGATGTAACCCTGAACCTTGCCGTACTGGGTTTCGGTGACAGCGATGTCGTCACCTACAAAAAGACGCTGGCCGTCCTTCTGGACAGGCTGATTGCCGCCGCAGGAAGCGACTGCCATCATAGCGGGAACAAGCAGAAAGAATAAAACGCGTTTCATGGGAGTCTTAGTGTTTTAGCTGCCACAAAGGTAGCGGATTGCGCTGTCCCAATTATTATTCCCTTGTCCATTCTTTTTACCCCTTGTTCAAAACGCGCGTTTTTACTATCTTTGTAGGATAAAACCGAACTTTATGAAGAAAGCGTTCAGCTTTTTGTTTCTGGCCGTTCTCCTGTTCACGGCCGCCTGCAACTCAAAGGAGAAAAACTATACCGTTATCATCTCTTTGGACGGCAACCGCTGGGACTATCCGGACTACTACGAAATGCCGTTTTTTGACTCCCTGGCCACCGTTGGCGTAAGCGCCCGGATGGAGCCTTCTTTCCCCTCCTCCACCTTCCCCAACCACTACACCATGGCAACGGGCCTGGTGCCGGACCACAACGGTCTGGTGAACAACAGTTTCTGGAATCCGGAAACCGGAGAAGGCTACGCCATCCGCGGAAGCGCCGCCCGCTTTGATCCCCGTTATTATCTGGGAGAACCCATCTGGGTCACGGCCCAGAAACAGGGTGTGATGTGCGGCGTTATCTACTGGGTGGGCTCGGACATTCCCATCAAGGGTACGAATCCCACCTATCACCGCCACTGGGACGAGGAACCCCACTGGAATTTCAGCGAAAGGTGCGATGAGATCGTGCGCCTGCTGAGCCTGCCGGAAGAGGAGCGTCCCCGCCTGGTGATGGGCTATTTTGACGAACCCGACCACCAGGGCCACGTGTACGGTCCCATCGCTCCCGAGACCAAGGCCATGTGCGAGCATTTGGACAGCCTGATGCACAGCCTCTACCTGCGCCTCAAGGCCCTTCCCCACGGAGACCGCATCAATTTCATCCTGGCCGGAGACCACGGAATGACCGAAATCTCCGAGAACCGCTTTGTCCGCGCAACGGACTACATTTCCTTGGACTGGCTGGAGCGGCACGTGGGCAGCACGCCCACCAGCCTCTGGGTCAAAGAAGGCTATCTGGATACCGTTTACAACAGCCTCAAGGACGTGGAGCACATCCGCGTCTGGAAGAAGGGAGAAGTCCCGGAATACCTCAACTACGGCACCTCCGACCGCGTAGGAGACATCATCGTGTGCCCGGATCTGGGCTGGCAGTTTGGCTTCAACAATGGCCGGGACGGCGGCACGCACGGTTACGACTGCAAGGAAACCGATATGATGGTGGCCTTCCGCGCCGTGGGCCCGGACTTCAAGGTGAACTACCAGGCCCCTTACACCGAGGGAGAACAGTCCTCCTTCCGCAACACGGACCTTTACCCCCTCCTCTGCCATCTCCTGGGGGTAAGACCGGAACCGGTAGACGGCAAATTGCTTAGAATACAAAAGATCCTCAAATAACTATGAGTAAACATTTCACTTTACCTTACGAAGGCGGGCTCATCGACAAGAACCTGCCGGAGGGCATTCTCCACACCTACGAGAAAATCTGGACCCACGTGTATCCGGAATCCCGCCCCGCCTCTTACGCCATTGCCGACATTATCTGCGACGCCATCAATGCCCACAAGGACGGCCTGTTCCGGTTGGGACTCACCACCGGTGCCACGCCCGTGTCCCTGTACAACGAACTTGCGCGCCGCTACGAGGCCGGTAAAGTCTCGTTCAAGAACGTGGAGGTAGTCTCCATTGACGAGTATTATCCTTCTTCGGCCGGTGGCGCCCAGAGCCGCAACCGCCGCCTGCACGACGGTCTGCTGGACAAAGTGGACATCCTTAAGGAAAACATCCACATCCCCGACGGAACGGTTCCCCAGGAAAAACTGGGAGAGTACTGCGCCCAATTCGACGCCCTGGCCCGCAACCTGGACCTGCTGGTAATTGGCGTAGGTGAAAAGGGTCAGGTAGGCTTCAACGAGGCCGGCGCCAACGAAAAGACCCGCACCCGTGCCGTCCGCCTCTCCTACAACTCCCGCAAGCGCCAGTCCTCCAACTTCAATATGGACATCATGGCCACGCCGGACAAGGCCATCACGGTAGGTATCGGCACCATGCTGACGGCCAAGAAGATTATCCTGATGGCCTGGGGCGAGGACAAAGCCGCCGCCGTCAAGGCCATTTCCGAAGGCCCCTGCACCACTGACTGCCCCGCTTCCCTGCTGCAGGAGCACGACCACATCTCCTTCTACGTAGACGAGGCCGCCGCCGAGCAGCTCACCCGCAGCGTGGCTCCCTGGCTGGTGGGTCCCTGCGACTGGACGCCCAAGTTCATCCGCAAGGCCGTGGTCTGGCTGTGCCAGGAAACCGGCAAGCCCATCCTCAAGCTCACGGAAAAAGACTATCAGAACTACGGCCTGAGCGAACTGCTGGAAACCGTGGCCAAGTACGACAAGATCAACATCGACGTCTTCAACGACCTCCAGCACACCATCACCGGCTGGCCCGGCGGAAAGCCCAATTCCGACGACAGCACCCGCCCCGTATCGGCCAAGCCCTTCCCCAAGACCGTCCTCATCTTCTCCCCGCACCCGGACGACGATGTGATTTCGATGGGCGGTACCTTCATCCGTCTGGCCTCCCAGGGTCACGACGTCCACGTGGCCTACGAGACCTCCGGTAACGTGGCCGTTCACGACGACGTGGTGCTCCAGCATATGGACTGCGCCTATCAGCTGGGCTTTGCAGACAAGTTTGCAGAGGTCAAGAAGCTCGTCGAGAGCAAGCGTCCCGGCGAACCCGAGCCCCGCGCCCTGCTGGAGATGAAAGGCGCCATCCGCCGCTCCGAAGCCCGCGGCGCCGTGCGTTCCTTCGGCCTCAACGACAACACCAACGCCCACTTCCTCAACCTCCCGTTCTACGAGAGCGGCGGCATCAAGAAGAATCCGCGCACCCAGGCCGATGTGGACATCATCAAAGACCTCATCAAGAAGCTCAAACCCCATATGATCTTTATGGCCGGTGACCTGGCCGACCCTCACGGAACGCACCGCGTGTGCACCGAGGCCGCCCTGGAAGCCATGGAGCAGATCAAGGAAGAAGGCGGCAACGCCTGGGTCAAGGACACCCACGTCTGGCTGTACCGCGGCGCCTGGATGGAATGGGAACTGGGCCGTGTAGATATGGCCGTTCCGCTGAGCCCCGACGAGGTAATCATGAAACGCCACGCCATCTTCCGCCACCTGTCCCAGAAGGACATTGTGCCGTTCCCGGGAGAAGACCCCCGCGAGTTCTGGCAGAGGGCCGAAGAGCGCACCCAGAACACCGCCAAGCTCTACGACCAGTTGGGTATGGCAGAGTATCAGGCCATTGAAGTATTCTTAAAGCTCTACTAATACTATGAAAATTATCATTCGCGACAACGCCAAGGAAGGCTCCCTCTGGGCTGCCCACTATATTGCCAAGCGCATCAACGAGAAGGCCGCCGTCACGGACAAGCCCTTCGTGATCGGTCTCTGCACCGGCTCCACGCCCATCGAAACCTACAAGGAACTCATCCGTATGGTCAAGGCCGGCGAGGTTTCTTTCAAGAACGTGATTTCCTTCAATATGGACGAGTATGTGGGCCTGCCGGAGAGCCATCCGGAAAGCTATCACAGCTTTATGCACCAGAACCTCTTCGACCACATTGACGAGAAGCCCGAGAACATCCACATCCTCAACGGCAACGCCAAGGACGTAGAGGCCGAGTGCGCCGCCTACGAAAAAGCCATCGTGGATGCCGGCGGTTTTGACCTGTTCCTGGGCGGTGTGGGCGAAGACGGCCACATTGCCTTCAACGAGCCCTTCTCCTCCCTGCAGAGCCGCACCCGCGTGGTAACCCTTACCCAGGACACCCGCGAGGTCAACGCCCGCTTCTTCAACAACGATCCTTCGGCCGTTCCCGCCCAGGCCCTCACCGTTGGCGTGGCCACCGTGCTGAGCGCCAAGGAAGTGGTGATCCTGGCCTTCGGTTCCAAGAAGGCACGCGCCCTCAAGGATGCCATCGAAGGCCCTATGAGCCACTATTGCACCCTGAGCGGATTACAAAATCACCCCGCCGGAACCATCGTCTGTGACGAGAATTCCATTGGCGAGGTGAAAGTATCCAGCTATCGCTATTTCAAGGCTGTAGAAGCGGCCGAAAGCTGATTGCCCATGCCGATGGTATAGCCTTCGCTGCGGAAGAATACGCGGCCGAAGCTGTCGGCAATGATCACAACCGGACGAGCGCCTTTAAGCAGACTCTCCGGAGCCACTCCAAAGAGGACCGTAGTGGGAAGTTTCCCATATCGGCCCTCTTTTTCTTCCTTGCGAAGGCGTGCGAGGGCGTCTTCGGAAGGGCAGAGGAGCACAATGGGAGCACCCCAGGCCTCCAGCTGTTCGCGGGCGGCGGCAATGTCGCGGAGGGCGTGGTTGGTGGGTTCCTTGCCCACGTCCAGCAGGCCCAGCACAAAGTAGCCGCGGCCGGTCTGGGACAGGACGGAAACCTTTTCTCCGTTCACGGTAATCTTGCTCTCGGGGTCAAAGTTGCCAATCACGGGAAGGGCGCCGTCGGTGGGCTCTCCAATGACCAGGTCCTCCACGGTCTCCTTACCCTCTTCGATGGCGAAGAACACCATAGTAACGGGCACGGAACCATCTGAGAGACGGTTTCCGGACACCAGGAGGTAAGTGCCCTCATCCAGCTTGTAGCCTTCCTTGAACACGTGGGCCCAGTCTACGCCGCCGCCCATATCCACCTCGCCTTCGTCAAAGGAAAGCAGGCGGGGACGTCCGTCCACAATCTTGGACAGGGTGAAATGGCTGTAGTAATGGGGATTGTCCAGGCTGGCCGAAGGGGTATAGTTGAGGCGGAGGGTTCCCTTGGGATCGGCCTTGCCGCCCGTAGTGGACAGGGAGCGCCAGTCGCCGCCGTTTTCCCTAACTTCCAAAACACCGGTAACGGGGTTCTTGCGGGCGTCCTTTCCGCGGGCGCGCAGGAGCGATACCGTATAGATATCCAGGGAGCGGGGGTCTGCCATCTTGGCTTTCCAGACGCCTTCGGGCGACATAGGAATGCTCCAGACGGTGGGATCCTTGATCTGGCTGATGCTGTGCTGGCCGGCTGCGGAGCCTTCCTCGGAGCGGAAATAGTCGTAAAAGTCCGTGAGGAACTCATCCTCTACGCGGGCTCCGAAGAAAGGTTCGGCCGTATAATATTCCTGCAGCAGGGCCGGCGTAATGTCGTGCAGGTCCTTGGTGCTGAGCGATTTCAACACTTCTTCGCGGCGCTCAAAATGGCCGTTGGCAGCCAGGAATTCCTTAATGGTCCCGGCGTTGCCTCTGGCCTTGACAATGTAGTCGGCCATCCGGTCATCGTATCCCTGCTCACGCACAAATGCCAGGGCCTCTTCCTGGGTGGGGAAGGTGGCCTCGTAGGCGTGGCGGAGGGAGTCTTCGTAGGCAAAGCGGGCATCGTTGGCGGCGCGCTGCTCGGGCGTCACTTCCGGAAGTTTCACGTTCTCCGGCGGAGGAACGATGGTGAAGGACTGCTTAACCCCCACGGGAGAAGCATATTTGTCTCCGGCATAGTACTGGAGCGTAATAGTGGCCTGGGTATCCTTGCCGAAACTTACCTTGGTAAAGCCAAAGGAATGGCCGTAGGAGGCCCATACCAGCATATCTCCCAGACCGGCGCTGGTGAAGGTCCGGCCTTCCTGGTCCGTGTACTTGGAAACGGCCGGATAGAACTCGGCGTAGTTGTAGATGCAGAAGTCCACACGGGCACCTGCCACCGGCTTGCCGGCATCCTTGTTGGGGGCGTCCGGAGACCAGACCACCTGGAAATCGATGCGGGCGGTCTTGGCGTAGTTGTCAATGAGGTTCACCTCCGTGTAGTTGGGGCTTTCCAGCACCACTTCCTCGGGGCCGTCGTACTTGCCGAACACCTTGGTATGCATCAGCATCGCCCGGGAAGCGGGGGCGTTGAACCAGCCCAGATCCAGCACGGGTTCGGGCTCGCAGGCGCCTATAAAATGCCACTCTCCGTCGGCCCAGGCTTCTACCCAGGCGTGGTTGTCATCGGTGTGGGCCCAGCGGGGCGTGTATACCTGGCGGGCCGGGATGCCTACGCTGCGAAGGGCGGCTACCGTAAAGGTGGACTGCTCGCCGCAACGGCCCAAAGCGTTTTTCACCAGGTTCAGCGGGGAACTGGTGCGGGCGTCGGAGGGCTGGTAGGTCACTTTCTCGTGGCACCAGTGGTTCACCTCCAGGATGGCTTCGGCCATGGACATCCCCTTGATGCGGGGCTTAAGTTCCTCTGCAAATTCCAGACGGGCGTTGTCCAGGCTCTCGTTGTTGACGCGCAGGGGCAGCACGAAGTGGCGGAACTCCCGCTCCGGCACGTTCCAGCCCATCTCGTCCCGGGTAGCCAGGGTCATCTTCACGTTCTGGACATAGAACTCCGTAGGGTAATCCGTAACATCGGCCAGAGGCATATAGGCATAGAGGAACTGCAGGGCCTCCGTCTCTTCGCGGGACAGGCCTCCGGGAAGGGTCATAAACTGGGTCAAGGTGCCGCCGTTCTCGGCCAGGCGGGCCTTGTAATCCGTTACGTAATACTTCTCCGTACAGGAGATCAGTAACGCAGCTGTGCTGAGGAAAAGGAACAATCTTTTCATAGGCTGTTGTTTAGAGTTTTTTGGCCAGGGCGGCTATCTGCGCACCCATACCGATGGTATATCCTTGGGAAACGAAGAACACTTCTCCCTTTTCGTTGGCTACGAACACCACGGGAAGCTGGCCCTCCCGCAGGGATGCACCCTTGAGAATGGCCTCCAGGATGTTTCCTTCCGTATTGGTGATGAAGACCACGGTGGAAGGCAGGGTGCCGAAGCGACCCTGCTCAATCTCGCTGTGCAGGCGCTCCATCTGGGCGTCGCTGGTGGCTACCAGGTAGATGGGGGCACCCCATTTCTCCAGGGCCTCTTTTTCGGCCGAAAGGTCGTTGAGGACGTGGTTGGTGGGCTCCAGACCTACATCCAGGATGGCGGCGGCATAGTAACCGGAGGCCGGGAAAAGACCGGCGGGCACTTCTCCGCGCACCTTCACTTCCTCCAGGACCGTCTCAATAACTACGGGAACCGTGAGGTTGGCGCCGGCCGAAACGTGGAAGAGGGTTACGGTAACCGGGGTGCTGCCGTCCGACAGGCGGTTGCCGGAGGTGAGGATGTAGTCACCCACGGGGAGGTCGTTGGTGACGCCGAAACGGCGCATCTGAGGACCGCCGAAGCCCAAGTAGATCATCTGGGGATCGCCGTCCACAATGCGGCTTACCGTATAGTGGGAGCCATATTCCGGCAGGGCTATGCCCTCTACCGGCTCGTAACTCAGCTCCACGTGCCCCGTGGGCACATCGGCCTTGTCGTTTTCAAAGCGGAGGGAAGAGGTGAAGCGGTCCCTTCTGATTTCGGCGCCGAAGGTGCGGCCCAGGGCGATGGCCAGCAGATCCCGGGAACGGGGGTTGGCCAGACGGGCTTTCCATACACCGGCAGGAGACATAGGAATGTCCCAGAACAGCGGATCTTCGTCTACCGTTATATTGGCGTTCACCCAGTCCAGGATGGCCTGGGCGTTGCCCCGGAACTGCTCCTGCAGGCTGGCCGGGACATTTTCCAGGAACCAGCCCTTGTAGGGCGACAGGAACTCGCTCTCGATGCGGACGGGAAGGAGGCTCTCCGTGGCGTTGTAACTGTCCCAGAGGATGTTGGCGGGCACATCGGAGAGGTCTTTGCGGCTCAGGCTTTCCAGCAGCCGGACGGCGCGTTCCTTGTCAGCGGCCTCCGCAAGGAAAGCCTTGATGGTTTTCCCATTGCCGGCCGAAGCCTCCACCAGGCGGACGGCAGACTCAGGAAGGCCGTTTTCGGCCACGAACACCTGGGCTTCCTGGCGGGTGGGGAAGGTGGACATATAAACCTTGCGGACGGAGTCCTCGTAGGCCATCCGGCGGTCGTTCTGGGCGCGCTGCTCAGGGGTGACTTCCGGAAGGACCACGTTCTCCGGCGGCGGAACCACGGCCATAAGCACGGAACTCACAGGGTCTCCGGTGGGAGAATCCAGCGTGACGGTTACCTCGGAATCCTCGCCGAAGCGAACCTTCTTGAAGCCATAGGCGCCGTCTTTGGAGGCCCAGACCAGCATATCACCCAGACCGGCCGAAAGGAAGGTCTGGCCCTTGGCGTCCGTGTACTTGGCCACGGCCGGGAAGAACTCGGAGGAGTTATAGATGCAGAAGTTGACGCGGGCGTCCTGGACGGGTTTTCCCTGGGCCGAAACCACCGTAACGGTGGCCTTGGCGGCCTTGGCATAATTCTCTATGAGGTTGATTTCCCTATAGCCGGGCGTATCCAGCACCACTTCTTCGGGGCCGTCATAACGGCCGAAGACCTTGGTATGCATAAGCATGGCACGGGAGGCGGGGGCGTTGAACCAACCCAGGTCCAGCACCGGTTCGGGCTCGCAGGCGCCCAGGAAACGCCACTTTCCATTGGCCCAGGCCTCCACCCAGGCGTGGTTGCTCTCCGTGTGGGCCCAGCGCGGGGTGTAAACCTGGCGGGCGGGAATGCCCACGGCGCGGAGGGCAGTGACGCAGAAGGTGGATTCTTCACCGCAGCGGCCCAGGGCATTCTTGAGCGAAGCCAGCGGGCTGTGGGTACGGCCGTCGGAAGGCTGGTAGGTCATCTTCTCGTGGCACCAGTGGTTCACCTCCAGGATAGCCTCTTCCATCGAAAGGCCCTGGATGCGGGGCTTCAGTTCGCGGTAAAACACCACGCGGGCGCTGTCCAGGTCCTCGTTGTTCACGCGGAGCGGAAGCACAAAATGGCGGAACTCGCGCTCCGGCACGTTCCAGCCCATCTCTTCCCGGGCCCGGAGGCTGGAGCGGACGCTCTGCAGGTAGAACTCCGGCGAATAGTCCGTGATGTCGGCCAGGGGCATATAGGCATAAAGGAACTGCAAGGCGTCCTTTTCCTGGGCCGATATGCCCTCGGGAAGGGCCATCATAGGTGCCAGGGTGCCCCCGTTGGTCTCCAGACGGGCATTATAATCTTTTACATACGTTTTTTCGCTGCAGGAAAGAAGGATTCCCAGCGAAAGCAGAAATAAGCTAATCCGTTTCATTAATATATAGTTAGTCTTACAAAGATAAACAAAAAAAGGTGCCAACCCAAAGAGATGGCACCTTTCGCTGTAAGGTTTGCGGAACTTAATCTTCCTCTTCTTCCTGGGCGGCGTACTCTGCCAGGAGCTTGGTCTGGACGTCGGCGGGAACCTGGACGTACTCGGCAAATTTCATCTGGAAGGTAGCGGAACCACCGGTGAGGGAGCTCAGGATGGTGGAGTAGCGGTAGAGCTCTGCCAGCGGAACGCGGGCGTGGAGCACGGTGAAGCCCTTCTCCATATCCTGGTTCATGATCATACCACGACGGGTGTTAAGGTCGCTCATGCAAGGTCCTACATACTCGTTGGGGGTGAAGATATCCACATTGTAGATGGGTTCCAGAATCTTGGGACCGGCATTGCGGAAGGCCTCCTTGAAGGCGTTACGGCCGGCGATGATGAAGGCGATTTCCTTGGAGTCTACCGGGTGCATCTTACCGTCGTATACATAGACGCGGATGTCACGGGCGTAGGAACCGGTGAGAGGGCCTTCCTCCATCTTGCTCTTGATACCCTTGAGGATGGCGGGCATGAAGGAGAGGTCGATGGAACCACCCACAACGCAGTTGTAGAATTCCAGCTTGCCACCCCACTCGAGGTCCGTGATATCCTGGCTCTTGAAGTTGAAGACCACGTCCTTGCCGTCAATCTTGAAGTTCTTGGGAGCTTCCTGACCTTCTACGTAAGGGCATACCAGCAGGTGTACCTCACCGAACTGGCCGGCGCCGCCGGACTGCTTCTTGTGACGGTACTGGGCCGTTGCGATCTTGGTGATGGTCTCGCGGTAGGGCACCTTGGGAGCGTAGAGCTCGATGTTCTGCTTGAACTCGTTGGTGATTCTCCACTTGACGTAGTTGATATGCTGCTCGCCCATACCGGAGAGGATGGTCTGGCGCAGTTCCTTGGAGTATTCCACGGTGATGGTGGGATCCTGGGAAGCGATCTTGTTGAGGGCGTCGCCCACCTTGGCCTCGTCGTTCTTGTCCACGGCCTTGACGGCGCAGCGGTACTTGGCATCCGGGAAGACCATATGCTTGATGGCTTCCACGCCGTTCTGGGCGAGGGTCACATCCGTCTTGCCGGCTTTGAGCTTCATCGCGCAGCCGATATCACCGGCGGTGAGGGAAGCCACTTTTTCCTTCTTGGCACCGGCCACGGCGTAGATGGCGCTGAGGCGCTCGCTGTTACCGGTCTCGGGGTTCACGAGGTCTGCGCCCTCGTTGAGGGTGCCGCTCATCACCTTGAAGTAGGAAACTTCACCGAGGTGCTGCTCTACGGAAGTCTTGAAGATGAACAGGGCCACGGGACCGTTAGGATCGCACTTGAGGGTGCCGCCGTCCACGGTGGGCTCTTCCTTTCCTTCGGGAGAAGGAACCACGTTCACGGTGAACTCCATCAGGCGCTTTACGCCGATGTTCTCCTTGGCGGCGGTGCAGAACACGGGGATGGTTTCACCCTTCTGCAGGCCCATACGGAGACCTTCACGGATTTCGTCGGTGGTGAGTTCCATGGTCTCGAAGAACTTCTCCATGAGTTCGTCGGAGCCTTCTGCGGCCTTTTCCATAAGCTGGGAGCGGAGTTCTTCGGCCTCGTCGGCGTAGGCGGCGGGGATGTCCATTTCCTCGTTCTTCTTATTGTAGAACTTCATGGTGATCACATCCACAAAGCCTTCCAGGCCGGCGCCGGGGGCAGCCGGGAACTGGCAGATGGCAGCCTTCTTGCCAAACTCCTCGTTAATGGCGTTGCGCACACCTTCCCAGTTGGCCTTGTCGTGGTCCAGCTGGTTGACGGCGATGACCATAGGAATGCCGTACTGGTCTGCGTAGCGAGCAAACAGGGTGGTACCCACCTCGATGCCGGCGGTGCCGTTCATCACCATGATGGCGGCATCCACTACCTTGAAAGCGGACAGGGCGCCACCGGAGAAATCGTCGGAACCGGGAGCGTCGATGAAGTTGATCTTGCAGCCGCCAAACTCTGCGTACAGAGGAGTGGCGTTGATGGACTTCTGGTTGGTCTGCTCAAACTCGGTATTATCGGAAACGGTGTTCTTTTCTTCGACGCTACCGCGGCGATCGATCACTTTTCCTTCGAAAAGCATGGCCTCGGAGAGGGTGGTCTTACCGGAACGCGGGGCGCCGATGAGGACAATGTTGCGGATGTTTTTTGTAGTGTAAGTTTTCATCTTGTGTTATTGATTATTTTTAATATCTGTTTTGGTAGCCCACAAATATAAGGAAATTTAGTTATATTTGCCCAAGTTAAAACCAGAAAAGATGAAAAAACTGTTCGCTTTGGCTGTGACGGCCATTATTAGCCTTTCCGCACTGGCCCAATCCTCTTATAATTACTACAAATTCGAAGATACGGCGTGGAATGTCGCCGGCCGCATAGGCATCTCCTACAACCTTGTGAACAACGTTCCGGAAGGGATGTCCCGCAGTGGCCTGGGCCTGGATTTCTGCATCCTGGAAGGCCAGTATATGATTACCAAGAACAGCATTGTCTCCCTGGGCATCCTGGACATCCAGCTGGATTTCCGCTACCTCCAGAAAGGCAACATCTTCGAAAGCGTCCCTATGGGCGACATCTACAGGGCTGCGGAAGACTCCCGCGCCAAAGCCCACATCACGGACGTGGCCTTCTCCTTCCCCTTCGGCTATACCCAGCGCTTCAGCAGCCGCTGGGCCGCCAGCCTCTTCGTGGCTCCCGGCCTGGGCCTGATCCGCTACCACAATGATTACATCGCCGATGACGTCCACTACCACGACAACTTCTACCCCATCCGTGAGCGCACGGGCTTCCGCCTGGACCTGAAGGCCATCGTGTGGTTCGAAGACATGGGCCTGATGCTCCGCTACCAGCCCATCGGCTTCAACAAACAGTCCACCTTCTCCGTGGGCCTCGCCGTCTGCTATTGATCCCGCAGTTAAAACCGTATCTGGAGCCGGGCCGATGGGAGGCCGGGTGTGACGAGGCGGGCAGGGGCCCGCTGGCGGGACCGGTATACGCCGCCGCCGTCATCCTTCCGCCGGACTTCCACCATCCCCTGCTGAACGACTCCAAGCAGATGAGCGAAAAGGCCCGCGAGGAACTTCGGCCCATTATCGAGAAAGAGGCCGTAGCGTGGGCTGTGGAGGCCGTTTCGGCCCAGGAGATTGACCAGCTCAATATCCTTTGGGCGTCTGTGACGGGGATGCAGCGCGCGGTGCTGCGGCTCAATCCCGCCCCGGCGTTCCTTCTCATTGACGGAAACAAGTTCCGGCCCTTCGGCCCGTATGGTTTCAAGGATTACCGGACCGTGGTGCACGGGGATGCCACCTTTGCGTCCATTGCCGCCGCTTCCGTCCTGGCCAAGACCTACCGGGACGATTTTATGCGCCAAATTGCCCGGGACTATCCCCAGTACGGCTGGGACCGCAATATGGGCTACCCTACGCCCGAGCACATCGAAGCCATCCGAAAATACGGCTACACCCCCTGGCACCGGAAATCTTTCCACGTGAAAGAGTTGGAACCTTCCCTATTTTGACTATCTTTGTAGGCATTCAACACAAAACCTTTTAAGAAGATGAAGCGAATTCTAGCAATTTTTGCCGCTATGGCCCTCTCTCTGACGGCCTTTGCCGACGAAGGAATGTGGCTCCTGCCCCTCCTCAAGCAACTCAACGGAAAAGACCTCAAGGCCACGGGCTGCAAGCTCACCCCCGAGGAAATCTACTCCATCAACAAGACCTCCCTCAAAGACGCCATCGTACACTTCGGCGGCGGCTGCACCGGTGAGATGATCAGTTCCCAGGGCCTCCTGGTAACCAACCACCACTGCGGTTACAGCAGCATCCAGAACCTGTCCTCCGACGAGCACAACTACCTGATGGACGGTTACTGGGCCAAGAGCCTGGCCGAGGAAATCCCGGCTCCGGGCCTCTCCGTCACCTTCCTGATTTCCATGGAAGACGTGACCAGCGTGATTGAAAAGGCCGAAGACAAGGACGCCAAGGCCGATGAGATCATCAAAGCCGCAGAAGAAGCCAACCCCTTCTGCCGGGCCGAGGTAGACTCCTTCTACAACGAGAACGTCTACTACCTCATCGTTTACAAGACCTATCGCGACGTGCGCTTCGTGGCCGCCCCCTCCGCCTCCATGGGCAAGTTCGGCGGTGAAACCGACAACTGGATGTGGCCCCGTCACACCTGCGACTTCTCCATGTTCCGCGTATACGCCGACAAGAACAACCAGCCGGCCGCCTACAGCGCCGACAACGTTCCCTACCAGCCCGCCCGCAGCCTGAAGATTGCCACCAAGGGCGTCAAGGAGAATGACTACGCCATGATTATGGGCTACCCTGGCCGCACCCAGCGCTACCAGACCGCCGCCCAGCTCAATGAGATGATCGCCACCAACCGCATCCGCATCGACGCCCGCACCGTGTCCCAGGACATTATGTGGGAGGCTATGTGCGCAGACCCTTCCGTCCAGCTCAAGTACGCCAACAAATACGCCGGCAGCGCCAACGGCTGGAAGAAATGGCAGGGTGAGGAACTCGCCTTCGAGAACCTGAACATCATTGGCCGCGAAGAGGAGAAAGAGGCCCAGCTCAAAGCTTGGATTGCCGCAGACCCCGCCCGCGCCGCCAAATACGGCACCCCCATCGAGGACATTGCCGAATACGTGCACAAGAACTCCGCCGACAACCGCGCCGTGACCCTGATTTCCGAGTCCGTGGGCGACATTGAGCTGGTGACCATGTACACCGCCCTGATGAACGCCTATGCCCGCGAACTGCAGCGTGACACCACCGCCCAGCTGGCCAGCGTCTTCCCCCGCGTGGAGGCCCGCTACCGCGACTATGTGGTGGAGGTGGACAAAAAGATTGCCGCCGCCCAGCTGGAGTTCTACCGCCAGCGCGCCGTCAAGGAAGACTACCTGGAGATCCCCGGCCAGGACTTTGCCACCATGGACATCCCCGCCTATGTGGAGGAAGTCTATGCCAACAGCGTCTTCACATCTTATGAGAAACTGACCCAGGCCACCCTGGAGCAGGTAATGACCGATCCCGCCGTGGGCCTGTATTCCGGCCTTTACGGCGTCCTGATGAAGCGTTACGAGGCCCTGTACGGCTCGCCCAACCGCCCCCGCGGCGCCGCTGCCAACACGGACCAGAAATACAACGAGGCCCGCAAGCACTTTGCCGGCGCCCTCCTGGAATGGCAGGAAGGCAAGGCCATGTACCCGGATGCTAACTCCACCATGCGCCTGACCTACGGCACCGTACTGCCTTACAGCCCCAAGGACGCCCTCGTGTACAAGTACTACACCACCGCCCAGGGCCTGCTGGAGAAGGAAGATCCCACCAATCCGGAGTTCATCCTTCCCGCCAAGGTGAAAGCCCTGATCCAGGCCGGCGACTATGGCCGCTGGGCCGATGAGGACGGCACCCTGCACACCTGCTTCCTTACCAACAACGACATCACCGGCGGCAACTCCGGCTCCCCCGTCCTGGACGCCAAGGGCAACCTGATTGGCCTGGCCTTCGACGGCAACTGGGAGAGCATGAGCTCCGACGTAATGTTTGAACCCGCCCTCCAGCGCTGCATCTGCGTGGACATCCGCTATGTTCTCTGGATGGTCGAAAAGGTTGGTGGAGCAACCAACCTCATCAATGAACTCACTTACGCCAAGTAGTTTTAATGGAAAAATCCGACATTTATAACTGGCTGCAGGAGGTTGAGCACCCCGCCAAGGAGGGCATGAACCTCCTGCAACTGGGTATGGTGGACGCTGTGGAAGTGGCAGAGGGTCGCATCCATGTGACCCTCGCCTTCCCCAAGCGGCCCGACCCTTTGAAGAATTACCTTATTGGCGCTGCGCAGGCCTGCCTGTACCGGCACGCCCCCGGCGGCACCGAGATTGAGGTGGACACCATTGTGAAAGACCCCGCCAAACCCGCACCCAAGGGTATCCAGTTCAATCTGGACCAGCTGCGGGAGGTAAGCCACATCATTGGCGTGGCCTCCGGCAAAGGCGGCGTGGGCAAAAGCACCGTGGCCGTGAACCTCGCCGTGGCCCTGGCCCGCCTGGGCTACCGCGTGGGCGTGGCCGACGCAGACGTTTACGGCCCCTCCATCCCCACTATGACGGGGACGGAAGACGCCACCATAGAAATGTACGGAGAAGACGAGAACGACAACCTCTTTGTGCCCGTAGAAAAGTACGGCGTCAAATGGCTGTCGGTGGGCCACGTGTCCGGCGCCGGGCAGGCGCTCATCTGGCGTGGCCCCATGGCCTCAACGGCCCTCAAGCAGATTATCCTGCAAACCCTCTGGGGCCCGCTGGACTTCTTGCTCATTGACATGCCTCCGGGAACCGGAGACATCCATATTTCCCTCATCGGGGACGTTCCGCTCACGGGCGCCGTCATTGTAACCACACCCCAGCAGGTGGCCCTGGCCGATGTCCTGCGCGGGGTAAATATGTTCCGCAATCCGCAGGTGAACAAACCCATCTACGGACTGGTGGAAAACATGGCCTGGTTTACGCCGGAGGCACATCCCGATGAGAAATACTATTTATTCGGAAAGGACGGCGGCGTGAAGATGGCGGGGGACCTGGATCTTCCCCTCCTGGGCCAGATTCCCCTGGTGCAGGGCATCCGCGAAGGCGGAGACGAGGGTGCTCCCGTAGCCCTTCTGGACCGGCCCGACTCACAGGCCTTCCTGGAACTGGCCAAGAAACTGGCCGCTTCCGTCTAAAGGAATTTCCAGCGGATTCCCAGAACGATCATCCGGCGGTTGAGGCGGGAAACCTCAATCCAGGCCTCGCTCTGGTTTTCTGAGATGAACTCCTTTTCTTCCCTTTTATCCAGTAAATCCTTACCCTCCAAGGTAAGGGTTATTCTTTTGAAGTCTTTCTGGATCCGGGCATTGAACGCGCAATACCCCTTGAACAAGGTAAAGAACGTGGCTACGGCGCTACGGTAGTTCACATCGGCCCCCACGGTCCAGCCGTGGCCGAGGCGAAGGGAGGCATCGGCCCAGGCTCGCCAGTCCGTGGATTTCTTGATGTTCCCGGTTTCCTGCCGGATGCGGCGGGTCCCGTTGTAATTGACGCCCACATTGGCCGTAAGAATCTTCCCCTTCCAGCCCAGTTTCTCGGAGAAGCCCAGCACCCGGCTGTTGGAGGCGTTGACCCAGGTAAATACCTGATAGTCGCGGCCATCGATGGTCTCGTTGGTGAAGGTCTGGTCAATTTCGTCGCGCTTGGACGTATAGGAGAAGGTGGTTGTGGAAGAGAAGCGCTTGTACTTGAATTCGTATTCCAGACTGACGGCATGCGATGGCACGGAACGCAACGATTCCTTGCCCCGGTAAATCTGGGTCAGGTAGTTACCCTGGCGCTCGTACCAGCAAATCTGGATATAGGAAGGATGGCTTACCGAGGACTTGCTCCTGAGGTATAATTTGTGGGAGGGAGAGAACGTCCAGCTCAGATACGAGTCTCCCACCAGGTAGAGGCGCTGGAACTGGAGGTTCTGGGTATGGGTATCGTCGGTCAGCTTACGGCCATAGATCTGGGGGGCATAGTTGATATGGGCACGAAGCTTCGACCACGAGAAATCCGCTACCAGATAAGGCTCAATGGCCAAGGACAGGAAGTCAAAGGTCTCCCGCAGGCGGGTACTGTCCTTCCAGGTTCCGTCGGGTTCCAGGTTGGCGCCGCTCTTGCGGTCGTGGGTATACTCACCCCTGACGCGTACGCCGGGGTCTATATGCAGGCGGACGGGGCCCGAGGTTATCACGGAGTCTTGCAGGTGGACGGAGGTGTTGACAATCTGACTGGACGAACTGGGGGTCAGGCGATAGGCCGTGAGGTCCCAGTTTTCCAGCTCGGCCTCCACTCCCTTCAGTTTGGTCCAGCTGCTGTTCTTGTCCTGCCACTTCTCCTGCAGGGTGATTTCGCCTTTGAGCACCCGCCTGGGAGAGCCCAGCCGGTGCGAGGTGCGGAAGCCTCCCAGGGCCGAATGGTCGGTTTGGAGGGCGGATTCAATAAAAAGCTCTTCCAGGTTGACCCAGTCCTCGTTCTCCTTGTTGTATCTGTACTTGTCGCGGTCCGACCCGGTAAGCGATTCGTCGCTTTTGAACGTATACTGCAACCAGGTTTCATATTCCCGGCCCACAGCGGGTTTAAACAGCACTCTTGTTTTAAAATCCGCGTTCCAGACCTCCTGTCCCTTGAGTTTGTCCAGCATCTCGGTCTCTGCGGCATCCCGGATTTCCTCTTCTATGTTTCCGCCCTTGTTGCTTACGGAGAGGCGGATTACATCCGTCTGCTTGCTGGTAAACTGTCCGTTCAGGTTGGTTTCCCAAAGCAGTTTCCGGGTCTTGTACGTCATTTGCACCCCGGCCTTTCCCAAGGCATTTTCCAAGGCCAGGTCCTCCTCCGAACGGGAGGGCATCTGCCAGTATCCCCCGCTTATGTTGAAGGTCCCTGTCCACTGCGCATGCAGGGAAGGGGCAAAGGCCAGAAGAAACAGGGCCAGGGCTATCTGACGAACGGATTTCATGACTTCTTTTTATAAGAAACGAAGGCCATGCCCAGGCCCAGAAGGAGCAGCAGGAGCAGGCAGATGGAGGTGGCCCGGGAAACGGCAGCGCCCACCCGGTAGCTGTCCGGGAGGAAGGTCATCACCACCTCGTGCTCTCCGGCGGGAAGGAGGGCGGCGCGGAAGGTCCAGTCGGCCCTGACGAGGTCCACGGGTTCCCCGTCCACGGTGGCATGCCAGCCGTCAGGGTAGTAGATTTCTGAGAACACGGCCAGGCGGTCAGAGGCTGCCGTGTAACGATAATGCAACTCGTTGGGGGCGTAGGAGGTCATCTCGATACTGTCATTCCGAGGCTCTTCAGAGCCGGGAGAATCTCCGGAGAGGGGGGCGTCGGTATGACGGACCACCGCCTGGCGCTTTAAATCAACCGCGCCCAGGAGGGCTATTTCTTCGTCGGGGTTCGCCGCCTCAACCACCTCATCCACAAACCAGGCGGGGCCGAAGGCGGCCTCGTTCACCAGCGGCGGATAACCGCCGTCCAGGATAATGTAACGAGTGTTGAGGGCATTGAGAACAGGGGTCTTATCGGCCATCCATTCGGTTACGTCCTCCAATTCTTCGGCCTCGTTGAGCTGCTTGTACAGGCCGTTGATCTCTCCGGAAAGATAGTGCTCTATGAGGTCCTGGTAACGCTGGAGCTTGGCGGGAGAATAGCCGCCCACGCTTTTGTGACGGTAAGACGGAACGGAGGAGTTGAACACGTTCACCGTCAGGTCCAGCACGCGGTACTGCGGGTCTTCATCGGCCTTGATCACCTGGTCTACCGGGCGCTCGGCGAAGGGCTTGTTGAAGTCCTTGGGCGTGGTGAAATCATCCGCGTTGAGGTACCGCTTGCCCACGATGAAGAGGTTGGCGGCGCTGAGCACGCAGATGCCCGCGGCGGCCACCCACTTGCGTCCCTTGGGCATATAGGCCCAGTAAAGGAGGCCGGCCGATACCAGGATGAGAAGGAGGGAAGTGAGGGCATCGGCCCGGAAAAGGGCGATGCGGTCTGCGACGAGGGCGTCTACCAGCACATCCTGCATCTGGGCGTCGGCGTCGGAGGAGAAGGTGCCAAAGAGGCCGGGAACCAGCCAGGCCAGCAGGCAGAAACCGCCCGTGAGGCCCAGGGCCCAGAACAGGCCTTTCTTGAAGGCCTTCTGGTTGTATTCTTCTTTGAGGATGCCGTCCAGCGTAAGGAAACCCAGCACCGGCAGCGTCACCTGCAGCACGATCAGCGCCATGGACACCGTCCGGAACTTGTTATACAGCGGAAGGACGTTGAAGCAGAACTTGGTAAAGGCCATAAAATGGCTTCCCACGGCCATAAGGACCGCCAGGATGGTGGCGGCGATAATCCACCACTTGTTGCGCCCCTTGTACAGGAACAGGCCCAGCACAAAGAGGAACACGGAAATGGCTCCCATATACATAGGACCGGCCGTGAAGGGCTGCGGGCCCCAGTAAAGCGGCAGGTTCTTGGCGGTTTCCTTGAGGTTGCGCTGTCCGGCTTTCTTGAGGAGCTGGATGGTTTCGGACTTGTCCGGGTTCACTTCACCAGCCGAGGCACCGCCGTTGAAATTGGGGATCATCAGGTTGGGAAGTTCTTCCCAGCCATAGCTCCAGGAGGTGGCATAATCCAGGTCCAGGCCCTTGGAGTTGGCGCCGTCCTTGGAAAGTTCCGAGCCGCCGCGCATGGTATTGGGCGTATATTTGGCCAGCGGAAGCAGTTTGTTGGTGTTGGTGGCAATACCCGTCAGGCCCAGCACCAGAAGGAGGGCCGATGCCACCAGGAAAGGCTTCCACTGCTTGGTTTTAACGGTATGGACCAGTTCCACCAGGGCATACAGAAGCACCACGATAGCCAGATAGTAAGTAATCTGCTGGTGGTTGGCCTTCACCTGAAAACTGAGGGTGAGGCCGAAAAGGACCGCGCCCAGAAGCCGTTTCCAGCGGCCGTCGGCCTTGTACGTATACACCAGCGCCGCCAGCACCCAGGGGAACAGGGCGATGGCCTGCATCTTGGTGTTGTGCCCCACCTGGATAATCTGGAAATTGTAGCTGCAGAAAGCCACGGCAATGGCGCCGCCCACCGCCACCGGCCAGCTCACGCCCAAGGCCAGGAACAGCAGGAAGGCTCCCAGCATAGTCACAAACAGCCAGGTGGCCGGACGCTTGCCGGCAAACAGCAGGTTGTACAGCGGCTGCGTATAGTCTCCTCCGTTCTGGGTAGAGATGGCCGTGGTGGGCATTCCGCCAAACATCGAGTCCGTCCAGTACGTGGGATTGTCCGGGTGGGCCTTGTTCCATTCCGTCATCTCGTGGGACATACCCACATAGCCGGAGATGTCGCTCTGGTTCACGATCTTGCCTTCCAGCACCTGCGGGACAAAACCGTAACTGAGCGCCAGGAACAGCGCAACGATGCCCAGGGCCAGGCCTATCTTCTTGAGGAGTTCTTTATTCATTTTGGGTTACTTTTTCCAGAAGTTGCGCCAACGCGTGGGTGGTGGCGCGGCGGGTATAGGGGGTTATATCCCCCGTTGTGGCGGGGATGCCGCCTTCGCAATGCTGTTGCCAGGCGTGGGCCAGGAAGGCGCGCATAGGCGCCGGGTTCTCCCAGTCGGCCGTTATGCCGGCCTGGGCGTTGAAGATTACCTGGGCCATGGCCCCTTCTTCCTGGCCGATTCCCAGGATGGGGCGGCGGGCCGCCAGGTACTCGAAGAGTTTACCGGGCAGGATGGGGGCGTACTGGGGGTCGTTTCTCAGGGGCAGCAGCAGAAGGCTGGCGCTGCGCTGCTCCTTCACGGCCTCGGCGTGATTCAGGGGCCCCAGCAGCACCACGTTGTCCGAAAGGCCGGCCGCCGCTATGGCGTCCAGCACTTCCCGGTCCACTTTTCCTACCAGGCGGAGGCGCAGTTCCTGCTTGAAGCCGGGCTCCGTCTTGGCCAGTTTCTCCAGTACTTTCCAGAGGGCCAGGGGGTTGCCGTCGGCCGCGAAAAGCCCGGTGTGGGTGATATTGAACAGGCCGTCCCCCTTGGGTGCGGGGCCGGCGAAATCTTCTTCGTCAAAACCGTTGGTGATGCACGCCACGGGCGTCTGGGTCTGCGCCCGGAATTCGGCCTGTACCTGCGGCGTGCAGGTCAGTACGGCGGTACTTTGGTCCAGCACGTCCTGCTCCATCTTCCTCAGCCGGGCCCAGATGCCGGAGGTCATAGGAAGGTACTTGAGGTAGTACATCCGGCTCCAGGGATCCCGGAAATCCGGAATCCAGGGCGTACCCAGGTCCTTGTGGAGACGCTGGCCTATCAGGTGCACGGAATGCGGCGGACCGGTGGTGACGATGGCGTCTACCGGATGTTGGGCCAGATACGCCTTGAGGGTCTTCACGGAGGGTTTTACCCAGCCCACGCGGGGGTCCGGCACAAAGAGGTTGGCCCGGACCCAGAGACTGAGTTTCTGCTTGGGCGTCTTTTTGCCGGAAGAGATTTCCGTCACTTGCGTACTCTTGGCACCGGTAAGTTTCCGGTAGGCCGAATAGGGCTCCCAGATGGGGCCCCGCAGCACCTCTACCTCGGAAGGGACTTCGGCCTCGAAGGACGGGTCCAGGGAGGGGTAATCTGCGTTGGACGGGGCAAACACCACGGGCTGCCAGCCTTCGGCCGACAGATACTTCACAAATTTGACCCAGCGTTGCACCCCCGACCCTCCGGACGGCGGCCAGTAATAGGCTATGACCAGTACGCGCTTCATACACCTGCAAAGATAGGAAATATTTACTACCTTTGTGACTATGAACGCTAAGAAACTATTCCGCAAAAAAGCCTCGCTTCCCATCCTCCTGTGCCTGGTGGTGCTGTTGGGTTTTCTCTTATGGAAACACTCCCATCCGTTTTCCCACTGGGAACGGACGGTAATTGAAAAGTCGGATTCCCTGATGTACGTCTGCGTGATGCCGCAAGACAGCGCCATCCTGCGGGCCGTCAGTCCCAACCTCTCGGACCGGGAGCTGGCCTCTTCCGAGCTCAAGACTCTCCTGGCCAAGATGATGCACACCCTTACCGATCCTTCCCAGGACGGCGTGGGCCTGGCCGCACCGCAGGTGGGCATCAACCGCCGCATAGTGCTGGTCATGCGCTACGACAAGCCCGGCCAGCCCATCGAGCCCTATCTGAATATCCAGATTGACAGTCTGTACGGCACCCCTCAGCCGGGTCCCGAGGGCTGCCTTTCCCTGCCGCCTTACCAAGGCATCGTGCGCCGCTATCCCAGTGTGCAGATCAGCTATCTGACGCCGGACGGGACCTTTGTCTCGGAGCAGGTAGACGGCTATTCGGCCATTATCTTCCAGCACGAGTGCGACCATCTGGACGGCATTCTTTACACCGACCGGGCCGATACGGTGTACGTAAACGACGCCTGGGCTGCCGAGCGGAAGGACTTCTCCTACGCCAAACCCAACTGGTGGAAATAGGCTTTTGGGGATTATGACTTGGGCCAGGTGGGATTCTACGTGTACCACCTGGCCCATTGTTTTGGCCTCTCCGTTCGCAAAAGGCTCGTTATGCGGGCGCGGTGGGCGGCACGAAATCCCACCTGGCCCAAACGACGGTTAGAAATTATTTGTATATTTGTATTCCTATGGCAAAGATGGCAGAAGATACCCCTATGCTGCGGCATTACTTCGAGGTGAAAGCACAACACCCCGAGGCTCTGCTCCTGTACAGGGTGGGAGACTTTTACGAAATGTACTCGGACGACGCCATCACCGCCGTACGGGTCCTGGGGCTGGTTCAGACCAAGAAATCCAACGGAGACAAAGGCCCCGTGGCCATGGCCGGCTTCCCCCATCACGCCCTGGAGAATTACCTCACCAAACTGGTGCGCGCCGGCTATAAAGTGGCCGTCTGCGACCAATTGGAAGACCCTAAATTTGCCAAGAAACTGGTCAAGCGCGGCGTTACGGAAATCGTAACCCCCGGCATCTCCTTCGGGGAGAATATGCTGGAGACCAAGGAAAACAACTTCCTCTGCGGCCTCACCCTGGAAAAGAACCAGTGCGGCGCCGCCTTCCTGGACGTATCCACCGGCCAGTTCCAGGTGGCCCAGGGTTCGCTGGACTACATTGCCACGCTGGTAGGCTCCCTCAAGCCCAAGGAACTGGTGGTGCAAAGAGGCTATGAGAAAGGCCTCCGCGAGCGCCTGGGAGACATCTACACCACTTCCATTGACGAGTGGGCCTTCGTATACGACTCCGCCGTGGAGCGCCTCAAGAGGCAGCTGCAGGTAGAGAGCCTCAAAGGCTTTGCCATAGACCCCTTCCCGCTGGGCATCTGCAGCGCCGGCGCCCTCCTGGTCTATCTGGAGCAGACCCAGCACACGGGTCTCAAGAACATCTGCACCATAGGCCGCATTGACGAGGCCCGCTTCGTGTGGATGGACAAGTTCACCCTCCGCAACCTGGAGGTGTTCCAGAGTGCCGCCGGGGCCGATGGCGTATCCCTGGTACAGACCCTGGACAAGTGCTCCAGCCCTATGGGAGCCCGCCTGCTGCGCCAGTGGCTGGCCATGCCCATCCTGGACCTCAAGGAGCTGGGCGCCCGCTACGATATGGTGCAGTACTTCACGGAGCAGCCCTCCGTGCTGGACGAGACCCAGATGGATCTGGGCAAGCTGGGAGATATGGACCGCATCCTGGGCCGCATCGCCACCGGCAAGGCCTACCCCCGCGAGGTAATGCAGCTGGGCCGAGGCCTGTCGCTCACCGGCCCCATCAAAGCCCGCCTCACCGGCTCTCCGGCTCTGGAAAAGCTTCTGAAGGGCCTCCACAACTGCGAAAAGTTACAGGCGGAGATTTTCCGCGTCCTGGCCCCCGAACCGGCGATGCAGGTGGGCAAAGGCCCGGTCATCGGCCCCGGAGTGGACGCCGAACTGGACGAACTCCGCAGCCTGAGCGCCGGAGGCAAGGACTACCTCCTCCAGATGCAGCAGCGGGAGGCCGAAAGAACCGGCATCTCCTCCCTCAAGATAGCCTACAACAACGTTTTCGGCTACTATATCGAGGTCCGCAATACCTTCCGCGACAAGGTCCCGCCGGAGTGGATCCGCAAGCAGACCCTGGTCAACGCGGAGCGTTACATCACGGAAGAACTCAAGCAGTACGAAGAAAAGATATTGACGGCCGAAGACCGCATCTACGCCATCGAAAGCCGCCTGTACGGAGAACTCATCGCCCGCATCCAGCAGCAGATTCCGGACATCCTGGCCAACAGCCGCATCCTGGCCAAACTGGATGTACTGGCCGGCTTTGCCCAGCAGGCCGTAGAGCACCGCTACTGCCGCCCGGATATGAACGACGGCAAGGCCCTGGACATCCGCGAGGGCCGGCACCCCGTCATCGAAACCCTGATGCCCGCCGGAGAGGAATACGTTCCCAACAGCGTGTATCTGGATACGGACAAGCAGCAGATCATCATCCTCACCGGTCCCAATATGGCCGGTAAGAGCGCCCTGCTCCGCCAGACCGCCCTCATCGTGCTGATGGCCCAGGTGGGCTCCTTCGTCCCGGCCCAGGAGGCCCATATTGGCTGGTTTGACAAGCTGTTCACCCGCGTGGGCGCCACGGACAACATCTCCCGCGGAGAATCCACCTTTATGGTAGAGATGCTGGAAACGGCCATGATCCTCAACAACCTATCGGCCCGTTCCCTGGTGCTGCTGGACGAGATTGGCCGCGGAACTTCCACTTACGACGGAATGTCCATCGCCCGCGGCATCGTGGAGTACATCCACGAATACGGCAAGGGCGCCAAGACCCTCTTCGCCACCCACTATCACGAGCTGAACGACCTCGAGGGCCTCTTCCCCCGGGTCAAGAACTTCCACGTAACGGTGAAGGAGGTGGGCCGTGAGGTCATTTTCCTCCGCAAGATCAAGGAAGGCGGCACCGCCCACAGTTTCGGTATCCACGTGGCCCGTATGGCCGGTATGCCGCAGCCCGTCCTGGAAAGTGCCGAGCGTACGCTGAAAGCCTTGGAGAACAGCCAGAAACTGGACGCCATTGGCGCCCTCACGCCCGTCAAGCCCCACCAGACCAAGGCCGGCAAAGTGGAAAAGGACGGCTCCCTGCAACTCTCTATGTTCCAACTGGACGACCCTCTGCTGGAGAGCCTCCGGGACCGCCTGAAGAGCGCCGACCTCAACAATATGACCCCGCTGCAGGCTTTCGACCTGCTGCGCGCCATGAAAGACGAACTGGGAATCTAAGCTACAAAAAAAGATTGGTGAGGAAAATCACCACAATGCCCACCGGGGCCAGATATCTCATCAGGAAATAGACCACGCCGAAGACGCGCACGTTCTTGGTGCCGCCGTTGGTGAACTCGTCCCTGACGTCATCTTTGGACATCTGCCAGCCCACGAAAACCGTGAACAGGAAGCCGCCCAGCGGCAGCAGCCAGTCTGAGCAGAGGTGGTCCAGGAAGTCAAAGAAGGTGAGCCCCAGGAGGGTCATTCCCCGGAGAGAACCGAAGGAGAGGCTGCACAGGATGCCCACAGCCCAGCAGAGGAAAGCCAGCAGCAGCGTGGCGCTGCGGCGGTTCATTCCCCTTTCGTCCGTGAGAAAGGCCACGCCCACTTCCAGCATGGAGATGGCCGATGTAAGGGCGGCCGCCAGGATGGCCACAAAGAAAATGGACGAGGTAAGGGTGGTGAGGATGGGCAGGCCTTCGCCCATCTTGTTGAAAATGTACGGCAGGGTCTCGAAGACCAGGCCCGGACCGCCGCCCGGCTGCAGGCCGGCGGCAAACACGGCCGGCATCACGGCAAAGCCGGCGATGAGGGCAAAGGCCAGGTCGCTTACCGCGGTTCCCACGCCCGAAACAAAAAGGTCTTCGTCCTTTTTAATGTACGAGGAATAGGTCAGGACGGTTCCCACGCCCAGCGACAGGGAGAAGAAGGCCTGTCCCAGGGCGGCGGCATAGGCATCGGCCGTAAGCCTGGAGAAGTCCGGCTTGATCAGGTACTCCACGCCCTTGAACGCCCCGGGAAGCGTGAGGGAATAACCCAGGATCACGAGAATCAGGAGGAACAGGGCGGGCATCGCCACCTTGGAGAAGCGCTCGATGCCGTCCTTGACGCCGCTCAGCACAATGCCGGCCACCAGGGCCATAAATACCGTATGCACAAAGATGGGTTGCCAGGGAGAAGAAATGAAGCGTTTGAAGAAATGCGGAACTTCTTCCACCGGCACTTCCGTGAAGCTGAAGGAGAGGGATTTGAAGAGGTACTCCACGCTCCAGCCGCCCACCACGGAATAGTAGCACAGGATGAGCAGCGGCGAGAGGATGGTGAGCAGCCCCGCCCAGCGCCAGGCCGTTCCGGGGGCCAGTTTGCTCATGGCCCCGAAGGTGTCCGTACGGGCCCTTCGGCCTATGATGGACTCGGCGTAAAAGATGGGAAGCGCCAGGATGATGCTGGCCGCCGTATAGACCAGGATGAAGGCGGCGCCTCCGTACTGGCCCATAATATAGGGGAAACGCCAGATATTACCCAAGCCCACAGCGCTGCCCGCCATGGCCATGATAACGGCAAACCGGCTGCCGAAATGCTCGCGTTTTTTCATTACAGGACAGAGGACAGGATGAGCGTCAGGATGCCGATGGGGGCCACGTAGCGCATCAGGAACAGGATGAGCGGGAACAGGCGGGCGTTCTTACGCAGGACGCCCCCGTTGGTGAGTTCGTGGAAGAGAACCTTGCGGGGCATCACCCAGCCGGCCAGGACCACGGAGATGAGGCTGCCCAGCACCATAAAGACGTTGGAAGCCGTGCTGTCGGCAAAATCAAAGAGGTTGAGCCCCAGCAGTTTCACGTGAGAAAGCGGGCCGAAGGAAAGGCTGCACAGCGAGCCCAGGGCTCCGCACAGGACAAACAGCAGGAAGCAGGCCCAGCCGCGCCTGAGCCCCCGCTCTTCCGTGAGGTAGGCCACGCCTACTTCCAGGAGGGAAATGGAGGAGGTGAGGGCCGCAATGAAAATGGCCAGGAAGAACAGGATGGAGGCAACGGAGCTGAGGATGGGAGCGTGCTGTGCCAAGCTGGAGAAGAGGAAGGGCAGAGTGTCGAAAATGAGGGTAGGACCGGTTCCGGGCGCGATGCCGGCGGAAAATACGGCCGGAATGATGGCAAAGCCGGCCAGGATGGCAAACAGAAGGTCGCTCACCGCCGTTCCCACACCGGCCAGCACCAGGTTCTCGTTCTTTTTCACATAGGAAGAATAGGTGATGACGATGCCAGTTCCCAGGGACAGGGAGAAGAACGACTGCCCCAGCGCATCGATGAAAGTGTGGGCCGTCACCTTGGAGAAATCGGGCTTCAGCAGGTATTCCACGCCCTTGAAAGCGCCGGGAAGCGTAGCCGAATACACCACCAGGAAGACAATGAGGACAAACAGCGTGGGAATGCTCCATTTGCAGAACTTCTCAATGCCGTCCTTGACCCCGAAGGCCACCACCGCTACGGTTATGCCCAAAAAAGCCAGGTGAAACACAACCGGAAGCCAGGGCCGGGCAATGAAGCGCTCAAATCCCCCGGCCAGCTGGTCCGGCGTGGAGCGCGCAAAATCCAGATGGCAGGCCTGGACCAGATAGTCTATGCTCCAGCCTCCCACCACGGAGTAGTAAGACACAATCCAGAGAGGGGTGAACACCATCAGAAGGCCGAACATCTGTCCCACCCGGCCGGGTACCAGAAAACCCACCGCGGCCCGGCAGTTGGCCTGGCTACTGCGTCCGATGGCACTTTCGGCCAGAAAGATAGGCAGGGAAAGAATGAGGGTGAAAGCGATGTAAATGAAAATAAAGGCGGCGCCTCCGTTTTCTCCTACCAAATAGGGAAATCTCCAAATGTTTCCCAACCCAATGGCGCTACCGGCAAAAGCGGCGATGACGGCCATGCGGCCGCCGAAGTTTTCTCGTGAGGATTTCATAAGCGTCTTTTTCCGGGGCTTTCTTGATACACTACTGCTTGCAAAGATAATGAATTTTGCGTAAGTTTGCATACATGCAACAGTATCTAGACCTCCTGCGCCATATCCGCGCCAACGGCGCCCTGAAAGAAGACCGTACCGGTACCGGAACGCAAAGCGTTTTCGGCTATCAGATGCGCTTTAACCTGGCGGACGGATTCCCCCTCCTCACCACCAAGAAGGTGCACCTCAAATCCATTATCTACGAACTTCTGTGGTTCATTTCCGGTAACACCAACGTGCGGTACCTGCAGGAGCACGGCGTCACCATCTGGGACGAGTGGGCCGACGAAAACGGAGAACTGGGTCCGGTGTACGGGCACCAGTGGCGCTCCTGGCCCGCCCCCGACGGCCGCTCCATAGACCAGCTGTCCCAGGTCATCGACCTCATCAAGAACAACCCGGATTCGCGCCGGATGCTGGTCTGCGCCTGGAACCCCGGAGAGGTGGACAAGATGGCCCTGCCGCCCTGCCACTGCCTGTTCCAGTTCTATGTGGCCAATGGAAAACTTTCCTGCCAGCTGTATCAGCGCAGCGCAGACGTGTTCCTGGGCGTTCCCTTCAACATCGCATCCTACGCCCTCCTGACCCTGATGCTGGCCCAGGTCTGCGGCCTGGAGCCCGGTGAGTTCATCCACACCACGGGAGACACCCACCTGTACCGCAACCATTTCGAGCAGGTGGCCCTGCAGCTTTCCCGCGAGCCCCGCCCGCTTCCCAAGATGCGCCTGAACCCGGATGTCAAGTCCGTGTTCGATTTCAAATACGAAGATTTCACCCTGGAAGGCTATGACCCGTGGCCTGCCATCAAAGCACCTGTAGCCGTATAATATGGAAAAATGCTTAATAGTAGCCGTTGCCGATAACTGGGGCATCGGAATCAAGAACCAACTTCCCTGGCACATTGCGGAAGACCTCAAGTATTTCAAGGAAACCACCAAGGGTTTCCCGGTCATTATGGGCCGCACCACGTATTTCTCCCTGCCCTTCCGCCCGCTGAAAGGCAGAAAGAACATCGTGCTCAACCTGGGCGGAGACCCCATTCCGGAGGTCACGTGCGTCTATTCGTTTGAGGAAGCCTACAAAGAGGCCCAGGAAACCGGGGCCGAAAAGTGTTTCGTGATGGGCGGCGCTTCCGTTTACCGGGCCGCCATGCCGGAGATGGACAAGCTCTACATCACCCACGTACACACCGTGCTGCCGGACGCAGACGTCTTCTTCCCGGAGATTGACCCCGCCGTCTGGGAGCGTGTGAGCACCTCGGAGACCCACACGGACCCCGAGACCGGCTACACTTTTGAATTCGTGATTTACAAAAAGAAATAACCCATGACCATAACCAAAGAATCCTGGGGCCAGGCTCCCGACGGAAAGGAGATCCTCCTTTACACGCTTAAAAACGCCTCCGGCGCCTATGTGCAGCTAACCAACATAGGAGCCGCCATCGTTTCCATTGTGGTACCGGACAAAGACGGCAAACTGGGAGATGTAGCACTGGGTTACAAGAACCCTCTGGATTATTTGGGAGACGGCCCTTGCTCCGGCAAGGTGCCCGGCCGCTATGCCAACCGCATTGCCAAGGGTAAGTTTACCCTGGACGGAGTAGAATACAACCTTCCCATCAACAACGGCCCCAACCACCTGCACGGCGGCCCCCAGGGCTTCCACAGCCAGGTTTGGGAAAGCCGCGTGGAGGGAGACGCCGTAGAGTTCCTCTATTACTCCGAGGACGGAGAAGCCGGCTACCCCGGCAACCTCAAGGCCGTGGCCCACTACACCTGGGCCGAGGACAATTCCCTCAAGCTCATCCTCACGGCCGAAACCGACAAGCCCACGGTGGTCAACCTCACCAACCACGTCTATTTCAACCTGGACGGAGAGGCCTCCGGCAGCGTTTTGAACCACAAACTGGAACTCAACGCCTCCCAGTATCTCCCCACGGATGAAAACCTCATCCCGCTGGGAGACCCCGAGGATGTGGCCGGAACGCCCATGGACTTTGTAGAGGCCAAAACCATCGGCCGGGACATCAAGGCCGATTTCCCCGCCCTCAAATACGGCAAGGGCTACGACAACTGCTATCTCATTGACGGCTATATCCCCGGCCAGCTTTCGGAGGCGGCTCAGTTATGGGCTGCCAAGAGCGGCCGTCACCTGACCGTCCTCACCACCCAGCCGGCCGTGCAGGTATATACCGGCAACTGGCTCAAGGGCTGCCCTCAGGGTAAAACCCGTGCGTACGAGGACTACGACGGCGTAGCCATAGAGTGCCAGCACTGCCCCGATTCCCCCAACCGGCCGCAGTATCCCACCACCGTTCTCCGTCCCGGAGAGGTGATGGAAGAAGCCATTATCTGGGTATTTGAAGCCTGATTACAGCGTCTCCAGAATCTGTAACGCCAGTTCTGCGGGACAATCTTTGAGAGCCACGTTCTTGTCCTGATCCAGCAGGTACAGGGACGGGACGGCACGCACGGCGTAGATGCGGTCCGTGCGGATGGTGAAGGTGGGATCGTAGCCGTTGATCCAGGCCGAAGGATAGCTGTCCCGGCGCTCTTTCCACAGATCTATCTCATCGTCAATATACACGTCCACCACCTTGAGGCGGCCGGAGTTGATGAGGTTGGAGATGGCCACGGAGGCGCCCATATCCTCCATCAGCTGGCGGCAGGCGGTGCAGTCCGGGTTGCCGAAGATCAGGAGCGTCCACTCTGCCTTGATGCCATACAGGGTCCGGTTGCGGCCGGCCGTATCCACAAAGCGGAAATCGGCCGCCGGAGTGCCTATGCGGTTGAGGGAGCACACTCTTGTATCCCAGGCGTACTGGCCTTTCTCGCTGTCCGGTACCAGGTCTGAAACCGCCATCTTGGAAACGAACGGCAGGTACAGTTCCTCGTTCCGGACGGGGGAGTTGGGGTCATAGAAATAGCGCCCGATCAGGGCCGATGTCTTTTCAAACACGTTTCCCTTGGGCTGGGCCTTCTGGAAGGCCTCCAGGCGGTTGTAGGTGGTTTCCATAGCCGCCATTCCGTCCTGCAGCGGCAGGTTCTGGAGAATGGAGGCGAAAAGGCCCACCTGCTGCTCCAGCTTCTCGTTGGGAACGCCGTTCACCAGCAGCGAATCGCAGGCGTAGAGCTTGTCCGGCTGGGTGAACCGGTCCCAGAAATGCTGCGCAATCCACACCGCCCGCTCGTGGGGCTCGGTAATCATTACGGGGACTTCGGCCATAGGGAAATCCCGGGTGGCGGGCGCTGCAGGGGCCGCCTTCTTCTTTGTGCCGCAGGAAAGCGCCACGCAAACCAGCAGTAAGATGCCTAAACGTCTGTTCATACTACTCTTGGGTAAGGGAGGAGTTCAGGGCTTCGGCGCAGTTGATGCCGTCCAAAGCCGATGAGACGATACCCCCGGCGTAACCGGCACCTTCGCCGCAAGGGTAGAGGCCGGGGACGGAGATATGTTCGAGGGTTTCCGGATTACGGGGAAGGCGCACCGGGGAAGAGGTGCGGGACTCCACGCCCAGCAGGAGGGCGTCGTTGGTATAATAGCCGTGCATCTGGCGGTCCACCTGGGGGAAAGCCCGCCTCAGGCGCATCGAAACATGCTCCGGAAGCAGTTCGTGAAGGGGGGCCGAAAGGGCGCCCGGGTGATAGGAAGTCTTGGGAAGGTCCTTGGACTCGATGCCGCGGCAGAAGTCCTTCATCCGCTGGGCGGGAGCGCTCAGGGGATGCCGGCCGCCGTGGGTGCTGGCCCACTGGTACATACTGCGCTCGATATCCCGCTGGAAATCCATCAGCGCAAAGGGGCCCTCGTATTGGGCCGGCTGGTCTCCGGGCTCAATCTGCACCACCACGCCGGCATTGGCCCACTTGGAGTTGCGGGCGCTGTTGGACATACCGTTGAGCACCACCGTGCCGTCTTCCGTGGAGGACGGGACCAGGATGCCGCCGGGGCACATACAGAAGGAGAAAACGCCGCGGCCTTCCACCTGCTGCACAAAGGAATACTCGGCCGTGGGCATAAACGGCTGGTATTTCCCGTGATAACGGATCTGGTTGATAAGCCACTGGGGATGCTCCACGCGTACGCCCAGGGCAAAACCCTTGGCCTCCAGCGCCCAGCCTTTGGCCTCGAAGAGCTCATAAATGTCGCGGGCCGAATGACCCGTGGCCAGGATGATTTTGGACGCCTTGTATTCACTCCCGTCCGCACACCGGACGGTGAATTCCGACCGGGCCTCTATCTCCGTGACCCGGGAGTCAAAGTGATATTCCCCGCCGTGGTCCTCGATGCACTGGCGGATGTTCTTGACAATCTCCGGCAGGCGGTCGGTTCCGATGTGGGGATGGGCGTCAATCAGAATGTCCTCGGAAGCACCGAAAGCCACCAGCTGGTGCAGGACCTCGCGGATGTCTCCGCGTTTGGAGGAGCGGGTATAGAGCTTGCCGTCGCTGAAGGCACCGGCGCCCCCCTCTCCGTAACAGTAGTTGGAATCCGGATCGATAACCCCTTTGACGGAAAGCTGGGCCATATCCACCTTGCGGCGTTCCACGTCCTTTCCGCGCTCCAGCACGATGGGCCGCAGGCCCAGCTGGAGGAGCTTGAGGGCGGCGAACATACCCGCCGGGCCGGCGCCGATCACCAGAACCGGGGTTGCACCCGCCACATTCCGGTAGGGGGCCACCCGGTAAGGTTCATACGTCTCGTTGGTGCGGTAGGCCTGCACCCGGTAGCGGTACAGGATGTCCTGCCGGGCATCGATGCTCCGGCGCACCACCTGCACGTGGCCCACCAGTTCGGGCTTCACACCCAAGGCCTTGGCGGCCGCCTCCTTAAGCTGGGCGGCCGTCAGTTCCTTTCCTATCTTCTGGGCTATTTCGAATTCCTTCATATCTCAAGTCCCTCCCCCGAGGGGAGGGGTTTCGTGGGCCCTTCGTGGTTTAGCTGTCCAGTTCGGCGAGGGCGAAGTCATAGGCACCTACGGAGATGGCGGTAGAAGTGCCTATCTTGTCCAGGATGATGCCGATACGCTTCTGAGGGTCGTAGGTAACGGTCTTGTCCGTTCCGTAAATCTTGAGTTCGCGGGCCTCTCCCTTGGCAAACGCGGCGAATTCGGCCTCGTCGTCCAGGTTGTAGACCTTCATCTGCACCCGCTGCAGGACGTCTCCGCCCAGGGTACGGACGGTGCCCCTCATCTCTTCCAGGAGGGCCGGCATAAAGAACTTGGCCGAAGCCGAGATGCCTCCGCCGATGACCACGATGCCGTCCATCAGCTGGGCGGCCTGGGCGATGGCCAGACCGGCCACGTGGCCCATTTCCGCAAAAGCGGCCAGGGCGGCCTTCTTGTTGCCGGGGCGCTTGCCGTCGGCTATGTCATAGATGTCCTTGGGGGTCAGGTTGGGATCCTGTTCGCCGGACTGCTCTGAATACACTCTCTTGACGGCGCGGATGGCAATGCTGTCTTCCAGGATGACGCCGCCAATGTGCGGATTGGGCAGGCAGTAGGTTTCCACGCAGCTGTTGTCTCCGCGGTTGAGCTGGCCGTTGATGACGCAGCCAATGCCGCAGCCGGTGCCGAAGGTATAGCCGATGAGGTTGCGGAAGCGTTTGTTGCTGCCGTATTCCGCCAGCTTGTCGTTTACCTCCGGAAGGGCGCCGCTGAGGGCCTCGCCAAAGGCAAAGAGGTCTCCGTCGTTGTTGATGAAAACAGGAATGCCGAAGACTTCCTTCAGGTACGGTCCCAGGGCCACGCCGTCACGGAACGACGGGAAGTTGGGCAGGAAGCCGCCGATGATGCCGGCGGGATAGTCTGCCGGACCGGGGAAAGCGAAGCTGATGGCCTCGGGTTTCACGTTGCCCAGCTGGTTGATGACCGTCTTGAAGCCCGTTACCATCGATTGCAGGCACAGGTCCAAGTCATTGGCGTTGGAAGGGAGGGTGATGGTTTCCAGAATGAATTCTTCTCCCTTCATGGCGTTGAAGCGGAGGGAATTGCCGCCTGCATCCAGGGTCAGGACCACGCGGGCATCGTTTTTATATTTTCCCATAGAGTCTTTTTGGTTATGTCGTTCTAACCTTCAAAGGTCGGAATAATCGGCGACATTTCCAAAGGGCCTAGAAATCGGCCATACGGGAGACGGGGGCCACGTCCAGCGGGGTGCGGACGCCGGCCTTGTACTGGAACCAGCCGGCCACGGCTATCATCGCGGCGTTGTCGGTGGTGAACTTGAATTCCGGCAGGTAGGTGTTCCAGTGACGCTTTTCGCCTTCGGCCACAATCCTTTCCCGGAGGCCGCTGTTGGCACTGACGCCGCCGCCTATGGTGATTTCCCGGATGCGGGTTTCCTTGGCGGCGCGGATGAGCTTGGTCATCAGGATGTCGATGAGCGTTTTCTGGAAGCTGGCGCAGAGGTCTTCCTTGTTGTTTTCCAGGAAGTTGGGGTCCTTGGCCAGTTCGTCCCTCACAAAGTACAGCAGGGAAGTCTTGATGCCGGAAAAACTGTAATCCAGGCCGGGGATGTTGGGCTTGGCAAACTGGAACCGGTTGGGGTCTCCCTGCTTGGCCAGGCGGTCGATCACGGGGCCACCCGGATAACCCAGGCCCAGCATCTTGGAGCACTTGTCAAAGGCCTCTCCCACGGCGTCGTCTATGGTCTGGCCCAGAATCTCGTACTCCAGGGGGCTGTTCACCTTGACAATCTGGGAGTTGCCGCCGGAAACCAGCAGGCACAGATACGGGAAGGACGGTTCGCGGACGGGGACGTCCGGCTGGCGCACGAAGTTGGCCAGGATGTGCCCCTGAAGGTGGTTCACCATAACCATGGGGATATCCAGCGAGAGGGACAGGGCCTTGGCAAAGGAAGTGCCCACCAGCAGCGAGCCCAGCAGGCCCGGACCGCGGGTAAAGGCAATGGCCGATAACTGCGAGGCTTCTACGCCGGCCCGGCGAAGCGCCTCTGAAACCACGGGAACGATATTCTGCTCGTGGGCACGGGAAGCCAGCTCCGGAACCACCCCGCCAAAGTCCTTATGGACTTGCTGTGAGGCAATTACGTTGGACAGGAGCACACCGTCCCGGAGAACGGCAGCGGAAGTGTCGTCGCAGGAGGATTCTATGCCCAGGATATAATCGGCCATGGTTGAAACTATTAGGGGTGCAAAGATACAAAATTATTGTTAATTTTGTAGGATAATGCGCAAGGGCCTCAAAATAACCTTCTGGATCCTGGGACTGCTGGCAGTATTGCTGCTGGCGGGCCTGGTGGCCCTTCAGTCCCCCGCCGTGCAGACGGCGCTGGGCCGGCGCATAGTTGGAATTCTTCAAAAAGACTCGGACGCTTCCATCGAGTTCAAGGACATTTCCGTCCGGCCCCTGGAAGCCATCCTCCTCAAAGACCTGGTGGTGCGGGACAACCGGCCCGCCCTCCCTGAACTGGACACCATCCTGTACGTGGACAACCTCTCCGTCAAGTTCTCCCTGCGGGGCCTTATCAACGGAAAGGGGGCTTACGTGAGCCGGCTGCGCCTTGCGGGCGGCGGCTTCAATCTGGTTATGGAGCCGGACCCCGACAAGCCCGAACGCACCGTCACCAACCTGGAACGCGCCTTCGGCCTGATTTCCGAAAAGACGGAGAAGACGGAGCCCACCTGGGGCAACCTCCTCACCGCCCGGGTGGTGGAACTGGAAAACATTACCTTCCGGATGGAGAACCTGCCGCTGGCCCGGAAAGCGGAATTGGCCGGCGAATCGGTTCCGGAAGGCGTCATTGACTGGAACCACCTGAGCGTGCTGCTGGAAAGGGCCCACATAGAGAACCTCAAGGTGGCCGAAAACCATATCACCAGCCAGGAGGCCACCCTCCAGTTCCTGGAAAGGGCCACCGGAATGCACTTCAACGAGGTACACGCCAAGCGCCTGAGCGTGGGCGAGAAGCTGGTGGACATCCGGGACCTCCACATCAACGACGGCTATTCCGATGTCAATCTGGAGTACCTGAGGCTGGAAGGTTCGCTGGACGAGTACGATGATTTCACCAACAAAGTGGTCATTGACGGGGTTATCCGGGATGGCTCGCTGGTGGACCTGGGCAATACCGTGGCCCATTTCTCCAGCCTGGAGACCACGTTCCGCGGCATAGCCCGCGGTCACGTGCGCGGCACCGTGAACGACATCCACCTGGACAACGTCACGGCGGTGGACCCTGACAACGGAATCCGGGTGAACGTGAGTGGAACCATCCGGGACGTGGAACTGGAGGGCAGCGGCACCTACGACATCAACGTCCGGGAAATTGACTTTGACCTGGACGGCCTGGCGGGCTTCGTGCACGCCTGGGCCCCCGAAACCCAGCTGGACCTGAAGCAGTTCGCTCCCGGGGAGCGCCTGAATTTCGAAGGCCGCGTACAGGGCCCGCTCAACGACCTGGGCGTCAACGGCCAGATCCTGTCCAACCTGGGAGGCATTCTGGCCGATGTCTACATCCGCAACGTGGTGGATGAGACCAAGGACCTGCACCTGGGCGGCCAGGTGGCCACCATCAGTCTGGACCTGGGCCGGATTCTGGGCACCGAAGACCTGGGACCGCTCTCGATGCGCACTTCCCTGGATGCCGCCCTCAAGGACGACGGCAAGATAGACCTGCAGGTGGACACCCTCCGGATTGCCGCCCTGGAGGCCAAAGGATATACCTACCGGGACATTTCGGCCCGTGGAAGCTATAAGAACGAATCCCTCCAGGCCGCGCTGGTCTCGCTGGACCCCAACCTCCTGGTGCGGTTCAACGGACGGCTGGACCTGGGAGACACCCCTGACGCCCTGTACCGCTTCGACCTCAACGTGGAGAATGCAGACCTGGACGAACTGCACCTGGACAACCGGGAGGTTTCCGGCGTCAAATTCAGCGTGAACAGCGATCTCCGTCGCTCCGACGCCCGGCACCTGGACGGCGTAGTTACCGTGGCGGACATTACGCTCCAGAGCAAGGAGGGCGTCCAGCAGCTGGGCAACCTCTTCATCACCGCCCACCAGAAGGACACCGTGCACACGGTCAACGTGAGTTCCGGCATCCTCACCCTGCAATACAAGGGTTCAGAATCCATCCTCAACTTCACCAAGGACGTGAAGGACCTGGTCGTTTCCAAAGAGCTGCCCGCCCTGGGAGACAACGGAACCCAGAACTGGAGCGGAGCCTCCTACAGCCTGGCGCTGCAACTGCTCCGGGTCCAGGAACTGCTGGGCTTCTTTGACCCGGGCCTGTACGTGGAGAAGAACACCGAGGCCCAGATCACGGTGGACCGGACGGGTCTGTTGACGGCCCAGGTAACTTCCGGCCGACTGGCCCACTACAACCGCTACATCCGGGACTTCCAGCTGAACGCCAACAACCGTGGCCGCGCCCTGGAAGCCATCATCACGGGCAGTACGCTGGATTTGGGAGGCCGAAGGCTGCTCAACAACCGCTTCGACCTCAGGGCCGATGACAACCAGGTGGACCTGGGCTATACGTTTGACAACAAGGACGACGAAAAGACCTACGGAGCGTTCAACCTCACGGCCGGCCTGGAGCACGGGGAAAACGGCCTGGAGGTCACCGGCCGGGTAAAGCCATCGCACTTCCGCCTGGGCGGAGACGAGTGGAAGGTGGAATCCAAGGACATCTTCTATGCCGGAGGAGACGTGGAAGTGGGACGGCTGCAGGCCACGCACGAACGGCAGGCGCTGCTCATCGACGGTGCCATCAAGGCCAACCGCAGCGACACCCTCCACGTGAATATGGACCATTTTGACCTGGACATCCTCAACACGTTCACGGGCGGCACGCCCGAACTGGCGGGTCTGGCTACCGGCCACGCTATGATCATCTCTCCCACCCAGCCTTCCCTGGGCCTGCTGGCCAACATCCAATGCGACTCCACTTACGTTTCCGGGGAACCCCTGGGAACGCTCCATATCTACAGCACCTACGAAGAGCAGAACAAGCGTTTTGCCGCCACCCTGCGCAACTCGCTCAACGGCCGCTCTTCCCTGGACGCCCAGGCTTATCTGGCTCCTTCCAGCAAGGACTTCTCCGCATCGGCCCGCCTGGACGGGTTCAACCTGGGCTATATCGCTCCTTTTCTGACGGACCTCTTCTCCCGCTTCGGAGGCTCTCTGGGCGGCCAGGTGGAGGTGTCCGGCCAACTGGGCTCGCCGCTGCACTTTGCCAGCAAGGACCTCGAGCTGAAGGACGGCCTTCTGGAACTGGAGTTCACCCGGGTCCCGTATCTGGCAGAGGGCAAACTGGAAATCAAGGACAAGGGGCTGTATTTTGCCCCGCTACAGCTCTCGGACGGCCAGAAAGGAAAGGGAACCGTCCAGGGAGCCCTTCTCTTCAACGATTTCAAGAACCTGGGCCTGGACATCCACGTGCAGGTGGAACAGATGCACGCCCTGAATACGCCCAACACGCCGGACCAGAGTTTCTTCGGCAACCTGTACGCCGACGGCCGGGTTGACGTGACCGGAGACCTCAACCGCATTACTCTGGCCATTGACGCCACCACGCGTTCCGGTGAACTGCACGTGCCGCTGGGTTCCGTGAGCGGAGAGAGTTCCCGCGAACTGCTCACCTTCACCGAGCCGGCGCAGGAACAGGATCCGTACGAGAGGATGATGGCCAGCCGCACGCCCTCCGGCAAGCAGGTCTCGGACCTCATCGTGGAACTGCGTGCCCACGCCACCCCCGACGCCATCGTGTACATTGATGTGGACAACGAGAGTTCCCTGCAGGGCTCCGGCAACGGTACCATCGACCTGATGAGCCGCTCCCGCACCGGCCAGTTCACCATGAACGGCAACTACACGCTCACCAGCGGCAACTTCCACTTCAGCGCGATGAGCCTGGTGAGCCGCGACTTCACCATCCAGGACGGCAGTTCCGTGCGTTTCAACGGAGACGTGATGGACACGGACCTCAACGTCCACGGCCTGTATGTGACCAAGGCCAGCCTGTACAACCTGACGGCCGATGAAAGCGCCAGCACCCGCCGAACGGTGAACTGCGGAATAGACATCACCGGCAAGCTCCGCAATCCGGAACTCCACTTCTCCATTGACATCCCGGACTTGAACCCCACCGTGCAGGCCCAGGTGGAAGCCGCCTTCAACACCGAGGACAAGATCCAGAAGCAGTTCATCTACCTGCTGGTGGCCGGCAGTTTCCTGCCCTCCGAAGAATCCGGAATCAGCGTGGGAGGCTCCGACGTGCTGTTCTCCAACGTGTCCAGTATTATGTCCGGCCAGCTCAACAACATCTTCCAGAAACTGGACATCCCTCTGGACCTGGGTCTCAACTACAAGTCCACCCAATACGGTTCCAACATCTTTGACGTGGCCGTGAGCACGCAGCTGTTCAACAACCGCGTCATCGTGAACGGCTCCGTGGGCAACCGCGAGCGGCTGGGCACCACCACCAACGAGGTGGCCGGCAACGTGGACGCGGAAATCAAACTCACGCGCAACGGAGCCCTGCGGCTCAACCTCTTCACCCACGCCGCAGACCAGCTCTCCTCCTTCCTGGACAACAGCCAGCGCCACGGTGCCGGTATCGCCTACCAGATGGAGTTCAACACCTTTGCCCAGCTCTTCCGGGAACTGTTCAGCACCCGGGCCGAGAAGGAGCAGCGCGCCCTGGAGGAAGCCAAACAGGTACAGAAAGAAGTTAAAATTCAGATAGATACAACCGGTAAAGCCCATGTCCAAAGGTAAGTTATACCTCATTCCCACCCCTCTGGGAGAAGGAGACCCGGCCCGGGTGCTCCCCGCTTCCGTGCTGGAAGTGATTCCCACCCTGGACTGCTTTGTGGTGGAGGAACTCCGCACCGCACGGCGTTTCCTTTCGGCCGCAGGGCTCAAGGGGCACATTGACGGGCTGGAGTTCCACGAGCTCAACGAGCACACCCGTCCGCAGGAGGTGGAAGCCTTTGCCAGGCTGTTTGAAGAGGGCCGATGCGTGGGCCTCCTCTCCGAGGCCGGCCTTCCCGCCGTGGCAGACCCCGGCGCCCTGCTGGTGGCCCTGTGCCACCGCCACGGCATCGAAGTGGTCCCCCTGGTGGGTCCGTCTTCCCTGATGCTGGCCCTGATGGCCTCGGGCCTCAACGGCCAGTCGTTCGCCTTCGTGGGCTACATCCCCGCCAAGACGGAGGAGCGCCGGTCGGCCATCAAGACCCTGGAAAAAAGGTCTGCCGCCGCCCGCCAGACGCAGATTCTCATCGAGACACCCTACCGCAACGATTCCCTGCTGGCAGATTTGCTGGCCTGCCTGAACGGCCACACACGCGTCTGCGTGGCCGCCAACCTCACCTGCCCCGACCAGTTCATCCAGACCCGTACGGTGGCGGAGTGGAAGTCCAACCCCATCACCATAGGGAAAAGACCCTGTGTGTTTTTGATCCTTAGCGCATGAAGATAGCATTCACCACCCTGGGCTGCAAGCTCAATTACGCCGAGACGTCCACCTACGAGCGCGGTTTTGTAGCCGCCGGCTGGGAGGTCGTCCCCTGGACCGCCCAGGCCGATGTCTACCTCATCAATACCTGCGCCGTCACGGAAACGGCCGAAAAGAAGTCCCGCAACCTCATCCGCCGCGCACACAAGACCAACCCCGAGGGCCATATCGTAGTTACCGGCTGCTACGCCGAACTCCGAAAGGAACAGCTCCTCTCCATCGAAGGTGTTTGGAAGGTCTTTGGGGCCACGGAGAAGTCCCATATCTTAACAGACGTTGCGGAGGGTGTTGCCTCGGAAACCTTTGCCGCCCCCGGCAATGAGGGGGAGGGGCCCGTCGGCGAAGCCGATGGGAGGGACGTAGCGAAGCGGAGGGTTTCAGAGGCAATACCCTCCGCAACGTCAAACAAAGGAGGCGGAGTGTTTGGCGCCTACAGTACAGGCGAGAGGACCCGGAGCTTTTTGAAGGTGCAGGACGGGTGCGATAACTTCTGTGCTTACTGCACGGTGCCCTTTGCCAGGGGCCGGAGCCGGAACATTCCCATCTGCGAGTGCGTGAAGATGGCCGAAAGCATTGCGGCCGAAGGCGTGAAGGAAGTGGTGCTCACAGGGGTGAATACGGGAGACTTCGGGCGAACTACCGGAGAGACTTTCCTGGATCTGCTGAAGGCCCTGAACAAGGTAGAAGGGATTGAGCGGTACCGGATTTCGTCCATCGAACCCAACCTCATTACGCCGGAAATTGTGGACTGGATTGCCTCGGGAACCAAGTTCCAGCGGCATTTCCACATTCCGCTGCAGAGCGGCAGCGATACGCTTCTGAAGAAAGTGGGCCGAAAATATGACACCGCCCTGTTTGCCAGCCGCATCGACTATATCCGGCAGGCTATGGAACGGTCCGGAGAGCCCAAGGTGTTCTTTGGCATAGACGTGATTGTGGGACTGCCGGGAGAGACCGAAGAACTGTTCCAGGAGACCTATGCCTTCCTGAAGGAACGCGTACGGCCGGCCTTCATCCACGTCTTCCCTTACTCCCGCCGTCCCGGCACGCGGGCGGCCGAGTGGAAGGACCAGGTGCAGGACCGCCTCAAGACCGAGCGCGTGGCCCGGCTGGAAGCCCTGTGCGAAGAACTGCACGCCGAGTTTGTGGCCGCCAACCAGGGCCTGGAAGAGACCGTCCTGTGGGAATCGTCCGTCAAGAACGGCATTATGGGCGGCTACACGGGCAATTACATCCGCGTGGAGCGGCCTTATGACCCCAAGCGGGTGAACACTTTGGAAAAGATAGTGCTATGAGTGTGAAGCTCACATTTCTGGGGACGGGAACGTCGCAGGGGGTGCCCATTATCGGGTGCCAGTGCCGCGTATGCCAGTCGGCCGATGAAAAGGACAAACGCCTTCGGGCTTCGGCCTTTATAGAGATGGACGGGCTCAACATCCTCGTGGACGCCGGGCCGGATTTCCGCACCCAGATGCTCCGGGCCGATATCCGCCACCTGGATGCCATCCTCCTCACGCACAACCATAAAGACCATACCGGCGGCCTGGACGACGTGCGCTCGTTCAACTACATAGACAAGAAAGCCGCCGAGATTTACTGCGAGGAGAAAGTCCTGAAGACCCTCCGGAACGATTATGCCTACGCCTTTGCGGAAGACAAGTACCCGGGCGCGCCGGAGTGGCACGTCCACCTCATAGACGAGCGTCCCTTCCGGGTAGACTCGCTTCAGGGAACCGGAGACCTGGAGTGGGTCCGCAACAAGGGTTACTACTACCGCCAGCCCGACGGCAGCCTTCTCCCCACGGACAACACCGTGGTCGAGGCCCCGCACGAGCGTCCCAACGTGATTCCCATCCGCGGGTACCACGACCAGATGCCCGTACTGGGTTTCCGCTTTGGCAACATTGCCTACATTACGGATATGAGCTCCCTGCCCGAGACCGAGCTGGGGAAGCTCCGGGGCCTGGAGCACGTAACCCTCAACACCGTGGGGTATTATCCCCACCATTCCCACTTCTCGCTGGAGCAGGCGTTGGAACTGAGTGCCCGCATTGGCGCCAAACACACCTGGCTCACCCACCTGAGCCATTCCTTCCCGCCCCACGCGGAGTTTTGCCGCGAGTTGCCGGAGGGCGTGGCGCCAGCCTATGACGGCCTTGTAATCTACGACTAAAACTTTAACTTGATGATGACGCAAGAAGTTATGAATACCATCGACAGCATCCAGGTTACCCTGAATGCCGGTGGGATGAATACCATCAATATAATCCTGGCCTTCGTGATGTACGGCGTGGCCCTGGGCATCAAGCCCCACATCTTCGTGGAGGTTTTCAAAAAGCCCAAGAGCGTCCTGCTGGGTCTCCTGTGCCAGCTGGTACTGCTGCCGGCCCTCACCTGTTTGCTGGCCATCCTTCTCACGGGTTGGATTTCGCCGATGATGGGCCTGGGGATGATCCTGGTGGCAGCCTGCCCGGGCGGCAACATCTCCAACTTCATGAGTTCCCTGGCCAAGGCCAACATCGAGCTCTCCGTAAGCCTGACGGCCATTTCCACGGCCCTGGCGGTCATCCTGACGCCCTTCAACTTCTGGTGCTGGGGGTCCATCTACCTGCACAGCGCCGCCGTGGCAGCCGAAATCCCCACCCTGGTGATTCCTCTGTGGGATGTCTTCAAGACCATCTTTATCCTGCTGGGCGTTCCGCTGGCGCTGGGCATCCTTACCAGCCAATACCTGCCCAAGGTGGCATCGGCCCTCAAAAAGCCCCTGCAGTGGCTCTCCATCGTCATTTTCGTGGGGATGGTGGTGCTCTCCTTCGGCAGCAACCTGGACGCCTTCGTCAAATGCATCAAGTACATCTTCCTGGTGGTGCTCATCCATAATTTCCTAGCCCTGAGCATAGGCTTTGGTGTGGGTACTCTGGCCAAGGTCCCGTTCCGCGACCGCCGCACCCTCACCATCGAGACCGGCATCCAGAACTCCGGCCTGGGCCTGGCCCTGATGCTGGGAACCTCCCTCTTTGCCAATTTCCCGCCGCACGGAGGCATGCTGGTCATTACGGCCTGGTGGGGCATCTGGCACATCGTTTCCGGCCTTACCGTAGCCACCATCTTCAATTTCAGCAGGAGAAATGCCTAAGATTTGGGAACATAACCGCCTCTACAGCCTGCTCAGGCCCTATGTAGACCTCTGCACCCGGGAGAGCTACGGAGTTTTCAAAACCCAGGGAGAACTTCCGGATTCGGGAGCCGTCATCATTGCCCCCAACCACACCAACACGCTGCTGGATGCGCTGGTGGTGCTGCAGACCCGCAGGGAGCCCACGGCCTTTGGCGCCCGGGCCGACATTTTCCGGAAACCCGCGGCCGAAAAGGCGCTCCGCTTCCTGCGCATCCTTCCCCTGACCCGGGAGAGGGACGGCCTGAGGACCGTTACAGACAACTACAAGACCTTTGATGAGATAGACGAGGTGCTGGCCCACGAGGTGCCTTTCTGCCTTTTTCCGGAAGGCCGCCACACGCCCGGACGCGAACTTCAGCCCATCCAGAAGGGCATTGCCCGCATCGCTTTCCGCAGCGCAGCCCAGCGCCAGACCTACGTGGTGCCCACCGGCATCAATTACGGAGACTTTTTCCATTACAGAAGGTTTGCCCACCTCCAATACGGCGAACCTATGGATGTAAACGCTTTCCTGGCCGCCCATTCGGATCTGTCCGAGGCCGAACAGTACCGGGCTTTCCGCGAAGAGCTCCATCAGCGCCTTTCCGCCCTGGTATGGCCCTCCGCCCCCTCCGGAAAGCTGGCCCTCTGGCAGAGGCTCCTGCTTCTGCCCTTCTGGATCCTGGCCGCCATCCTCAGTTTCCCTATGTGGCTTACCGCCGAGATTCTCTGCCTGAAGATCAAGGACAAGGCTTTCTGCAATTCGGCCCGTTTCCTGGTCCGGCTGCTGCTCTGGCCCGTAACGGGCATTATCTGGGCCGTGCTTTTCTTCTGCCTCCTTCCGGGGTGGCTGGCCCTGCTGCTGCTCCTTTTCTTCATCCCTTCGTACAGTCTCTTTTATGATGCCTTGCCTTTCTAGCCTATGAAACTGATTATTTTTGACTTTGACGGTACGCTGGGAGACACCCGGGGCAACATTGTAACCACTATGCGGCAGACGCTGAAGCAACTGGGCTACCCGGAGGCTTCGGAAGACGCCATCGCCGCCACCATAGGCGTTCCGCTGGAAGCCGGCTTCGACCAGCTTCTGCCGGGGCTCACGCCCGAAGCGGCCGCCACCTGCGCCGCCACCTACCGGGCCATCTTCGAAAAGAACCGCAAGATTATGATTCCCCAGCTCTTCCCGCACGTGAAAGAGACGCTGGTCACCCTGCACCAAAGGGGGTATGTGCTTACCGTGGCCTCCTCCCGCCTTTCGGCCTCCCTGAAGGGCTTCCTGCAGGATATGGGCATTGCCCCGCTCGTTTCCTACGTCCTGGGCGCCGACAGCGTGGACAAAGCCAAACCGGACCCCGAGCCCGTCCTCAAGACCCTTCGGGAAATGGGCTACTCGGCCCAAGACACCCTGGTTGTGGGCGATATGCCGGTAGATATCCTGATGGGATCCCGTGCCGGAGCCCTTACCTGCGCCGTCACCTACGGCAATGCCTCCCGTTCGGCCCTCGCCGCCGCCGGTGCTACGTATATTATTGATGATTTCGCCGAATTACTGACCTTGCTGCCCTAGAAACTATGCGTAAGTTTGCCCTCACCCTGCTGCTGCTTCTGGCCGTCTGCTTCGGCCTGAGGGCACAGTTTTACTCGCCGGGAACGGATCCCGGCCACTTACGCTGGTACAGCATAGACAGCCCCTATTACCGCATCATCTATCCGGAAGGGGCCGATTCCCTGGCCCGCAGCTATCTGCGCCTGATGGAGCAGTTCCGGCAGCCCATAGGCCGAAGCATCCGCTACACGCCGCAAAGCGCCCGCTGGCGTCACATCTTTCCTATAGTGCTGCATACGCACCATCTGACCACCAACGGGTCGGTAGCCTATGCGCCCACCCGGATGGACTTCTATACCACCCCGGAGTCGTATGGCCCCAATCCTGCCTCCTGGGAGGTGGAACTGGCAGCCCACGAGCCCCGGCACCAGGCGCAGCTGGAGAAGCTGGAAAGCGCCGGCCTCTTCAAGGGCCTGTCCTACGTGATGGGACAGGGCGCCGCGCCGCTGGGCTGGATGCTCTATGCGGCATCGATCCGCGGAGAAGGCGACGCCGTGGCCGTGGAAACGGGCCTGGCCCGCGGTACCCGTGCCCGTACGGCCGATTTCCTGAACTATATGCAGGTGGCTTTCGACCAGGGAGACTGGAGAAACCTCACCCGCTGGAGCAAGGGCTCCTATAAGAAGTATACCCCGGACTATTACAAGGCCGGCTATATGCTGATGGGCGGTATGCGGTATCTCTATTCGGCCCCCTATTATACGGCCGAAGGCATAGAGAAATCGCTCAAGAACCCCCTGCAGATTGCACCTTACAACTACAGCAAGGTAATCCGGCAACTCTCCGGCAAGTTCCCCGACAAGGCCTTCGTGGACATTATGCACGCCTTCAACGACGTCTGGCAGGCCGATGCCGCCGCCCGTGCTCCCTTCATCCCGTTGGGAGAGCCCGTTACGCCGGCGGAACCCTTCCCCCTCAACTACTCCTCGCCCGTCTGGGCCGACGGAACCCTTTACGCCGTGCGGGAGGGTTACCTGCGCACCCACGAGCTGGTGAGCATCAAGGACGGCCGCATCCGCAGGGTGAGGACGTTCTCCTCGCAGGCCTCGCCGCTGGCTTACGACCCGGTCAGGGGCCGCATCTACTGGACGGAAATCATCCCCCACATTCGCTGGAGCCTGGACGGCACTTCGGCCGTCCGGTATCTGGACGTGAAGACCGGGCACACGCGGGACCTGGTTCCCGGGCACCGCTATTTCAACCCCAGGCCTTCTCCGGACGGCAACCGGCTGGCCGTGGTGGAATACGCCGTTACCGGCGAGTCCTATCTGGTTGTCCTGTCGGCCCAGGATGGATCGGTGCTACGGCGGCAGGTGGCCCCGGAAGGGATTCAGCTCACGGAAAGCGCCTGGATAGGGGAAGACCTTTATCTGATGGGCCTGAACCGGGAAGGTTTCGGCCTTTATAGAGCCGGTTCTTCTTCCTGGGAAACCGTCCTGGCTCCTACGCACCAGAAGGTGGTGAACCTCTGTTCGGCCGGAGAAGACCTGGAATGGGTATCGGACCGTACGGGCGTGAACGAGCGTTACCGTTTCAGCCCCTCCGACGGGAAGCTGCTCCAACTCACCAGCACCCGCTACGGCGCCACGGATTTCCGGGAGGTGGGCGATACGCTGTACTGCATTTCCCAGACCCTGGACGGAAAGCTGCTCTTCTCCGTTCCTACGGCTTCTCAAAAGCCCCGGGAGGTCCGGTATGACGATCTTCACGCCTATACCATCGAAGACGCCCTCACGGCGCAGGAGCAGGCCCTGGGCCCCGGCCCGGACTACTCCGAGGAAGTGCCCCTATCGGCCCCCAAGCCCTATCACAAGCTGCTGCATCCCCTGCGGCTGCATACCTGGCTGCCCCTGTATGCCGACGCCGACGCCATTATGAGCGGCTCTTTCGAATTCAGTTACCAGTATCTTTCTCCGGGTGTCTCGGGCTTCTTCCAGAATACCCTGGGAACCCTTTCCGGTCAGGTGGGCGCCGCCATTCATCCGGACCCGGACAAGGAGGAAGGCTGGCGGGGCGCTTTCCACGCCAAAGCCACCTACGAGGGCCGCTATCCCGTCTTTGACATCAAACTGGACGTAGGAGACCGCCGGGCCCGCCAATACAATTATACGGAACTTTACAGGGGAAATCAGATGACCCGCCTGTATACCTCCAGCATCCGCAACGCGCCCCTCTTTACGGCCACCCTCCGGGCTTATGTGCCCCTCTCCTCCCGCAAGGGCGGCATCCTGTACGGATTCATCCCGCAGCTCAAATATACCTTCTCCAACAATGTCTATTGCCTGAGTCCCGTCCGGTACGAGTACAACACGGCGGTGGAAGAATTGTCTCCCCTCCTGCAGTTCAGGGGGGCCGAGGAACCCCGGAACGTGCTGATGCAGCAGTTCAGCGTATCGGCCCGCGGCTATGTGATGCTGCCTACCGCCAGGTCCCTTACCTACCCCCGCTGGGGTATTGGAGTAGAAGGCGGCCTGAGCCTGCGTCCCTGGAGCCTCCAGCACTTCCGTCCGGTGGTCTTCGGCTATACCTATGCCTATCTTCCGGGCCTCTGGCGCACGCAGGGCCTCAAGCTTACCGGCACCGTCCAGCACCAGCTGGGAGACGCTCTCTTCGGAGATGTCAGCGTAGGAGTGTTGCCGCGCGGGTTCAACTCTGCGATTGGAAGCTATCTCTCCAACAACTACCGCACGCAGTGGCGCGTTACGGCCGACTATGCCATCCCCATCTATCTGGGAGACCTGTCCATTCCGGCCCTGGGTTATATCCGCAACTTTGTCCTGACCCCGCACGCAGACTTCACGGGGCTGGCCCAAAAGGAGTTCCTGTGGAGCGCCGGAGCCGATTTCGTGGCCAAGATGGGCGAGATCCTGTTTCTCTCCACCAATACCACACTCGGCGTCTCTTTCTCATGGCTGGGAGGAAGCATATACAGCGAAACCGAGCAGAAAAAGCCCTACTCGGTTTCCCTAATCCTGTCGTTTGATTTCTAACGGAAGAACTGATTGACCCAGTCCTGATTGACCTCGGCGAAGCCTTCGGCGGGTTTCACCGCCGGGTTGCGCGCCAGGATGCCGCGGGCGTCTTCGTAGACATTGAATCCTACGTTAATCACCTGCATCTGGCCGTTAAGGGGGAGCGCCATCACCAGGTCGTGATCGGCCCCTTCCAGGCGGAGGAAACGCAGGCGGGCCTCCGCGGCTTCGGGGTTTTTGGCGGCCATTTCCTGGAGCGTAACCCATTTGCACACCTCCAGGACGGTGTCTTCCAGGTTGGCGTCCCGGACATTTACCTTCTCTATAAGGTCTCCTACTTCGCGAACTCTTCTGAGCGTATACCCGTCCAGCTCTTTAACGGCCTCTTCCACGGCTTTTGGCGGCATTTCGTCCCCCGGGAGGAGCCACACCATCAAATGGGCATCAGGGTCGTGATACAGGGTCTGATAGAGGGCCAGGTTGCGATGGCCGCAGTAGGGGCACTCCCACACGAAGAGCGAGCCGTCCTTGACCCGGGCTTTCAAGTCCGGGTCCTGGCCCACGTTGATGCTCTGGCGGAGTTCTACCTCCGTGGATTTGTGGCAGTGGCTACAGTTTGCGAGCGCCATCGCTGATGACTACGTTGTAAATCTTGGGGGCGTGGCCGAACTTCTGGGTAAACTGCTCCAGGGCTGTGGTCACGAACGTGTCGTAGAGTTCTTCCTTGACCAGATTGATGGTGCAGCCGCCGAAGCCGCCGCCCATCACGCGGGAGCCGGTAACTTCGCACTTGCGGGCCAGCTTGTTGAGGAAATCCAGCTCTTCGCAGGAGACTTCGTAGAGCTTGCTCAGGCCGAAGTGGGTCTGGTACATCATTTCGCCCACGGTCTCGTAATCGTCTCTCTCCAGGGCGTCGCAGACATCCAGCACACGCTGGACCTCTCCAATCACGTATTCGGCCCTCAGGAAGTCCTCTTCGGAAATCTTGTCGCGGACCTCGTCCAGCCAGACGCGCTTGGCGTCGGAGAGGAAGTCCACCTCCGGATGGTTGGCCTTGATGGCGGCGGCGGCCCGCTCGCAGGACTCGCGGCGCTTGTTGTAGGCGCTGCTGGCCAGGTTATGCTTCACGCAGGTATCCAGCAGGACCACCTTGTAGCCCTGGGGATGGAACGGGAAGTACTTGTACTCGCCGGTCTTGCAGTTGAGGCGGATCAGGGCGCCCTCCTTGCCGAAGAGGGAGGCAAACTGGTCCATAATGCCGCACTTGACACCGCAGTAGTTGTGCTCCGTGCTCTGGCCAATGCGGGCCAGTTCAAACTTATCGATGGAACCGTTGTTGAACAGTTCGTTGAGGGCAAAGGCAAAAGTGCTTTCCAGGGCGGCCGAAGAACTGAGGCCGGCACCGAGGGGCACGTCTCCGGCAAACACGGCGTTGAAGCCTTCCACTTTACCGCCGCGCTTGAGGATCTCCCGGCATACGCCAAAGATGTAACGGGGCCAGTGCTGCTCCGGCAAGCTATCTTCCGACAGGCCAAACTCCACGTACTCGTCCTTGTCAATGGAGAAGACTTTCACCGTGTCGGTTCCGTTGGGCTCGATGGCCGCCATGATGCCACAGTTGATGGCACCGGGGAACACATAACCGCCATTGTAGTCCGTGTGCTCGCCAATGAGATTGATGCGGCCCGAGGACATATACAACGTTCCCTCCGTTGCAAAGAGAGACTTGAATTTTTCCTGGATTTTTTCTTTCATTTCTAGTGTTATTTATGTCTATCACACAAATATAATCATTTTATCTGATATTCCAGCCAGATGGGACAGTGGTCCGATACGCCCCCCTGGTAGCGCGGACCGGAATAGGTTCGCAGGGGTTTGGTGCCCGCGTGGCCGCTGTCCTTGGTCATCAGGAAAGGGATTTGCAGAATCTTCATGGCCGATTCCCGGAGGCTTTCCGACACAAAGAAAAGGTCTATCAGTTCCCAGCCTCCGTCATATTTGATGGTGCCTTCGCCTTTTTGGTGCAGGGGTGCCGCCAGGTTATGAAGCGTGGGTTCCAGAATCTTATAGACGGGATTGGCGGGCGTGTCGTTGAAGTCTCCCATAGCCACAATCTCCTGCACGCCCAGGGCTTGAAGAGAATCGGCCAGAAAGCGAAGCCTCTCCACCGCCACCCGCCGCCGGGGCTCCGACTCCAGCAGTCCTCCATACTTGGAGGGATGGTGGTTCACCAGCAGGGCTACTTCTCCTCCATCGGCCCTCTGAAAGCGCGCCAGGAGGATATCCCGCGTGGTCATCAGGGCCGAATCCGGGCCGAAGAGATGACAAGGCTTGGCATCCACCAGCTGGAGACGGCTGCGGCGGTACAGCAGCGCCACGTCTATCCCGCGGGGATCCGGCGAATCAAAGTGCACAATCTGATAGTCCAGCTTACGGAGCGCCGTATTTTGGAGCAGGCGCCGCAGGGCAAAGGCATTTTCCACTTCGGCCAGGCCGATGGCATCCGGAAGCCCGCCCTCCTGCGATCCGGCCCAGAGGATGCCCTTGGCAATGGAGTTGCACTTGGTCTGGAAGCGCTTCCTGGTCCAGCGCCGGTCTCCCCGGGCCGAAAACTCCCGGTCCGAAGTGCTTAAAGAGTCATCCTTGTAGTCAAAGAAGTTTTCCAGGTTCCAGAACATCACCCGGAGGCTGTCCTGGGGAGAAAACAATAAAAAGAGGCACAAAAACAATGTTTTCATGCCTCTAAAGATAATGCATTTTTTCCGTTAAACGTTAAAGAGGAAATGCATGATGTCGCCGTCTTGGACCACGTAGTCCTTGCCTTCGATGCCCATCTTGCCGGCGGCACGGACGGCGGCCTCGGTCTTGTACTGGACAAAGTCCTCGTACTTGATTACCTCGGCCCGGATGAAACCGCGCTCGAAGTCCGTGTGGATGACACCGGCGGCGCGGGGTGCTTTGTCCCCCGCCACGATGGTCCAGGCGCGGCATTCGTCGGCTCCTGCGGTGAAGAAGGTGCGGAGGCCCAGCAGGCTGTAGGCGCCCTGGATGAGGCGCACCACGCCGGACTCGGAAAGGCCCATCTCCTCCAGGAACATCTGGCGGTCGTCGTAGTCTTCAATCTCGGCAATCTCGGCCTCGGTCTTGGCGGCGATGACCAGAATCTCGGCGTTTTCGGCGGCCACTGCGGCGCGGACGGCCTCCACATAAGCGTTTCCGGTAGCGGCAGAGCCCTCGTCCACGTTGCAGACGTACATCACGGGCTTGTTGGTAAGGAGGTAGAGGTCCTTGGCCATCTGCTCCTCTTCCGCGTTCTCGGGGACCACGGTGCGGCAGCATTCACCCTTGAGCAGGGCTTCCCGGTAACGGAGCAGCAGGCTGAGCAGTTTCTTGGCCTCCTTGTCTCCGCCGGTGGTGGCCATCTTTTCCACCTTCTTGATGCGGTTTTCTACGGTTTCCAGGTCTTTGATCTGGAGTTCGGTGTCTACCACCTCCTTGTCGCGGACGGGGTCTACAGAGCCGTCTACGTGCACGATATTGCCGTCGTCAAAGCAACGCAGCACGTGCAGGATGGCATCGCATTCGCGGATGTTGGCCAGGAACTGGTTTCCCAGGCCCTCGCCCTTGGAGGCGCCCTTTACCAGACCGGCAATGTCCACGATTTCCACCGTGGCGGGAATGGTACGTTTGGGCTGGCAGATTTCCGTGAGCACTTCCAGGCGCTTGTCCGGCACATTGGTGGAACCCACGTTGGGGTCAATGGTGCAGAACGGGAAGTTGGCGCTCTGGGCCTTGCCGGAGCTCACGCAATTAAACAAAGTAGACTTGCCCACGTTGGGCAAGCCTACGATTCCACACTTTAAAGACATAAAGTCATCAGTTTCTATTAATAGAAGCGGGCACGGTTGTCCTTGACCGTCTTGTCCATCATAATGGGAAGGATCATCTGGTCGTAGTAGGAGGCGAAGCGGGCCTGGGCGGCCTTGGCGTCATCCTCGGTGTAGTAGGAACCCATGTCGCGACCGTTCACCTGGAACACATAAGCACCCAGCAGACCGGCAACGGGGCCGCTCAGCGTGCCTTCCTTGGCAGCAGCCACGGCACCGATGAAAGCGGGCTCGGTGGCGGGGGCGGAAGAGGTGGAGAAGGTAACGTCCGTGAGGCTGGAAACGGGCGTTCCGACCTTTTCAGCAACGGCTTCCAGGGAAGAGAGGCCCTCGATCTGGGCAGCTACATCCTGGGCGTGCTTCTGGGCGTACTTGTCACGGTATACCTGGGAACGGATGGTCTCGTAAACCTCGTTGACGGGAGCGTAGCCTTCCTTGTGGGCCTTCTCGACGGCCACCACAAAGTAGTACTTGTTGTCCACGGGAATCACGTCGGAAACCTTACCGGGCTTGTTGTCAAAGGCCCAGCGGGTCACTTCCTTGGCGTGGGAAATGGCGCCATAGCTGTCCGTAGCCTCGGTGATGCTGAGGGAACGGGCGTAGATGCCGGTGGTGTCGCAGACGGTCTTGAAGTTCTCCAGCTTGCCCTGGGAACGGACGGCCAGCAGACGGGCCTGCTCGGAGATGGTACGCTCGGTCTCCTTGGAGATGGCGGCTTCCTTCTCGAAGATGGCTACCTTCTTCTTGGCAACGGGAGCGGTGGCTTTCACCACTTCCACCACGTGGGTGCCGTACTGGGTGTTCAGGATGAAGGGAACGCCCACCTTGGCTTCCATCACGGGCTCGAAGCCGTTGATCATGATATTCTTGGTCATCCAGCCGAGGTTACCCATCTCACCGTCCTGGGCGTTGCCCTTGTCGGCGGAATAGAGGGTAGCGAGGGTGGAGAAGTTGTTCTTGTTCACAACGCGCAGGAGGCTGTCGGCCTGATGCTTGGCGTTCTCGCCCACCAGCATGATGTGGCGGACATACACGGAATCCGGAATGGCGGCGTTGGCCAGGATGCGGGCGGCATAGAAGGTGTTTTCGTTCTGATAAACAGGGGAAACACCCTCCTTGTTGGCGCTTACGAAAGCGTCCACGTCTGCATTGACGGTACGGAGTTCACCGGCCTTGTACCAGGCGTCGTCCCACTTGCGGTCGGAGTTCTTCTGGAGGAAGGCGCGGACGTTATCGGTGGTGGAGAACTCGTCATACAGACCCACGAACTTGGCGTTGCTGTTGGCAATGTCTTCCTGGGAGGGCTTGAGCTCGAACACGGCGTAACGCACGTCACGGCCGGCCACGCGGCGGAAGCTCTCCTTGTGGTCCTTGTAGAATTTCTCTACCTCGGCCTTGGAGACCACGACGGTGGAATCCTCGGGGAAGAAGGTAGCGGGGGCCACTACGAAGTCCACGCTGGCGGTGGTGTTGTTCTCCTCGATGGCGCGCTTGCGCTCAAGGGCGTTCACATAGGTACCGGCATTGAACAGGCCGATGTATTTCTCGTTGAAGCGGTTGGAACGGACGGCGTTCTGGAGGTAGTCGCGGATCTGGCGATAGGCCTCGCTGGTTTCAGCGCCTTCCATCAGGTCGCGGACACGCTCGACGGAGAAGGTGCCGTCCTCGTCATAGAAGCCGTAGAAGCTGGATACAACCGGGGAGACATTGTCACCCACGAACATATCGATCTGCTCCTGCTGACCCACGTGGATGCCGGCTTTCTCAATGGTAGGAACCACCAGGTAGCGGTCTACCATATTCTGCCAAGCCATTTCACGGACCTGGGCCTGGTCGCTTTCGGAGGAAGAAGAGGCGCCGGAAATCATTTTACGGACCTCGTCCAACTCACGGACTTCGCTGTCAAACTGCAAATAAGAGATTGATTTCCCATTGATTTTGCCGACATCGTTCTTGGAAGAAGTAGACTGGATGGTCTGGATGATGTCGGACGGGTTCACAAGGAAGAGTAAAAGACCGAAGGCAATGATGAGGGATGCACCAATGCCAAACTTAGTTCTGATGGTCTCAAGAGCTGCCATTTTGTTATTATTTTTGTATTATTTCCTTATTTTTCCTTCGCAATACCCAAAAAGGTAAGCATAAGGGCTGCAAAGTTACTAATTTTCTTGTAAATACCACTATTTTTTTAACAAGGGACCTATAAAATTAATGGAGTCAAGGAGCACGCGGGTGCTGTCGCTTTCCACTACGAACTCATTGTCGAAAGGTTGGAGCAGAATGGCGTTGCGGGCCATTTCGTCCGAACGCATCCCGTATCCCTGCATATAACCGGAAGGGGAATACATCTTTACGTAGCAGTTGGTCCAGATTTCCTTGGCGGCTCCGTCCCAGTAAAGCGTATCGGTTTCCATAGTCTCCTGCTTCACGATATTCTTCACCACCACGTTTCCGAAAGCGCTCCAGAGTTCTCCCTTGCCGGGGCGGTTCTTGTCGTGGCGGGCGTGCTTGGCCACAATGGTGGTTTCCAGCAGGCCTTCCTCCGAATAACCGAAGATTTTGATGCCCCGCGGGAAGAGGTCGTAAGCCACCGTATCGTGCTCGAAAACCTCCATTCTGGGGGATTCTACGCGCGTTTTGAGCTTTCCGTTCTCCGAGCGGACAAAGAACATATCGTCCACCGTCTGGATGGGCGTCACGTCCAGGTCCAGTTTCTCGGCTTCCGACAGGTTTCCCTTGCAGGAATAAACGACGAAAGCAAGCGCCAGAGCGCTTGCTGTCATCTTCAATATGTTGTGAGAGTTCACTAGCGGCCGCTGACACGCACCGTGGTGAAGGCGGACATACCGCCGCAGGATACGGTGTAGGACTGACCTGCGCTGAGGTCGTACATGAAGATCTCGGAAGCTTCCGGATAGTAGCGGCTCACGGAAGAGATGCTGGCGGAAGCATCCTCTGCGAGGGTAGGATCTGCACTGCGGGCCTTCTGATAGTAGTCCGTAGCAGCCCAGTAGCGGGCGTACTTGTCCACATCACCGGAGCAGGAGGCGGAAGCCCAGAGGTTGCCCAGGATCATATAGGCCTTGCCGGCATAACCGTAGTCCATATCGATGGCCTTCTTGGCAGACTCACTGGCCTTGCTGCGCATATTGTTCTTGTAAGCGAAGGCGGCCAGTTCATAGTAGTACTGAGCATCGGTGGCTTCGTCGGACTCGTCGGAAGCGATGGCCTCTTCCAGGTAACGGCAGGCGTCGGCCACGTTGTCGCGGGCGGCGTTCAGACGGTACAGGCCGTAAGCGCTACGATAGGAAGGATCCAGGTTGTACATGGAAGTAACAGCCTTGAGATAGAGGTCGTTGGAGGCGCAGTCGTCGGCGCTGTTCATAAGCTTCACGATGTTGGAAACCAGGGCCAGGTTGTTGGGGTCTGCCTCGTAACGGGGGCCGAAGATGGCCAGGAGGTTCTCGCAGGAAGCTACCTTGCTCTCGGCGAAGATGGACTCGATGGCGGCCTTTACTTTGGCCTGGTCTTCCTTCTCGGCGTCGTTCTTGGGCTGGGCGGCCTCGACGTTGGCGGTAACCTTGTCGTAAGTAGCGATCACATCGTCAGCGCTGAGCTTGTTCTCACGATACAGGCCGATGGCGGACTGGAGCAGGTTTACCTGCAGGGGTCCGTTGGCCTGGGGGCCCAGTTCGTCAACGATCTCGCCCAGGTTCTTGTAAGTGAAGGCGGCATCGTTGCTGCGATAGTTGATGATATGCTGACCCTTGTTGTTCAGAATGGAAATTCTGTTCTTGGGGTAAGCGGCCATACGCTGATCCTGGAGGGCCAGGATGGTGTCCACGATGGCGCTGCGGGCGGCAGCATCCTTGGTCTGGTTGTACAGACGGGTCATAAGGGTGGTACCGTGAATGAACATGTTCTGGGAGGCCGTAGCAGGGCACACGGCATAAGCCTTACGCCAGTTGGGCAGGGCAGAGTCGTAGTTCTTCTGCTTGTAGTACTCCTGATAGTAGTTTAGGTAAAGTACGCAGTCCGCGCTGTCTTTGCCGTGACCAAAACGGGAATTACCCTGTGCAAAAGCATTCTGGCTGGAGAAAACAGCCAGGGCGGCGAAGAAAATCAGAGCTAATTTTTTCATATCTTTAATTTTTAAATTTTGTCTTTCGCAATCTGCGTGCCACACTACTGATAAGCACGCTTTTGGAACCAGATGTCAAAGATATTGAATCCCAGGTTAAAACCAAAATAATTCTCCTTGACCTGGGAGGTAGCGAGGCCGCGGCGGCCAAACTCCAGACCCACGCTGAGACCGTTGTACCAGCGGAAAACGGGCAGGGTCATACCCAAAGTGACACCCAGGGAATTGACGTGGGCACCGTCTACGGTGTAGTACGACTGCTCAAAGTACGCGCCGGCGCGATAGGTGCAGCGGCGGAGGAAGTAACGGATATCGTTTCGGTTGGGGGTGAACTCCACACCGGCCCGGACGGCCTGGCCCACCGAGGGGGCAAAGACCACGTCTCCCACATTGGAGAAGCCCTTTACCTGATCCAGCCGGCTGTTGGTCCAGTTGGTGCGGGTGTAGTCGATTTCTGCCAGGAAATTGTCTGCCTGGCGGTAGCTGACGCCTATTCCCAGTTCGTCTCCCATACGGAGGCCCTTCTGGTTCAGTTCTGCGGTTTCGGTTTTGCGGTCGTAGCTTCCGAGTTCGCGGAAATGCACGCTGTGGCCGTTGATGCGGGAAGAAAGCTTATACGTGGCACCCACCGTGATATAGGAACCCACGCCGATGGGCTGCTCATACTGGATACCGAACTTGGCGGTAACGCTGTTTACCTGCAGGGAGTCTCCGGATACCATTGTACGGTAGGATTCGTCTCCGTTGGTGACGCCAGATACCTTGGCTATGTTACCGAAGAGATAGTTGAACTGGGCACCCACGGAGAGGCGGTTCCAGAAAGTGGCGGCGGCAGCGGCAAAAATCTGATAGGTGCCGCCCTTGCCGACGGAAGTGAAAGTGCGCTCCTGCGAATAGACATCCATTTCCCGGTAGGAAATGTTGTAGCCTACGTCGCTCAGCGGGGTAAGGCCCACCATAAAGGCCGTGTGGCGCCACATAGGGAAGGAAATGGCAATGTCGTCTATGTTGGCCACCGTGTTGAAAGCCTTCTTGCCCTCTTCCGTGAACAGCGACATACGGCCGCCCAGGCCCATATCGGCCATAAAGGAGAGGGAGTCGCGGGCGGTCATGGACGCCGGATTGAGAATGTTGATGAACCGGTGGTTGCGGGCGGCAATTCCTACTCCTCCCATTCCGCGGTTCCAAGTGGTACCGCTCTGGTGCATCTGCCCCAGACCAAAGACGGAATAAGGCGAAAAACCACCGTGGGTTCCGTCTGTCTGGGCCCCCAGGGACCCGGCCGTAAACACCAGCAAAACCAGTGCGATCAAACTATTTCTCATTCTTGCGAACATACTCTTCTGCCATTAACGCCAACCCCATCAAAACGAGGTTACAAATTACAAATATGGAACTTTTCATCCGTTTTGCAAAATAATTCGCGTCGCCGCCGGTGAATACCACCACGTTTTGCGGATGAAGGTTCAGGTAGCCCTCCATTTCAAATATGATGCCTGAAACCACTCCGCTCTCGATGGAACCTTTCTCCGAAAGGCCCACCGTCTCCGGATTCTCCGGGCTGTCCACCAGGGGAAGGGAGCGGGAATAGCGGCTCAACGCCTTGAAGCGGGTGCGGAATCCGAGAGAAATATTACCCCCGGTATAAAGCCCCTCTTCCGAGGTAAAATCAATGGAAAGCGTGGTGCCGAAGTCCACGATGGTGCAACCCTTTCCCTGGAACAGATGCCGGGCGGCCACGATGGCGGCAGCGCGGTCATAGGAAAGGTACGCGGGAAGCCCGTAGGAAAGGAGTTTTTCCCGGTGGTCCGGGTCCAGCAGCAACAGTTTCTCACACTCCTTTTCCAACTGCTCGATCTCCTGGGCCGAAAGCGGATAGACGGAAGAGACCACCATCACGGAAGGCTTCTCGCGCTGGGTGAGAGAGAGAATGAAATCAATATACTTCTCTCCCTGGTAGCGGAAAGTTTTTCCGAGGGTGGTTCCCTGGGCCCAAGCGGCCTTGAGGGCGGTGTTTCCTATTTCTATGAGCAGGTTGGACATAGCCCGCAAATTTACCAATTATTGGAGTTTTTTCAAAATATGAAGGGCCGATGACAGGGTATTCACCCCGCGGGAAACGGTGCGCAGCTTGCCTCCGTCCTGGTTGAACTTGAAAAGGGTTGGATTCTCGTTCACGCGGGAGAGGATGGTCTCGAAGCGCTTGGACTTGTAGTACGGAGACATAGGATTGTTCACAAAGAACATAATCTGCATTCCGTTCTTGATGATGATCTTCTCAAAGCCCATCTCGCTGCCCAAATTCCTTATTTTCACTACAAAAAGAAGGTTTTGCACCTCCAGGGGAAGCGGGCCGAAGCGGTCTTCCACCTGCTTGGCCAGGCGGTCTATCTCCCGCTCGTCGGTAAGGGCGTCCAGCTGCTTGTACAGGCGGATCTTTTCGGCCGTTATGTCTATATAGTCGTCGGGAATGAGGGCAGGCTGGTCGGTTTCTATGGTGCAGTCGTCCACAAACTTTTCGTGGCCCGTGCGCTGAACCACCTGGGTTTCCATACCCAGTTCTTCCATCGCTTCCGTCAGGATCTTCTGGTAGGTTTCGTAGCCCATATCGGAGATGAAGCCGCTCTGTTCGGCCCCCAGCAGATTGCCGGCGCCGCGGATGTCCAGGTCCTGCATGGCAATGTTGAAACCGCTGCCCAGGTCGGAAAACTCTTCGATGGCCCGGAGGCGCCTTCTGGCATCGTCGGTAATGCTGATGAGCGGCGGAACGATGAGGTAACAGAAAGCCTTCTTGTTGGAGCGGCCCACGCGGCCCCTGAGCTGATGGAGGTCGCTCAGACCCACGTTCTGGGCCTGGTTGACCAGGATGGTATTGGCGTTGGGGATATCCAGGCCGTTCTCGATGATGGTGGTGCAGAGCAGGAGGTCATAATCCCCTCTCATAAAGGCCAGCATCCGGTCTTCCAGTTCCTTGGCTTCCATCTGGCCGTGCGCCACGCAGATTTTCATATCCGGTATGAGCCGGTGGAGGATATCTTCTATGGCCGGAAGTTCTTCTACCTTGTTATGCAGGAAGAAGACCTGGCCGCCTCTGTTGAGTTCGTAGTTGATGATGCTCTTGATCTCGGACTCGTTGAAGAGGATGATTTCCGTCTGGATGGGAATGCGGTTGGGCGGGGGAGTCTGGATGATGGACAGGTCCCGGGCGCCCAGCAGGGAGAACTGCAGGGTACGGGGAATGGGGGTAGCCGTAAGGGTAAGGGTATCTACGGAACTTTTGAACTTGCGCAGTTTTTCCTTGGCGGCCACGCCGAATTTCTGCTCTTCGTCTATGATCAGAAGTCCCAGATCCTTGAATTCGAAGCCGTCTCCCAGGATTTTATGCGTGCCGATGAGCACATCTATACTTCCTTCCTTGAGGCGCTTCTTGATGTCTGAAATCTGCTTGGCGGTCCTGAGGCGGCTCACATATTCCACATTGCAGGGCAGGTTGGCCAGACGGGCCTTGAAGGTCTCGTAATGCTGCAGGGAAAGGATGGTTGTAGGTACCAATACAGCCACCTGCTTGGAATCGCAGACGGCCTTGAAAGCTGCTCTAATGGCAATTTCCGTCTTGCCGAAACCCACATCACCGCAAACCAGGCGGTCCATCGGGCACGTATCCTCCATATCCTCCTTGACGGCTTTGGTAGCCCTTTCCTGATCCGGGGTATCCTCATACATAAAGGAAGATTCCAACTCTTCCTGAAGGTAAGTATCGGCCGAAAAGGCAAAGCCCTGCGAAGCCCGGCGGCGGGCATACAGCTGGATGAGTTCCTTGGCTATGTCCTTGACTCGGGCCTTAGCGGCACTCTTGAGGTTGCTCCAGGTCTTGGAACCCAGTTTGTTGATGCGCGGAGCCTCCCCTTCCTTGGAGCGGAAACGGGAAATCTTGTGCAGGGAATGGACCGAAACAAACACCACGTCTCCCCCGCTGTAGATGAGTTTGACCACTTCCTTCATCCGGCCGTGGTCGTCCTTCATCTTGACCAGTCCTCCAAACACACCTACGCCGTGGTCTATATGCACCACATAGTCTCCCAGGTTGAAGGAACTCAGATCATTGAGGGTAAGCTGTTCGGACTTGTCCACGGTCCTGCGGAGGCGCACCCGGTGGAAACGGTCAAAGATCTCGTGGTCCGTATACCAGCAGACTTTGTTGTCGTTGTCTATGAAACCGGCGTGGATATTCTTGTCCTTTACAAACTCCGGAAGCACGGCGTGCTCGTCCTGCAGCATAATGGAACGGAGGCGCTCCAGCTGGCTTTCCTTTTCTCCGAAGATATAGACCTTGTAATTGCTCTCTATCCGGGAGCGGATGTCGGAAATCAGGAGTTCGAAGTTCTTGTTGAAGACCGGCTGGGGAGCAATGTGAAAGGGAATGCTTTCTACATCCTGCCGGCTCAGCGGGATATCCAGATAGACCCTCTGGAAGGCCGATAAATCCTTATAGAAGTCCCTTTCCTTATACATATCCGAAGAATCCAGCCAGACGGTGGTATCGGCCTTTAACAAGGTAAGGAGCGAGACTCCTTCTTCTTCGGCTTCCTTGGCTGCTATGTCCGGGTATATATCGGCCCTGTCCAATTTGTCTATGGACAGCTGGGTATTGCAGTCGAAGGTATTGATCTTGTCTACCTCGTTTCCGAAGAAGGTGATGCGATAGGGTTTCTCAAGGGAATAGGAAAAGATGTCTATGACGGCACCGCGCACGGCAAACTGGCCGGGGGCCGATACAAAATCCACTTTTTCGAAGCCTTCTTCCTGCAGGCGGGTCCGGAGGGCTTCATAGGCCAGGTTTTCTCCGGCCGATATGGTGAAAAGGGCTCCTTCCAACTTCTTCTGGGAAGGAACTTTCTCTTCCAGGGCTTCCGGGTAGGTTACGATGAACAGTTTTTCATCGGCCCCCTGGAGTATCTTTCCTATGGCGGCGGTGCGTTGGACGCCCAGCGAGGATTTGTAGTTGCTTCTTTCCACCGTCTTACCCGACTCGGGAAGGAAGAAGACACAGTCTCCCTCTATAAGATTATAGAGGTCTGCACTGCAATACTCGGCCGACTCGCGGGTGGGGAGTACGATCAGGTTGGTCTTTTCAGGAGCGGTCTGGGATACCACCGCCCAGCGGGCAGACAAGAAGAGCCCACTGCAAAATACTTCAGACGCATTTTGAAGTTGTTTTTGCAGCAGGGAGGAAGATTTTTCACTTATCAACATTCCCTTCATTTTCCCTGTTGAAAAGCTGTTGATAACCCTGTTGATAACTCATTTTCAGGAGTTAAAGAAAATGGGTGTTCAAGCCATTCACATTTCCTCAACAGGTCATCCTGCTTTTTTCAACAATCACTTTTACTTTTAAAAAATTAGTTTTCAATCACTTGAAGAAAGTTATCAACTTTTCAACAAACCTATCAAAAACAAACTCCTTAAAAATAAAAAAACTATATTTGTATCTGATTTGAATCTAACCGCCCTATGAACGAATTCGATCCTCACGACACAATCGAGCGCAAAGATAATGAATTTGACGGAATTATCCGCCCGCAGGGGCTGGACGATTTTACCGGTCAGAAGGAAATTGTGTCCAACCTGGGCATTTATATAAAGGCGGCCAAACTGAGGGGAGAAGCCCTGGACCACGTTCTTTTCCACGGCCCCCCCGGTCTGGGTAAGACCACCCTTGCACATATCATTGCCAACGAAATGGGCGTCAATATGAAGGTTACTTCCGGTCCTGTACTGGATAAACCCGGAGACCTGGCCGGTCTTCTCACTTCCCTGGAAACCGGAGATGTCCTTTTCATAGATGAAATCCACCGCCTTTCTCCGGAAGTGGAGGAATACCTCTATTCGGCCATGGAAGACTATGTCATAGACATTATGATTGACAAGGGTCCAGGGGCCAGGTCTGTGCGTATTTCGCTCAATCCTTTTACTTTGGTAGGTGCCACTACCAGAAGCGGTCTGCTTACGGCTCCTCTGCGGGACCGTTTTGGCATCAACTGCGCCCTGGAGTATTACGATACGGAAGACCTCAAGAAGATCGTACTCCGCAGCGCCCGCATCCTGGCTTTGGAAATTGACGAGGATGCAGCTTATGAAATTGCCCTCAGAAGCCGCGGTACTGCCCGTATCGCCAATGCTTTGTTAAAGCGCGTCCGGGATTTTGCCCAGGTATTGGGAGACGGACGCATCAATTTGGAAATCACGCGTTTTGCCCTCAATAAACTCAAGATTGACAAACGCGGACTGGATGCCATTGACAACAAGATTCTCCGTACGCTCATCCTCACTTTCAAGGGAGGCCCCGTGGGTATCGGTACCCTGGCCACTTCCGTAAGCGAAGATGCGGGAACCTTGGAAGAAGTATACGAACCTTTCCTGATCAAGGAAGGTTTCATTATCCGTACCCAGAGAGGCCGTGTAGCCACGGATCTGGCTTATTCCCATCTGGGTATGGAAAGTTATCTGAATCAACGTAAATATTCTCCAGATGAAAGCGGTTCGTTATTTTAGCCTTTTAGTGCTTTTGTTTGTGTGCATTCCTTCCCTGGCCTGCACTTCTGTCATTGTAAGCGGCAAATATACCAAGGATGGAAAGGCGGTGATGTTCAAGCACCGGGATTCCAGCTGTCAGGATGTAGCCGTGGAGTATTTCCAGGGAGAAAAGTACCGTATGATGTGCCTGGTCAATGCAGACTGGAGAACCAATCCCCTGGCAAAGGTTCCTCTGGGAACCCACGAGGCCTGGGCCGGAGAGAATGAGACCGGTTTTGCCATTATGAATACGGCTACCTATGATTTGAAGGATGACGACATTCCGGCCGATATGATGGACCGGGAAGGTATCCTTATGTACAGGGCTTTGGAGATTTGCGCTACGCTGGAAGATTTCGAGCATTTTTTGGATACGCTCAGCCGTCCTCTGTATGTGGAAGCCAATTTCGGTGTCATTGACAATCAGGGCGGTGCTGCTTATTATGAAGTCAACAATTCCAGCTGGACCAAGTTCGACGTGAACCGGGAACCGTTGGGATACCGGGTGGTAACCAATTTTACCACGACTGGCAGGATAGAAGACAGAAAAGGTGTAGATAGGTATATCAAGGCCCATAAGATTCTGGCTTCCAGCTATGTTCCTATGGAAGAATGGGACCATACTTTCTTTGTAAAGAACATATCCTGTTCGGGTAAACCCATCCTGCGGGATATCACCTCCTGCGCCATTACTTTTGAGGGAAATACTATGTGGGCATCCCTTGGAAAACCGGACAAAGTGCCTTGTTTACCTTATAAGTTATAAAAAGTCCTAAAAAAGTCACTAAAAATACGTATCTTTGCAAGACTGGAATAAAAATACCAACAAATAACTATATGGCAGATCCTAAATTAGATTCCAAAATTCCGGAAGGACCGCTTAAGGAAAAATGGTCCAGGCGTAAAAGTTCCATCCGGGTGGTTTCCCCCAACAACAAGCGCAAACTTGAAATCATTGTGGTGGGTACCGGTCTTGGCGGTGCTTCTGCAGCTGCATCTCTGGGTGAGATGGGTTACAACGTCAAGATTTTCTGCATCAGCGACTCCCCCCGCCGTGCACACTCCATCGCTGCACAGGGTGGTATCAATGCTGCCAAGAACTACCAGAACGACAACGACTCCGTGTCCCGCCTGTTCTTTGACACCGTCAAAGGTGGTGACTACCGCAGCCGTGAGGCAAACGTATATCGTCTGGCAGAGGTCAGTGCAGCTATCATTGACCAGTGCGTAGCTCAGGGTGTTCCCTTTGCCCGTGAATACGGCGGATACCTGGCCAACCGTTCCTTCGGCGGTGTGCAGGTAAGCCGTACTTTCTATGCCCGCGGTCAAACCGGTCAGCAGCTGTTGCTGGGTGCCTATGCTTCCCTGAATAAAGAAATTGCCGCCGGCACCGTGAAGAGTTACCCTCGTCACGAGATGCTGGACCTGGTCATCATCAACGGTCAGGCCAAGGGTATCATTGCCCGCAACCTCATTACCGGTGAAATCGAGCGCTTCGGTGCCCACGCCGTGGTTCTGGCCACCGGTGGTTACGGAAATACCTATTTCCTCTCCACCAACGCCATGAACTCCAACGGTTCGGCTGCCATGCAGGCATACCGCAAGGGTGCTTTCTTCGCCAACCCCTGCTTTGCCCAGATTCACCCTACCTGTATTCCCGTTCACGGAGACCAGCAGTGCAAACTGACGCTGATGTCCGAGTCCCTGCGTAACGACGGCCGTATCTGGGTGCCCAAGAAGAAAGAGGACGTGATGAAACTGCGTACTCATCAGATCAAGCCTTCCCAGATTGCCGAAGAAGACAGAGACTACTATCTCGAGCGCCGTTATCCGGCCTTCGGTAACCTCGTTCCCCGTGACGTGGCATCCCGTGCCGCCAAGGAGCGTTGCGACGCCGGCTTCGGTGTAAACGAAACCGGCCTGGCCGTATTCCTTGACTTCTCCGACGCCATCAAGCGTCTGGGTCACCAGAGAGTGGAAGAGCGTTATGGTAACCTGTTCCAGATGTACGAGAAGATTACTTCCGTATCTCCCTGGAAAGAGCCTATGATGATTTATCCGGCCATCCACTATACCATGGGCGGCCTTTGGGTAGACTATGACCTCCAGACCACCATTCCCGGCCTGTTCGCCATCGGTGAAGCCAACTTCTCCGACCACGGCGGCAACCGTCTGGGTGCATCGGCCCTTATGCAGGGTCTGGCAGACGGCTATTTCATCCTGCCTTACACCATCGGCGATTATCTTTCCCATAAGTTCTCCGAGCCCAAGACGGACACCAACGCCCCTGAATTTGCAGAGGCCGAAAAGAAAGTGGAAGAGCGCATTGCCAAGATCTTCGCGGTCCAGGGTACGGAAACGGTGGACAGCATCCACAAGAAGCTGGGCCACATTATGTGGGAATATGTAGGTATGGCCCGTAACGAGGCCGGCCTCAAGAAAGCCATCGAGGAGATTGGTAAATTGAGGGAAGAATTCTGGAAGACGGTTCGCGTACCCGGAACCAACGGTGAAGTGAACCAGGAACTGGAAAAAGCCCTGCGTCTGGTAGATTTCTTTGATATTGGTGAACTGATGGCCCGCGACGCCCTCAACCGTAAGGAATCCTGCGGCGGTCACTTCCGTGAGGAAATGCAGACCGAAGAAGGTGAAACCAAGCGTGACGACGAAAACTTCATGTATGTAGCCGCCTGGGAATACAAGGGCGAGGGTGTGGAACCTCAGCTGCATAAGGAAGAGCTCGTATACGAGAATATCAAGATTGTAACCCGTAACTATAAAGACTAATCCCGATTATGGAATATAATGTGAAAGTATGGCGTCAGAAGAACGCCAAAGCAAAAGGCCATTTCGAGACCTACCACGTTACGGATGTGGAGGAAGATGCATCGTTCCTCGAAATGCTGGATATCCTCAATGATCAGCTTATCCGCAAGGGTATCGAACCCATTGCCTTCGATCACGACTGCCGTGAAGGTATCTGCGGTGCCTGTTCCCTGTATGTTGACGGCCGTGCCCACGGTCCGGACGACCAGGTAACCACCTGCCAGCTGTTTATGCGTCATTTCAAGCCCGGCGCCACCATTACCGTGGAACCTTGGCGCAGCGGCGCATTCCCGGTGATCAAGGACCTGATGGTAGACCGTACCGCCTTTGACAAGATCATGCAGGCCGGCGGTTTCATCACCGTGCGTGCCGGCAGTGCCCAGGACGGTAACGCCATCCTGATTCCTCACGACGACGCAGAACTCTCCATGGACGCAGCCGCCTGCGTAGGTTGCGGCGCCTGCGTTGCTACTTGTAAGAACGGTTCCGCCATGCTGTTCGTGGCCGCCCGCGTAAGCTCCCTGGCCCTGCTGCCGCAGGGAAGACCGGAAGCTGCCCGCCGTGCCCGTGCCATGGTAGCCAAGATGGACGAGCTCGGATTTGGTAACTGCACCAACACCCGTGCTTGCGAAATGGAATGTCCCAAACACGTTACCATTGACCACATCGCCCGTCTCAACAGAGAATATTTGAAGGCCCGTTTCAGCGAGTAAGTTACTATTGATAATCTTTATCGGCGGCCTTCTGGTGAGGGTCGCCGATAATTTTTTTGTATATAATAATAGTAGATTGAAAAAAAGCGTTAAAAATTTAAAAATTACAATTTATCAAATTTCTGTGCTGATTTTTGATAAATTATAATTAACTTAGGCTAATAATCCTTTTAAATCTTTTTAATACGGTCGTAAACCATTATTATATTGCATAAAATGTGATTTTTGGCCATTTGCAAAAGTGAAATTGTTTTTCAATATTTGCAGCCAAGTCCCCCTGTGACTTAGTAGTGTATTCGATGCAGAAGATAATTCTTGTATCAATATTTATGTTTAACTAGTTCTAATGCTTATGAAAAAAATTCGTATTTTTTTCGCAGCCATGGCTATGCTTGTTCTGTCTGCTACCGCTCTTGCACAGAATATCACTGTGAAGGGTTCTGTAGTAGATGAAACAGGTGAAGGTATCGTGGGAGCCTCCGTTCAAGTGAAAGGGACGACCACGGGTATTGCAGCAGATTTGGACGGTAATTTTACCATCGCCGTTCCTTCTAATGTGTCCACTGCCACCCAAAACTGAACACCTGATTGCCATCGAAAATTGAACACTTTGAGATCATTTGCAAGGGTCATTGGCTGGGCCCGCTCGTAATGGA
>ONCE01000001.1 GCA_900316245.1 uncultured Bacteroidales bacterium | reverse complement strand
GCTTTGGAGGAACAAGAAACAGGGATTTTTAACTTAATATGTAAAAACGATGTATGATGAAACGCATATTGAACTTTGCTTTTTGCGCGGCGCTGCTGGCGGCAGGGCTGAGCGGTTGTGAGAAGATCGATGTGAACAAGCTGGAAGGTACCTGGTCCGAGCAATACGACCCCACGGTGTTCGCGATGGATGGTTCCGTGGAGTACACCATTGACGGGAACAATGGTTATCAGCTTCACGTATATGATGCCTTTAGTGGTGAATCGCACGACTACAGCGGCCACTATGCCATCGACCTGATTAACAAGGGCACTATTACCATCAACCCTGCGATGTCGGACTTCAGCAATGTCACATACAAGCTTGTAAAGCTGACGTCAAAGGAGATGGAATGGCAGAAAGAGGGTACGACCTATTCTGTCGGGACCTGGGGCTCTGATTACCGGCATTTTGTGAGGGGGAAGTAGATCCTTCGGCTTCGCTTCAGGGTGACATTCCTTAGAATGACAGAACTGCCGTCACGTTGAGGTGGCGGCAGTTCTATTATGCAGAAGGATTTAATTCTTGATCAGGACTATCCAACGACCGGTTTTGCATGAAGTTTTCTATAAGAATAATACTCTTCCTTCGCCGAAACGAAGTCCTCCACAGTCCCGTAGTCATGCCAAAATAATGAGTGTACCAAAGAATAATTATCGGCATTTTCAATGATAAAAAACGCCATTCTATGATACTACATTCAAGTTTTTTTTGCAAACTCCTTGAAAGTTAACACAATACTTAACACAACTGAGCAAAAATGGCACTCTGTGAAGTCTGGAAGCCACTGTAATGTTTTTGGAATGAGGAAGAATACTAACCATATAATATTTCTACCATGAAAAAAACGATCTTACTCCCCCTTCTTCTGCTGCTCACGGCCTGCGGTTCTTCCGTACAGGCTCCCAAGGAGCAGGCAAACGCCGTCAACATTGGTTACGGCTCTTCCGACTCCAAGGACCTGTCCACCGCAGTTTCCAAGGTAGACACCCACAACGCTGCACAGTACAAGACCATCTATGAAATGATTGAAGGCCGATGCGCCGGAGTGGATGTGAGGGGAGACAAGGTTGTCATCCGGGGTATGGGCACCGTCAACGGCTCCAGCGATCCGCTCTTTGTGGTGAACGGCGTTCCCTCCGACGACATCTCCTTCATCAACCCCAACGATGTCAAGTCCATCTCCGTGCTCAAGGACGCCGGTTCCTGCGCCATCTACGGCAGCCGCGGCGCCAACGGAGTCATTCTGATCGATCTCAAGTAGTTTACTCTACAACATTTAACAGACGGGTGGCGATGACTTTGGACAGGGTCCAGTCATCGTCATCTGCTTCTATATTCCAGTACATCGCTCCCTTGAGGCCTTTCTTCAGGATGTACTGGGCCTTGAGGTCCACGGAGCGGGCGTTGTCATAGCTCAGGACCATATTCCCTTTTTCATCGGCCAGATAGGGCACCTGGGAGGTTTCGTCCCACATTTCCTTGAAGCTGCCGGTCTTGATGTCCCGGTAGTCTACGCCGTCGACCGGATAGGCCTTTCCGTCTCCGTGGCCATAGAAGGGTATGCCCATCACTATCTTCTCGTACGGGACGCCTTTATTATTATGGATGGAGACGGACTCGTCGCAGCTGATATACGTTCTGGAGGAGGGATACAGGCCGGCATTGTGCTTGGGCGGGTTGCCCATATCGTAGGTCATCAGGTTGATGAAGTTGAAATAGGGTGTCACGGCCTTGAAGTCCACATACTTGCCGTTGTCGGCGGAGGCCATCGTGAGGAGCTTATCGGCCCCCAGGACGCTGCGGAGTTCCTTCACCAGCAGGGTGAAGTTATAGGTGTCGCTGGGCGAGGAGGAGATGCCGGCCGCATTGCTGGTGGGATACTCCCAGTCCAGGTCTATCCCGTCCAGGCCGTACTGGGTAACGGCCTTGAGGCAGTTCTGGGCAAAGTTCTTGCGGTGCGTTTTGCTGGCGGCCATCTCGCTGAAGTTGCCGGCGCCCCATCCGCCTACGGACAGCAGGATCTTGAGTTCCGGCTTCTGTTTCTTGAGGGCGGTAATGGCGGTAAGACGGGACGGGGTTTTGATATCCAAGGTCTCGAAGTCGTTCTTGATGTGGGCGAAGGCATAGCAGATATGGGTGAGGTACTTCGGATTGGGAATAGTTGTGTCCCAATACGTGGCGTATCCCACTACGACGTTGCCTTTGGGGGCGGACACCGTAGGGATTTCGGGTTCCGGAGCGGGCTCATCCTGGCCACCGCCCGGATAACTGTTGCCTTTCTTCTCACAGGAAAGGAGAAGGGTCAAAACGCAGAGAAGGGATAAATAGAAAGGTCTCATTTTATGAAATTTTGCAAGGCCGATGGAAATGCCTATCTTTGTTCGGTTTTTGAAGTGCAACTATGAAAAGAATCTTACTCCTGCTTCTGAGTTTTTTGACGGTATGGAGTGCCTTCGGCCAGAATGTCCCTGCCTACCTGAAGGCCGAAGAACTTCCGGACGCCGTTATCTTCCTTCCCCCGCCGCCGGAGGAGGGATCGGCCCATTTTGAACTGGACCAGGCAATGTACGAGTGGGGCAAGACCCAGCGGGAAGGAGAAAGAGGCCTCCGGGCCAGAGCCGAAGGTACCACCGACGTGGATACCATGGCCCTGATGTTCAGCAAGGCTTTCGGCCTCAAGCTGTGCCAGGAATCCACTCCCAAGACCCTCCATCTGCTCAAACGCAGCATCCGTACTTTCCGTCTGGGTGCCACCAAGCCCAAGGCCCATTATATGAGGCTTCGGCCCTTTGTCTTCCATAGGGAAAGTACGCTGATTCCCGAATACGAAGAACACGAGCGCGTCACGGGTTCCTACCCTTCCGGCCACACCGTACGCGGCTGGGGTATGGCTCTGGTATTGGCCCAACTCAATCCCGAGAAGCAGGACGAGCTGCTCCTCGCGGGTTACGAATGGGGACAGAGCCGTGTGATTGCCGGTTACCATTGGCAGAGTGATGTGAACGCTTCGCGGCTTTTGGCTTCGGCCTGTTTTGCCAGGCTGCAGGCCTGTAAGGAATATCTGGAAGATATTGAAGAAGCCCGGGAAGAGCTGAAAGAGCTCTGGGAGAAGCAAGAAGACTGATGATACAATAATCCCCGAGAGTTAATCTCGGGGATTATTATTTACTTAAGCAGGGCGCGCATGGGGTCGGAGACTTTGTCGTATTCTGCATCTCCGATAACCTGGCACTTTCCTATAAACTTAGCGTCCAGTTCTACCTGCAGACGCTCGAAGAAGAGGTCTCCATGCACGGAACAGCCGGCCTTGAGGGTCAGCGTGTCCTTTACATAGAAGCGACCTTCCGTCATGGTACCGTTGAAGTCGACGAAGGTGCAGAAGATGTCTCCCTTCACCACCGCCTTCTCTCCTACCACCACGCGGGCCTCGGAGTAGAGGCGGCCTTCAAAAGTACCGTCAATGCGAATGTCATTGGTGGTTGCGATATCTCCCTTAAAGATAGCACCGGCGGCAATGCGGTTTACCTCGTTTATATTTATGTTAGCCATAGCATTGAATATTATTCGTTATTCCCGGGGGCCTGGGCAGGGGCGTCTTCTTCAGCCTTGGGAGCGGGCTTGGGCTGAACGGGAGCCTTGACAGCGTCCGTCTTGGCTACCTGCTCGAACTCTTTCTCGGAGAGAACGCGGCAGTTGCCGTTGAACTTGGCATCCAGGTCCACCTGAAGGCGCTTGTAGCGAAGGTCTCCGTCTACGGAGCTGCCGGGCTTGAGGGACAGGGTATCCTGCACATAGAAGGTACCCTTGCTCATGGTGCCGCTGAAATCTGCATTGGTGCAGATGATGTCTCCGTTCACCTTGGCGTTTTCTCCTACCACAATGCGGCCTTTGGACTTGATGCTGCCCTCTACTTGACCGTCAATGCGGATATCATTGGGAGTGACAATTTCACCTTTGAATACAGTGCCCTCCGACAGACGGCTCACATCATTCAAGTTGGTATTGGTTTCCATATCAGTTGTTTTTTGTGTTTATCCGTGGATAATGGAACAAATATAACAAAAAAACTACACAAATCACATCCCGATCCCATTATTTTTAGGCAGCCGCGAAGCGGCGGGAGGTAAAAAGAGGTTCAACGAAGTCATCCAGACGCAAAAAAGCAGAGCGCTTCGCTCTGCTTTTTAGTCTGGATGACTGGACTTGAACCAGCGACCTCCTGGTCCCTAACCAGGTGCGCTACCAACTGCGCTACATCCAGAAGTTGGGACCGCAAATGTACGGCTTTTTTTATAAACTACCAAAAATATTCGGCCTTTTTTTCGACTATTTTAGGTCTATCAAAATAACGCCGTTGGCGCCCTCAATTCCATATATGGCGCAGGAGGCCGCATCCTTGAGAACGGTGATGCTTTTTACGTCGTACGGGGAGATGGAAGACACGTCCGAAGTGGGCACATTGTTCACTACAAACAGGGGGTCACCCTTGCCGCCGTTCTTGCCGGCGCCGCGGATACGGACCCGGTGGCCTTCCACTTCTACACCGGCGCACTTGCCTTCAATCATATCATAGATGTCGCGGTAATACTGGGTGGTAGCATCGGAATCAATAGTAGAAATGGAAGTGGTGACATTCTTTCTCTCCACCGTTCTGCCAAAACCTACGTTCACGGGATCTTCCAACTCGCTCTTGGCCGACTGGACGGAAGAACCGCAGGCGGCGAGGATCAAAAGCAGGGATATGAAAGCAATCTTTTTCATAATCAATTCGTTTTAGCGTTTCTATAGCCCTAACAAATCATATGCCAGAAAAAATCGGTATCTTTGCAGGCAATATGAGTGTATACAGAACTTTACCCGAATCGGAGTTTCAGGATATCGCCGGAAGAATCCTGCTGGAAGACAACCATCTGCTCATTTTCAACAAGCGGACGGGAGAGATTGTGCAGGGAGACAAAACCGGCGACGAACCCCTCAGCGAGACCCTCAAGGCCTTCATTGCCCAACGGGACGGCAAACCCGGACAGGTGTTTATGGGTGTCCCCCACCGGCTGGACCGGCCGGTGAGCGGCGTGGTCCTCTTTGCCAAGACCTCCAAGGCCCTGGAACGCCTCAACGAGATGCTCCGCAAGGGAGAGATTCACAAAACCTACTGGGCCCTGACAGGCAACAAACCTGACAAAGCGTCTGATACCCTCATAGACAATCTTGTAAGGAATGAGGCCCAGAACAAGTCGTACGTGGCCAAGAACGGAAAGGAAGCCAAGTTGAAATACACCCTCATCCAGACCACGGACCGGTACTTCCTGCTGGAAATCCAGCTCTTCACCGGGCGCCATCACCAGATCCGCTGCCAGCTGGCCCATATGGGCTGCCCCATCAAGGGAGACCTCAAGTACGGCGCCAAGCGCTCCAATCCGGACGGCGGCATCAGCCTCCTGGCCCGCCGGATACAATTCATCCACCCCGTCAAGAAAACCGAAGTGGATGTAACCGCCCCTGTTCCGGAAAGTTGGAAAGGGATACAAGAATAACGTGTCCCGCGGCCGGGTTTTACTTTAGTCTTTCCATTTGTTTTTTGCGGACCCGGGAGCACCAGATGCTGGGTGACTCCCCCATCACCACCTTGAAACTTTGGTTGAAGGAAGTGGTGGAATGGAATCCGCTGAGTTCGGCCATTTCCGTTACGCGCAGGCTCATATTCTTCCGGAACAAGTCCATCGAATACATTATCCGGTAATAATTTACGTATTGCCGGAAATTCTTGCCGGAGAAACGGTTGATAGCTTTGCTCAGATAGTACTTGTTGGTAAAGACGGCGTTGGCCAAATCCTGTAAGGTGAAGGTTTTCACCAGGAAGGGCCGAAACTCCGTCATGTACCTGCAGCACCTGTCGTACAGGTATTGATCGATCGCCGCCAGTTCATAGGGTTCGGACGCATCGTCCGACTTGGAAGGCTGTTCAAGGACAGCCTTAATCCGGGCTTCATTCTTACGCAGGCGCAGATACAGAACCAGGCAAAGCGCCACCGCCAACGAACAGAGAAGAGCCAGGACAAGCAATGCCAGGTCCATAATCAGTTCTCAGTGGCCGCGGGGACACGTGTATCCTATATGTAAAAGAACTCTATTTCTTGATGGTTTCGAATCCCTTTCCGTATACGCCGTTCACGGAACTTACGGAGAGGAACGCGTTGGGGTCCAGCTGCTTGATGTACCTCAACATCAGGTTGAGGTCCGTCTTGCGGGTCAGGACCATCAGCACCTTGGTATCCTGTTTGGTGTACCAGCCCTTGCCGTCCAGCACGGTGACGCCGCGGTGCATCTCCTTGGAGATGGCATCGGCAATCTTCTCATACTCCTTGGAGAGGATGAACAGCTGCACGCTCTGCTGCGAACCGGAAATGTACATATCCAGCACATAACTGTTCACCGTAACCAGGATGAGACCGTACAGGACCGTGGTCACTTTCTCGGCAAAAGGCATCTTGAACATCACCGGGTTACCGGCCGCATCCAGCACCGGCATACCGTTGGCATCCAGCTCATTCACATAGGAAGGGATAAGCAGGGAGGAGCCGATGATGATGAAGTCCAGCACCAGAATCACCTTACCGGGCGACACGTTGTGGTACTTGGTATAGATGAGGGCTATGATGTCCGTACCGCCGGTGGAACCGCCGTTGGAGATGCTCATACCGATGCCTATACCGGCCAGCAGGCCGCCCATCAGCACGCTCAGGAGCTTGCCGTTGTCGATGGCCAGCGTCTTGATGATGGTGGTGGGCACCATATCGGGCAGGAAACGCAGGGCGATGGAAGCCAGGATGATGGCGTAGATGGTCTTGGCGCCGAAGCCCATACCCAGGATGACGACAGCCGCCGCCACCAGGATGGCATTGAGCACGAAATAGCTGTAACCCATCTGGATGGTACCGCCCGTAGCGTACTGAATCATGGAGCTGATACCGGATACGCCGCCACCGATGAGGTTATTGGGAATGAGGAACACGGACCAGGCCGTGACATAGATGAGGATTCCCAAGGTGACCAGCAGCCATTCCTTGATATGGGTAAAAATGTTTTTTTTGAGAACAGGCATAGCTATTTGTTGTTCAGTTTTTTCTTTTTCTTGCGGGCCAGGCCGGTCTTCATCTCGTCAAAGCCCTCGCCGTACACGCTGTTGGCGGGCACGATGGTCACGAAGGCCTTGGGGTCAATTTCCTTGACGGCTTTCACCAGGTCTGTCAGTTCAATCTTGCGGAGCATCACCATCAGCACCTGACGGTCTTCCTGGGTGAACCAGCCGATGGCCTTGAGGGCGGTGACGCCTCGGCCCATAATGCGGGTGATGTAGTCTCCGATGAGCTGCAGCTGATTGGAGAAGATGAGCACCTGCACGGAAGACTCCTTGCCCAGCGTAATCAGATCCAGCACATAGGCGCAGACACCCATAGTAATGTAACCGTACACCACGTCCGTAAAGCAGTGGCCGGGCACGAAGATCAGGAGCGTAATGACCACGAAGTCGGCCATCACGTAGAAGCGGCCGATGGTAATGGGCCAGAACTTGTTCACGATGAGGGCCAGGATGTCCGTTCCGCCGGTGGAGCCGCCCCGGAGGATGATGAGGGACAGGCCTATGGCCTCCAGCAGACCGCCGATGATGGGCACCAGAATGCCGTCACCCACGTACAGGACTTCCCCTTCCACGGACCAGAGGAAACGCATACTCTCGCTTCCGAGGACGCGGAACAGCAGGGTGGAAAGCAGGATGGAATAAATGGTCTTGATTCCGAAACCCCGGCCCAGGACAAACCAGGCCAGGATCAGGAGGCCCACATTGATTCCGAAGTACCAGATGTCTACCGAAACGCCCGTTACCATAGACAACAGGGCCGATACACCCGTCATACCACCGTCAATCATATTGTTGGGCAGCAGGAAGGAGGTCCAGGCCATCACAAAGAGAAGGGTTCCCAATGTGATGACGATGTAGTCAAAAACGGTTATGAGTACGCGCTTGGGGACCATAATCTATTTCTTGAGCACTACGTTTACAATACGTCCGGGAACCACGATCACCTTGGCGATAGACAGCTCTCCCACGTACTGGGGCGTCTTCTCGTGAGCGCGGACCATGGCTTCCACTTCTGCCGGGGAGGCCGATGCAGGGGCATCCACGAAGAAGCGGGTCTTGCCGTTGAAGGACACGGGGTACTTGACGGAATTGTCGGCCGCCAGTTCCTCCTTATATTCAGGGAAGGAAGCGTAAACCACCGAATCCTTGTGGCCCAGCTGGTGCCAGAGTTCCTCGGCGATGTGCGGAGCGAAGGGGCTCAGCAGCACGGTGAGGGGCTCCAGAATGGCCCGCTTGGAGCAGTTACCCAGTTCATTGAGGGCAATCATAAAGGCCGATATGGTGGTGTTGTAGGAGAAATGTTCAATATCCTCCTGCTCCTTGCCGATGAGCTTATGCAGGGCCTTGAGCTCGTCCCTGGTGGGCTCTTCGTCCGTCACCAGCCAGTTCTCGCGGTCCCAGAACAGGCGCCAGAACTTCTTGAGGAAGCGGTTGACACCGTCGATGCCCTTGGTATCCCAGGGCTTGGCCTGCTCGATGGGGCCCAGGAACATCTCGTACAGGCGGAGCGTATCGGCCCCGTAGGTATCGCAGATCTTGTCCGGGTTCACCACGTTGTACATACTCTTGGACATCTTCTCGATGGCCCAGCCGCAGACGTACTCGCCGTCTTCCAGGATGAACTCGGCGTCCTTGTAGTCCGGACGCCAGGCGCGGAAGGCATCGAGGTCCAGGCGGTCGTTGTACACGATATTCACGTCCACGTGCACCGGGATGGTCTCGTACTGGTCCTTGAGGCCGGCCGAAACGAACTTGTTGGTGCCGGGAATCATATATACGAAGTTGGAACGGCCCTGAATCATACCCTGGTTGATGAGCTTGCAGAAAGGCTCTGCCTCGCAGACATAACCCAGGTCATAGAGGAACTTGTTCCAAAAACGGCTGTAGATGAGGTGGCCGGTGGCGTGCTCGGTGCCGCCCACGTAGAGGTCTACGTTGCGCCAGTATTCATCGGCCTTCTTGGAGACGAGGGCTTCTCCGTTGTGCGGATCCATATAGCGCAGGTAATAGGCGCTGGAGCCGGCGAAACCGGGCATCGTGCTGGTTTCCAGCGGGTAGCCCTTGTACGTCCAGTCCTTGGCGCGGGCCAGCGGCGGCTGACCGTCCTCGGTGGGCTTGTACTGGTCAATCTCCGGCAGCGTGAGCGGCAGGTCCTCGAAGGATACCGGCGTGGCGATGCCGTCCTTGTAGTAGATGGGGAAAGGCTCTCCCCAGTAACGCTGGCGGGAGAAGATGGCGTCGCGGATGCGGTAGTTGATCTTTCTCTGGCCGATTCCGTTTTTCTCCACATAGTCGATGGCGGCGGGAATGGCCTCCTTCACGGTGAGTCCGTTGAGGAAGCCGCTGTTGCACATAATGCCTTCCTTGGCATCCACGCTTTCTTCGGAGACATCGGCCCCTTCAATGACGGGCACGATGGGAAGGCCGAATTTCTTGGCAAAGGCGTAGTCTCGGCTGTCGTGGGCAGGAACGGCCATAATGGCGCCGGTACCATAACCGGCCAGTACGTATTCGGAAATCCAGACGGGCACCTTCTCGCCGGTGACGGGGTTGATGCCGTAGGAGCCGGAGAACACGCCCGTGACGGCCTTGCCGGCTATTCTTTCACGCTCGGTCTTCTTCTTTACCTGCTCCAGGTAGGCATCTACCTCTGCCTTCTGGCTCTTGGAGGTGAGTTTCTCCACCCATTCGCTTTCCGGGGCCAGGACCATAAAGGTGACACCGTAAATGGTGTCGGCCCGGGTGGTGAAGATGGTCACGTCGTACTGGGCGCCGTCGCAGTCTACCTTGAACACCATTTCGGCTCCCTGGCTGCGGCCAATCCAGTTACGCTGCATTTCCTTGAGGGAATCCGTCCAGTCCAGTTGGTCCAGGCCATCCAGCAGGCGGCCGGCATAGGCGCTCACGCGGAGTTGCCACTGGGTCATCTTCTTCTGGAACACGGGGAAACCGCCACGCTCGGAGTAGCCGTCCTTAACCTCATCGTTGGCCAGCACGGTACCCAGGGCGGGGCACCAGTTCACGGTGCTTTCTCCCTGATAGGCAATGCGATAACGCATAAGAACGTCGGACTTCTCCTTCTCGGAGAAGGCTTTCCAACCGGCGGCGGTGAAGGCCGGGCCCTCGCTGCAGGCAGCGTTGACGGCGGCCGAACCGCCCTGCTCGAAGGCGGCTACCAGGTCCTCGATGGGACGGGCTTTCTGGAGGGTATTGTCGTACCAGGAGCCGAACATCTTGAGGAAGGCCCACTGGGTCCATTTGTAATAGTCAGGGTCAGAGGTGCGGAATTCACGGTCCCAGTCGAAGGAGAAACCGATGCGGTCCAGCTGGCTGCGGTAACGGGCCACGTTGTCGTGGGTGGTCTTCTCCGGATGCTGGCCGGTCTGGATGGCGTACTGCTCGGCGGGAAGGCCGAAGGCATCGTAGCCCATAGGGTGCAGCACGTTAAAGCCCTTGAGGCGCTTGTAACGGGAGAAGATGTCGCTGGCGATGTATCCCAGCGGGTGTCCTACGTGAAGGCCCGCCCCACTGGGGTACGGGAACATATCCAACACATAGTATTTGGGTTTTGCAGTATCTACATCGGCCTTGTAGGTCTTGTTCTTGGCCCACTCGGCCTGCCACTTGCGCTCAATCTCTGCGAAATTGTAATCCATACAGTTATTTGATAGTTACTCCGTTAATTCCGAATTTTCCTTTGTTCTTGTCCAGCTTGAACTCTACGGCCACCGTAAGGGCGGTCTTGACTTTCTTGCCCCTGTGCCGGCCGGGACGCCACTTGGGCGATGCGGCCACCACGCGCACGGCTTCCTCGTCCAAGGTCTCGTGCACGCCGCGGGTTACTCTGACATCCTTCACCTCTCCCTTCTCGTTGATCACGAACGTGACCAGCACGCGGCCCTGGATTCCGTTCTCCTGGGCATATCTGGGGTACTTGAGGTACTGGTACACCCACTTCTCCATAAAGGTGCGGGGATCCGGCGAGTTGAGGAACATAGGCTTGACGTCTACGTCACTGTAGGCCACTACGTCGGCCTCCGTCTGCACCTGCGGGGCTATGGAATCGTTCCTGAAGAGCGGACGGGCGCCATTGCACAGGCGCTGCACATAGCTGTAGATGTACTCCAACTCCCCTTCCATACCTTCGAAGTCAATGATGTCGAAGGTGTCCCTTCCGGTGTTGTGCTCCGGGTATCGGCCCGTAGTGAAGAGGACGGAGGGAATCTCCTTGTCGTAGAAGACGATGTGGTCTCCGGAATAGGGCTGCTGGGTGGTGAGCTGGGCCTGAACGGGCAGCAGTTCTCCCTGAAGGGCCGATACGATGGTATTCAGATCCTCGTTGGAGGAGGTAAAGGCATAGAAACCGCCGGCCGATGTGCCCAGCATATCCAGGTTCACCATAGCGTCCACATTGGCTATGTCTTCCTTGAAGGTGCGGTTGAGGAAGTACCAGGCACCTGCGAAAGTTTCTTCCGATGCGCCGAAGCCCACGAAGATGACGCTGCGGCGGAGAAGGGTGCGGGCGTAGGAAAGTTTCTGGGCCAGTTCCAGGAGCATAGCCATACCGGAAGCATTGCCGTTGGCCCCGTAATAGATGCGGCGGGTGGGCTCTCCGTTGACCACGAGGGTATCCATACCCAGGTTGTCCATCCGGGCTCCCACTACTATGTATCGCTGGTTCAGGGACTTGTCCCAGCCCTGCAGGAGACCGGTGACGTTGCGGGAATGCAGCGTATCGGCCCCTTTGGATACTCCAAACTCGTTGCCGCTGGTGAGGATGTCAATTCCATACTCCCGGAGTTTGGCTTCCAGGTATTCCGCGGCCATCTTTTCCCCTTCGCTGCCGGCTTTTCGGCCTTCCATCTGGGCGGCGGAAAGGGTGGCTACGTGTTCCTTCAAGGCCCGGACGGTTTCGGAATCGTCCAGGTCTTGCAAGGTGGTTCTGTATTGGGCATTCAGGAGCCCCGACCCCGCCACGAGCAGGGCAGCGAGGACACAGTGGAGGCGCTTCATCATTCGTTCACCAGAATCCAGGTATCCGGCGGGCAAACGCCTTTTCCGCGCAGCTCCTTGAGGGTCTTGAGGGTTTCTGCCAGGCTGTCGGAGGGGCAGACCGCCACGGCCAGCAGTCCGTTGCGGAAGCTGATGATGGTGGCCGTGAAGCCGGCTTTGTTGCACTCCTTGAGCTTACGCTCCGCGTTGGAACGGTTGCGGAAGGCGCCCACTACGATGCAGTACTTGGTTTCCAGCTTGGTGGTGTACAGACCGCCCAGTTTGGAGGGGTTGAGGACCGTACCCTTGGCCTGGACCAGGGAGTCCAGCAGGTACTTCTCCTGGGCGGCCAGGGAATCTGCCATATGCTGCTGCACCTTGGCCATCGAATCCAGGGTAGCCTGGTGCCGGGCTTCCTCCTTGGCCATGCGCTCCAGGCGCATCTGCTCCAATTGGGCCGACGTGGGACGTCCCGCCAGGGAACGAATGAAATCACAGCTGCTTACGAACGTAATCAGCGCCAAAAGTATAATGAGGTTCCTTTTCATAATCTAATCCTCCATAATCCACAAATTTAAGCTTTTTTCCAAAAAAAAGCCAAATATATGTAGTATATTTGCCCTTCGTATGAAGAAAACCATCACGCTGGAAGCCATCGACCCCATAGAAATCTATGGCGTGGGCAACAAAATACTCACCGAGTTCTGCTCGTACTTCCCTCATCTGAAGGTAGTTGCACGGGGTAACGAACTCATTCTGGAAGGCCGGGAAAGCGACATTGCCGAGTTCAACATCCGCTTTGCAGAACTCATTGACCGCCGTCACCACAAGATGAACCTCACCGCCTACGACGTGGAGGACATCTTCGCCGGCGGGGAGACTTCCCGTCCCACGGCCGACGCCGTGATTGTCCACGGAACGGACGGCAAGCCCATCCGGGCCCGCAACAAAACCCAGCAGGATCTCATTCAGGCTTACTTCGAGAACGACCTTATCTTTGCCATCGGCCCTGCCGGTACCGGCAAAACCTATATGGCCATAGCCCTGGCCGTGCGCGCCCTCAAGAACCGCGAGATCAAGCGCATCATCCTCACCCGCCCCGCCGTAGAAGCCGGCGAGCGCCTGGGCTTCCTGCCCGGAGACCTCAAGGACAAACTGGACCCGTATCTCCAGCCCCTGTACGACGCCCTCTCGGATATGATTCCCTCCAGGCGCCTGCAGGAATTTATGGCCGACGGCACCATCCAGATTGCCCCGCTGGCTTATATGCGTGGCCGCACGCTGGACAAGGCCTGCGTGATTCTGGACGAGGCCCAGAACACCAACCTGGGCCAGCTCAAGATGTTCCTTACCCGTATGGGCGCCAGCGCCAAGTTCATCGTAACGGGTGACGCCACCCAGATAGACCTCCCCCGCCGCGAGGACAGCGGCCTTCTCAGGGGCATCCAACTGCTGGAAGGCATCAAGGGCATTGCCACCATCCGGTTCACCAACCAGGATATAGTAAGGCACCCTTTGGTCACCAAAATCGTGAAGGCATTCGACAAAAAAGACGACTCAGAATGAGCCGTCTTTTTTGTTTGTATGCTGTTAGAGATTACTCTCCGTCAACAATCACTTTCCACTTGTCGTAACCTTCCTGGTACTTGGGATCTACGTTACGAAGGGTGAAGCAGAGGCGCTTGAGGAAGTCGGCGGCGGAAGCCTTCACGGCGTCGTTCTTGCTGACTTCATAGCACTTCTCGAAGGGTTCCACAGCGGCCTTGTAGGTTTCGATGACCTTTTCGTTGAGCTCGTCGTACTTCTTCCACTCACGGACATCCAGGGCGTCACGCTCGGTGATGAGGTCTTCGGCCTGCTTCAGGGCTACGTTACCCTTGCCATAGTAAGCGAAATCGTAGTTGGGATCGATGGCGAGGGCCTTGTCGTAAGCGGCGATGGCCTTCTCGTAGTTCTTCACACCAACGTAGATGTTACCTTCCACATAGAAGAGGGAGGGGTTGTCGGGCATTACCTTCTTGGCCTCGTCCAGGAGTTCGACGATCTTCTCGGGATCTTCGTTGGTCTGGAGGTAGAGGTTGATGAGGCTGGTGAGGATGCTCTCGTTGTCAGGGTACTTGGTGAGACCGGTGGCCAGGTAGTTCTTGGCGGCCAGGGTATCGGCCTTGGCCAGGCTGCACTGGGACAGGTTGGCGTAGATGTTGCCGTCGGAGGTATAGTCGTTCTTCAGGCAGAGGTTGAAGTACTCTTCAGCGGTGTCGTAATCCTTGGCGGCGCTGGCTACGAAGGCGGCATTATAAGCGGCATCGAAGTTGGGAGCGGTGCAAGGAGGGGTCATGGACACGTCGGCAGCGCCCTTGAAGAGCTGGGAAGCCTTCTTCATTTCGCCCAGCTGGTAGGCGGAATAAGCCTCTTCGTAGTACTTGTTCACAATCTCCTGGAGCTTGGGATCTACCTTTTCGGCCTTCTCACCCAGCTCGTAAGCCTTGGCATAAGCCTTGGCGGCTTCTCCCAGGAGGTCACCCTCCACGGAAGGATGGGTAACGTCTGCGATGACCAGCATGCCGGCGGCGTTGAAGTAAACGTCGTAGTTGGCGTACTGCATCTTCTCATAGGTCTGACCTTCCACCTGAACGGTACCGGTAGAAATGGGCTTCTCCTTGTTCATCATAGTGAAGGTAGCCTTGTCAATACCCAGGGTCACATTGGCGGTGGGGTTGTTGTAGGCAGCCATATAGGCTTCGGCCAGCTTGGTCCAAGTGGCGGGCTTGGCACCCTTCTTGGCATCCTTGGTGGCTTCAAGAGCCTTGTCTACGTTTTTCTGCATCTCTGCAGCGGGCTTCTGAGCAAGCGCGACCTGCAGGGAGCCGGCCAGCGCGAGAACTACAAATAACTTTTTCATAACTATAGTTTACTGATTAATTATTCTTCTACTGCGGAACCCTCTGCTGCCTGGCTTTCCTCTTCCTCGCTGTGGGCGACTACGGAAATGGCGGCGATGGAGTCCCCTTCCTTGATGTTGATGAGCTTCACGCCCTGAGTAGCACGTCCGGCGACACGAATGGTGTCAACAGGCATTCGGATGGTCATTCCCGAGCGGCAGATGATCATAAGGTCGTCTTCGTCGGTCACGTTCTTGATGGCTACCAGCATACCCGTCTTTTCCGTGATGTTGAGGGTTCTTACACCCTTGGCGCCGCGGGAGGTCTGGCGGTAGTCTGCGGGGTCTGAGCGTTTGCCGAAACCGTTCTCGGAGACGGCCAGCACCTGGTGCTTCGCTGCGTCTTCTGCCTCGGGGTCCTGGCAGACGACACCCACTACGTAGTCTCCTTCATCAAGATTGATGCCACGCACGCCCGTGGAGGTTCTGCCAAGCGGCCTGGCCTCTGATTCATCGAACTTTACGCAGCGTCCGCCGTGGGCCGCAATCATAATGGTGCAGCGGCCGTTGGTGAGGATGGCTTCGAGGAGTTCATCGTCTTCCCGGATGTTGATGGCGTTGACGCCGTTGGTGCGGGGACGGGAATAGGCCTCGAGGGAAGTCTTCTTCACAACACCCTGACGGGTAACCATCATAATGTAGTTGTTGTTGATGAATTCTTCGTCCTTGAGGGTCTTCACGTTGAGATAGGCGCGGACGGCGTCGTCCGGTTCTATCATCAGGATGTTCTGGATGGCGCGGCCCTTGGAGGTGCGGTTGCCTTCCGGAATCTCGTATACCTTGAGCCAGTAGCAGCGACCCTTCTGGGTGAACAGAAGCATCGTGCTGTGGGTATTGGCAATATAGATATGTTCAATGAAGTCTTCGTCACGGGTGGCGGAACCCTTCATACCCACGCCGCCGCGGTTCTGGGTGCGGAACTCGGTGAGAGGCGTGCGCTTGATGTAACCCAGGTGGGAAATGGTGATGACCTGGTCTTCGTCTGCGTAGAAGTCTTCCGGGTTGAACTCGTCGTCGGCCAGGGTGATCTCTGTACGACGGGGGTCTCCATAGCGCTCCTTGAGGTCCATCGTTTCTTCCTTGACCACCTTGAACTGCTCTTCCACGGAGCCCAGGATCTGGTTGCAGCGGGCGATGAACTTCATCAGTTCGTCGTACTCGTTCTGCAGCTTTTCACGCTCCAAGCCTACCAGCTGGCGCAGGCGCATTTCCACGATGGCGGAAGCCTGCGGCTCCGTGAACTGGTAACGCTCCATAAGCATAGCCTTGGCTTCTTCGATGCTCTTGGTCTCGTAACGGATGATGTGGACAATCTCGTCGATGATGTCCATAGCCTTGAGGAGGCCTTCCAGGATGTGGGCGCGCTTCTGGGCCTTGTCCAGCTCGAACTTGGTGCGGCGGACCACTACCTCGTGGCGGAATTCCACAAACTGGCCTATGATTTCCTTGAGGCTGAGGGTGCGGGGACGTCCCTTGACCAGGGCCACGTTGTTAAAGGAGAAACTGCTCTGCAGGGGGCTGTACTTGAACAGCATATTGAGGACCACACCGGAGTTGGTGCCCTGCTTGAGGCGGATGACCACGCGGGTTTCTCCGCGGGAGCTTTCATCGTTGATGTAGGAGATGCCCTCCACTTTCTTTTCGTCTGCCAACTGGGCTATCTTCTCGATCATCTCCCTCTTGTTGACCATATAGGGAATCTCCGTGACCACGATGGTTTCACGGCCCTTTTCGTCTACCTCGATTTCTGTCTTGGAACGGATGACCACACGGCCGCGGCCGGTCTCGTAGGCTTCCTTGATGCCGGCTTTGCCCATAACGATGCCGCCGGTGGGGAAATCGGGACCTTTGATGTGCTGCATCAGCTCGTCCGTGGTAATCTCCGGATTGTCAATGTAGGCGCAGATGGCGTCGCAGCACTCTCCCAGGTTGTGGGGAGCCATATTGGTGGCCATACCTACGGCAATGCCGGATGCACCGTTAAGGAGCAGCAGCGGAGCCTTGGTGGGAAGGACGGTGGGTTCCTGGAGGGTGTCGTCAAAGTTGTTGACCATATCCACGGTGTCCTTGTCCATATCTCCCAGCACGTCCTCTGCCATCTTCTGGAGCTTGGCTTCCGTGTAACGCATGGCGGCCGGAGAGTCACCGTCTACGGAACCGAAGTTACCCTGGCCCTTGACCATAGGATAACGCTGGTTCCATTCCTGACCCAGGCGGACCATGGCGTCGTATACGCTGGAGTCTCCGTGCGGGTGGAACTTACCCATAACTTCACCCACGATACGGGCGCTCTTCTTAGTCTGGCTGGAATAGCTCAGGCCCATATTGTCCATACCGAACAGAACGCGGCGCTGAACGGGCTTGAGGCCGTCACGGGCATCCGGAAGGGCACGGGACACAATTACCGACATAGAATAGTCGATATAGGCCGAACGCATCTCGTGGTCTATCTCTACCTGCTCGATATACCCAGTTTCCTGGGGCTCCTCGAGCGGATTCTTCTCTTCGTTTTTATCCATTTTTTAACTGTTCCTTATAAACATACAAAGATAAGTATTTTTTTCGGATTGAACAAGTGTCGAAAAAAATGAGCTTGTGCAGCGGTCTGGCACAAGCTCGGTCTATCTTTGCAGCAGAATTTAAAACGAAAGCGTTATGAGAAACACGGATTACAACCTCGAGACCCTGGGAAACCTGATTTCCTCCGATACTTCCTTCAAGGCCCTCCAGGACATGATCAAAGATCTGGATCTGGAGCTCGAAGACGCCCTCGCCCTCTAATCCGCCTTCAGTTCCACCACCGTGGATTCCTTGTCAGGAGACAGGGCCACGCGGAGGGTGCGCGGGGCGGCATCGGCCTTCTTCCTGGAAACCAGGATGCGGTCGCTGATGATGAACTCGGACACCGGGTCCTCCACGTAGCGCGTCACGGCGCGGCGCAGCGGACGGGCGCCATAGGCGGGATCGTAGCCGGCATCGGCCACCAGGCGCTTGGCAGCAGGGGTAATGATGAGTTTGTACCCTGCCTCCAGAGCCCGCTCGCGAAGGTCCTTGAGTTCAATGTCAATGATGTCCTCAATGGTCTCCTTGCTCAGGGACTTGAAGTACACCTGCTCGTCCACGCGGTTGATGAACTCCGGCGGGAAGGCCTTCTTGACGGCCTTTTCCACCACGCTGCGGCGGTCCACCTCCACATTGCGGCTGGCCGTGTCAAAGCCAATTCCGGTGCCATAGTCCTGCACCTCGCGGCTTCCCACGTTGGAAGTCATAATCACAATGGTATTCTTGAAGTCCACCGTGCGGCCGTTGCTGTCCGTGAGCCGGCCCTCGTCCATCACCTGCAGCAGCAGGTTGAAGATGTCCGGATGGGCTTTTTCAATCTCGTCCAGGAGTACCACGGCGTAAGGCTTGCGGCGCACGCGCTCGCTCAGCTGGCCGCCCTCTTCATAACCCACATAGCCGGGAGGCGCGCCAATGAGGCGGGACACGCTGAACTTCTCCATATATTCGCTCATATCTATGCGGATGAGGTTTTCCTCGCTGTCGAACAGATACTCCGCCAGGGAACGTGCCAACTGGGTTTTGCCAACGCCGGTAGGGCCAAAGAAAAGGAAGGTTCCAATGGGCCGATGCGGATCCTTGAGGCCCGCCCGGTTGCGCTGGATGGCGCGTACCACCGTTTCAATGGCTTCGTCCTGGCCGATGACACGGCCCTTGAGGCGGGCGCGCATCTTCACGATGCGGTTGCCCTCGCTCTCGGCCACCTTGTTCACGGGAATGCCCGTCATCTTGGAAACCACCGTGGCTATGTCTTCGGCCGAAACTACCTTCTCACTCCCCTTCTTGCGGGCCACGGAGAGGCGCACCATAGAGCCGGCCTCGTCAAAGGCGTCGATGGCCTTGTCCGGCAAGGACTTGTCCGTGATATAGCGGTCCGTCAGGCGCACGGCGGCGTCTACAGCCTCGTCGGAATACTTGAGGCCGTGGAATTCTTCGTATTTGGGGCGAAGCTGGTGCAGAATCTCGATGGACTGGGCCACGCCCGTGGGTTCCACCACAATCTTCTGGAAGCGGCGGTCCAGGGCGCCGTCCTTCTCCACGATCTTGGTGAATTCGTCCAGGGTGGTGGCGCCGATGCACTGGAACTCTCCGCGGGCCAGGGCGGGCTTGAGCATATTGGCGGCATCCAGGCTTCCGGATGCACCGCCGGCACCCACGATGGTATGGAACTCGTCGATGAACAGGATGATGTCGGGGTTCTCGCTGGCCTCCTTGATGATGGTCTTGAGGCGCTTTTCAAAATCTCCGCGGTACTTGGTGCCGGCCACCACGGAAGCAATGTCCAGCGACAGGATGCGCTTCTTGGCCAGGGCGGCCGATATGTCCCCGTGCGCTATCTTCTGCGCAATACCTTCCACGATGGCCGATTTACCCACGCCGGGTTCTCCGATGAGCATAGGGTTGTTCTTTTTCCTTCGGCCCAAAATCTCTATCACGCGGGAAATCTCTCCGTCTCTGCCTACTACCGGATCCAGTTTGCCGTCTCGGGCGGCCTGGGTGAGGTCATAGGCGAACTCTTCGATGTCCAGTTTCTTCTCTTCGGGTTCTTCATCCGGGCCCTGGGACGGCTGCTGCTCCTGGGACTCCTGCTTGGGTCTCAGCAGGCCCTCGTCTTCCATAAAGGCCAGCAGGCGGCCGTAGTCGATGCCGTGCGTGCGCAGATACATCTGGCCATAGCTCTCGGTGGTGCGGCACAGGGCCAGCAGCAGGTGCTGGGGCTGCGCCACGGAGCTCTTGAGGCGGGAGGCCTCCATCACGGTGATGCTGAGCACGTTCTGCGCCTGGCGGGAGAAGGCAATGTGGTCCAACTGCTCGTAGGGCAGGGTTTCGCCGGTGAAGATGCGCTGGTCGATGAACGTCTTGAGGTCGGCCGGTTCTATCCCCAGGCTCTGGAGGGTACGGAAGGCGGCGTTCTCCTCCTGGCGGATGATTCCCAGGAAAAGATGGTCCGGGCCAATGCCGTAACTACCGGTGCGCATGGCCTCTTCGCGAGCGTATTTGATAACGAGGTTAAGATCCTCGGAAACTTGTAATTGCATAGGATTATTTTGTGCCCTCAAATTTACAATATTCAAGCCAGTTTGCCAAACTGACAAATTGTCGCTAATTTTGCATGCTATTTGCAAATGAGTGTCACGTTATGAAGAAACTACTTATTAGCATCACCCTGATGGCACTGGCCCTGAGCGCCGGCGCCCAGAACTTCGAAGGAACGTTCAAACAGGCCAAGACCCTCAAGATCACCGGAAAGGTCATCAAGAGCGAAGGCGAAATCACCTACACCGCCCCGGACCAGCTGGCCATGATTTATACCAATCCCGAAGGAGACTACTTCATCATTGACGGTCCCTTCGTACGCATGGACCTCCGCGGTATTGCCGCCGATGTGAACACAGAAACCAACAAGGCCGTGAAGCCCCAGCGCAATGCCATCCTCTACTCCATTGCCGGCAAGTACAAGGACATTGCCACGGAGATGGACGCAGACTGCCAGGAAAGCGCCGGCAAGGGCGGCGGCAAGCACGTTGTGCTCAAGATGCGCAAGGCCCTTCCCAAGGCTTACACGGGCATGGAGCTGGACTACGACAAGAGCGGCCGCCTTACCCGCATGGTGCTGGAAGAGGCCGGCGGCATCTCCACCGAATACATCATCAACTACTAGACGTACAGTCCGTGCGTGTTCTTGATCTCATTCATCACAAAGGATGAAAGAGTGGAACCTATGGCGTCAATGTTGCCCAGCACATTGATGATGAACTCGTTGTAGTATTTCATATCCGGCGCCTGGATCTTGAGCAGGTAGTCGTATTCTCCCGATATGTTATAACACTCCGCCACCTGGGGAACGTCCCGGATCACGGAGATGAAATCCCGGGCTACGCTCTGGGTCATCTGCTTCAGTTTCACCGAGCAGAAGACCGTAAAGCCGCGGCCCAGTTTTTCTGCGTCCAGCACGGCCACGTACTTTTTGATGAAGCCCTCTTTCTCCAGGCGTTTCATACGCTCGAAGACGGGGGTGGTGGAAAGGTTCACCCGCGCCGCCAGTTCCTTGGTGGTGAGCCGCGCATTGTCCTGCAAAGCCCGCAGGATTTGGAGGTCGGTAGAGTCCAGTACAAGATCTGCCATAAGAAGATTTTTCTATTTGGAACCCAAAAGAGGGCCGATTATTTCTATATTTTCTACAATTTTCAGCAAATATAGAAATATTTTCCAATATTATATATACTATTGTATATTTTTTCTTCTTGCAGTACCTTTGTTTCCGCTCTGGTATACCTCCCTGAACCGTCGCTTCGCGACCCCTCCCACCGCTTCGCGGCGGGCCCCTCCCTCTTATGAAGCCGAGGGTGGCTACAGGTTCCGGGAGGTATACCAGAGCGGAAACAGATAATAAGTTAGAGAACAATATGGCAAAGATTGACACCCGCTGCGTGCACGCAGGATACAACCCTGGCAAGGGAGAACCCCGCCAGATTCCCATCATCCAGAGCACTACCTTTAAATATGAGACCTCTGACCAGATGGGTAAACTGTTTGACCTGGAAGAGGCCGGTTATTTCTACACCCGGCTCCAGAACCCCACCCTGGACATTACCGCCGCCCAGCTCAACGATCTGGAAGGCGGCGTGGGAGCCATCCTCACCTCTTCCGGACAGGCTGCCAACCTGTTTGCCTGCCTCAACATCGCCCGCAGTGGAGACCACATCGTGGCCGCCAACAACATCTACGGCGGAACCTTCAACCTGCTGGGTGTAACCCTGCAGCAGATGGGCATCGAAGTGACCTTCCTCAAGGCCGATGCCACCGACGAGGAGATAGAGGCCGCCATCCGGCCCAACACCAAGCTGGTGTTCGGAGAGACCCTCTCCAACCCGGGCGTGGAGGTCTTTGACATCGAGCGCTGGGCCAAGGTAGCCCACAGGAACGGCCTGCCCCTGGTGGTGGACAACACCTTCCCCACCCCGTACCTCTGCCGTCCCTTCGAATGGGGAGCGGACATTGTGACCCACTCCACCACCAAATACATCGACGGCCACGGCGTCAGCGTGGGCGGAGCCCTGATTGACAGCGGCAACTTCCCCTGGGACCAGTACTCCGAGCGCTTCCCGGGCCTCACCACCCCCGACGAGTCCTACCACGGCCTCACCTATACCAAGAAGTTTGGCAAAGCGGCCTTCATCGTGAAGGCCACCACGCACCTGATGCGCGACCTGGGCAGCATCCAGAGCCCCCAGAACGCCTTCTACCTGCACCTGGGCCTGCAGACCCTGCACCTGAGGATGAAGCGCCACAGCGAGAGCGCCCTCAAGGTGGCCCAGTGGCTGGAGCAGCGCCCGGAGGTGGCCTGGGTCCACTATCCCGGCCTGGAGAGCGATCCTCACCACAGCCTGGCCCAGAAGTACCTGCCCAACGGCTGCAGCGGTGTGATGTGCTTCGGCCTCAAGGGCGGCCGCGCCTTTGACAACCGCTTCCTGGATGCCCTCAGGCTGGTGACCATCGAGACTCACGTGGCCGACTGCCACACCTGCGTCCTGCACCCGGCCTCCCATACGCACCGCCAGCTGAGCGACGAACAGCTGCGCGCCGCCGGAATCGCTCCGGACCTGATTCGCCTGAGCATTGGCCTGGAAGACGTGGAAGACATTATCGGAGACCTGGAACAGGCCCTTCAAACCGCCTCTAAATGAACCGTTACGAGATAACTGCAGACCTCCCTCTGGAAAACGGAGGCGTCCTTACCGGAGCCCGCATCGTGTACCACGAGAGCGAGGGCCGCGAAGGCCGCACCATCTGGATCTGCCACGCCCTCACGGCCAACAGCAATCCGGAAGACTGGTGGCCGGAGTTGGTGGGCCCCGGAAAGGCCGTGGATACGCTCCGGGACCACGTGGTCTGCGTGAATATGCTGGGCAGCGCTTACGGCTCGGAAGGGCCGGCGCGCACCCGTCCGGAGACCGGCCAGCCCTGGCTGCTGGACTTCCCTATGATCACCATCCGGGACACCGTGAGCGCCTTCATAGCGGTCAGAAAGCATCTGGGCATCGAGAAGATTGACCTTCTCATTGGCGCGTCCAACGGCGGTTTCAATGCCATCGAGTGGGCCATTATGGAGCCGGATCTCTTCGGCCGCTGCCTCTTCCTTTGCACCGCCCCGCGCATCTCTCCCTTCCTGGGAGCCACCGTAGAAGCCCAGAGAATGGCCCTGGAGGCCGACCCCACCTTCCGCGAAGCCAAGGACCTGCAGGGCGGAGCCGCCGGCCTCAAGTGCGCCCGCGCCCAGGCCCTCATCAGTTACAGAAGTTTCAAGGGCTATGGCCTTACCCAGGCCGAAGCAGACCCCGACACCCTCTTCGCCGGCCGGGTGGCCTCGTACGAGCGCTACCAGGGCGAGAAGCTGGTGCGCCGCGGCTTCGACGCCTACTCCTACTTTACCCTCTGCAACGCCCTGGACAGCCACAATGCCGGGCGCGGACGCGGCGGGGTCAAGCAGGCCCTCCAGCGCATCAAGGCCGCCTGCACGGCGGTGGCCGTGGATTCCGACCTCATTTTCCCTCCTGACGAAGGCCGCGAATGGGTTTCCTGGATTCCCAATGCCCGTCTTATAGAAATCAGTTCCCTTTTTGGCCACGACGGCTTCCTGCTGGAGACCGCCAAACTGTCGGCCTTAATTTTATAGCGAACCTATGCAAGTACTTAAATTCGGAGGCAGTTCCGTTGCCAACGCCGGAGCCATGCTCCAGGTTATCAATATCGTTAAAAAGGCCCTGGAGACCGACCGCACCATCCTGGTGAGTTCGGCCATCAGCGGCTGCACCGACGAACTCATCGCCATCGGCCGCCTGGCCGGTGCCCGCGACAAGAGTTTCGAAGAGCGGCTGCAGGCCCTCCGGGAACGGCACCACGGGATTATCCGCGAACTGCTGCCCAAGAGCTCGCAGGGGAAGACCCTCGAGACGGTGAACAGCCTGTTTGACCAACTGGCCAGCATCCTGCAGGGCGTGTTCCTGCTGGGTGAACTCTCCCCCACCAGCCTGAGTGCCGTGGAGAGCTTTGGAGAACTGTTTTCTACCCGTATTCTTACCGATAAGTGCCAGTCGCTGGGCCTGGCCTGCCAATGGCTCGATGCCCGTGAACTGGTTGTTGTGCGAGGTGGCACCGTGGATGCTTCCATCACTTACAAGCGCATCCAGGAATGCGTCAGCCACCATCTGCACACGCAGCTCTTCATTGTCCCGGGCTTCATTGCCCGGGACGAGGAAGGCCGCCCCACCACCCTGGGCCGCGGCGGTTCGGACTATACCGCCTCCCTCTTCGCCGTGGGCGTCCACGCCCGCCGGGAGGAGATCTGGACCGACGTCCCCGGCATTATGACCGCCAACCCGAAGGTGGCTCCATCGGCCCGTACTATTCCCAATATCTCTTACAGGGCTGCGCAGGAACTGTCCCACTTCGGGGCCAAGGTCATTTACCCGCCTACCATCCAGCCGGTGGTGGCCGAGGGCATTCCCATCTATGTGAAGGACACCTTCCATCCCGAGAACCCCGGCACGCTGGTGGAGAAGAATCCGCCGCAGACCGAGGGCGGCGTCATCGGCCTGGCACACTCGGAAGGCATTGCCCTCATTTCGCTGGAAGGCAGCGGTATGGTGGGCGTTCCGGGCTTCAGCGCCCGCCTGTTTGACGCCCTCTACCGCAAGGGCATCAACATCATCCTCATCACGCAGGCTTCGTCCGTGCACTCGATGTGCATTGCCATCTCCGCCGCCGATGCCGAAAAGGCCCGCCAGGCGGCCGACAACTGCTTTGCCTACGAGATTTCGCTGGGCAAACTCAATCCCCTCAAGGTGGAGACCGGCTACTCCATCGTGTGCGTGATTGGAGACGATATCCTGGGCCACAGCGGCGCCACAGGCCAGATGCTGGCCGCTCTGGGCCGCCACGGCATCCCCGTCCGCGCCACAGCACAGGGCTCTTCCGAGAGGAATATCTCCGTGATTGTGCCTTCGGCCCGGGCCGAAGAGGCCATCCGCGCCATCCACCACGTCTTCTTTGACAAGGACGAGCGCCAGATGATTCCGGTCTTCATTGCCGGCTACGGCCGCGTGGGAAAGGCCCTGGTGCAGATGATCCACGAAAATGCCGACGCCATTGCCAAGCGCTCGGGCAAGGAACTGCGCGTCTGCGGCATCGCCCGCAGCACCAAATACGTGATCAACACGGAAGGTCTGGACCTTTCCAAGGCAGGTCAGCTGCTGGAAAAAGGCCAGCCCGGCTCTTACATCGACGCCCTCTGCAGCCTGTCGGTGGAGAATCCCCTCTTCATAGACTGCACCGCCAACGAGGAAATCGGCTACCGGTATCCGGACCTGTTCCAGTGCGGGTACGGCGTGGTGGCCTGCAACAAGATTCCCTTCTCCGGCACCTACGCCCAGTTCCGGAATCTTCAGGCCGATGCCCAGCGCGCCGGCGTAGCCCTCCGCTACGAAACCACCGCCGGTGCCGCCCTGCCTGTACTGGTTACCCTGGACCGCGTGGTCCAGAGCGGTGACCGCCTGGTGCGGATGGAAGCCGTCCTCTCCGGCACCCTCAACTATCTGCTGGACAACTACAAAGGCAGCGGCTGGGAAGAACTGGTGGAGGATGCCCGTCAGAAAGGATACACCGAACCGGATCCCAACATTGACCTCAGCGGTATGGATGTCCTCCGGAAGATTCTCATCCTCAGCCGCCAGGCCGGCATTCCGCTGGAAGAGCCCCAGGTGAAACTGGAGCCCATTCCGGCCGACATAGCCCAGCGCTACGAAAAGGCTGCCGCCGCGGGCCGCAAACTCAGCTATGTGGCTTCCGTGGATGCCGAGGGGCACGCCACCGTGGGCCTGCAGGAAGTAGGTCCCGACAGCCCGCTGTACGGCCTCCGCGGAACGGACAATGCCGTTCTCATCACCACCGGCGACTATCCTTCCCCTATGCTCATACAAGGAGCAGGAGCCGGCACGCGCCAGACGGCGGGTGGGCTCCTGAACGATATAATGCTGAGTGTGTAAGACCTACAGCTGGGCCATCCGGTCCAGGCAGGTCTCTACCAGTTGGCGCATAATGGGCTTGTAGTCCGTGTTGCTGCTCTTCAGATAGCGGTTGGCTATGATGCAGCACACGGTGCAGGCATTGTGTCCCAGGTGGGCGGCCAGGCCGGCCAGCGGGGAACTTTCCATCTCGAAATTGGTGATGCGGTAGTCTTCCCCATCCGTAGAGAAACGGAAGCTCTCAATGTCTTCCAGCATATGCGGCATAGCCAACGGTACGCGGACCACGCGGCCCTGGGGGCCGTAGAAGCCGGGGGCCGATATGGTAACGCCCTTGACGGTGATATCCCGCATCAGGTCAATGATCTTGGGAGAAGCCTTGACAAAATAGGGGGACGGAAGCACCGCCGGCCAGTTCATATGTTTCTTGAAGGCTTCCTCCACCTCGGGGATGGTCACCTTCTCCCGGTTTCCGTACCAGTTCATCACGCCGTCGAAGCCCACGCTGATGTGGGACAGGACATAACTGCCCAGCGGAATGTCTGCGTGCAGAGCACCGGAAGTTCCGATTCGCAGGATATTGAGGGCGCGGTGCTCCGGCTTTACCTCGCGGGTTTCGAAGTCCACGTTGGCCAGGGCATCCAGCTCCGTCATCACGATGTCAATATTGTCCGGGCCGATACCGTGGGACAGCGCAGTGATGCGCTTTCCCTTGTACTTGCCGGTAATGGAGACAAACTCACGGGAGGCATTGCGGCATTCGATGTCCGAGAGATAATCGGCCAGAATATCAATTCGGCCCGGGTCTCCCATCATAATCACATTATCCGCCAGCTGCTCCGGCTTCATATGGATATGGAAAGCAGAGCCGTCACTATTGATGATGAGTTCAGATTCAGGTATTCTCATAACAGTAGGTTTAGTATGGCAAAGATAAGAATTATTTACTACTTTTGTACAAACCTAGATTCTGATGAAACGATCCATCCTCCTTACAGCGCTACTCGCGCTCCTGGTGCAGCCCGTCAAGGCCGATGAAGGCATGTGGCTGCCCGCCCTCATTTCCCAAAGAATTACTGATATGCAGGCCAAGGGCTTACGCCTCACCGCTGAAGACATCTACAGCGTGAACCAGGCCAGCCTCAAGGACGCCGTGGTGCTGTTTGGCAGCGGCTGCACCGGAGAACTGGTAAGCGACCAGGGTTTGCTGTTCACCAACCACCACTGCGGATACAGCTACATCCAGCGGCATTCCTCCGTGGAGCACGACTACTTGAAAGATGGCTTCTGGGCCCTTTCCCGGGCCGATGAGCTCCCCAACCCCGGCCTCACCGTCCGCTTCCTGGAAAGGATGGAGGATGTCACCGCCATCGTCCTCAAGGGATACAAGGAAAAGATGACCGAGGAGCAGCGTCAGGCCCTGGTGCAGAAGAACGCCAAGAAGCTCAGGGAGCAGGCCGAAAAGGAAGGCAACGGCATCAAGGCCAGCGTAGAGGCCCTCTACTACGGCAACCAGTACTTCCTCTTCGTCTTCCGGGAATACCGGGATGTCCGTCTGGTGGGCGCTCCGCCGTCCTCCATCGGTAAGTTTGGCGGCGAGACGGACAACTGGATGTGGCCCCGCCACACCGGAGACTTCTCCATCTTCCGCATCTATGCCGGTCCCGACAACCTCCCGGCCGACTACAGCGAGGCCAATGTTCCCTATCGGCCCAAAAAATCCCTCACCATTTCCCGCGCCGGTGTCAAGGAGGGAGACTTTACCTTTGTCTATGGCTGCCCCGGCTCCACGCAGGAGTACGTGCATTCCGAGGCCGTGCGCTACATCCAGGACGTTTCCGACCCTGAGAAGATTGCCCTGCGCACCACCCGCCTCAACATTATGAAAAAGTATATGGACCGCAGCCAGGCCGTCCGCATCCAGTACTCTTCCAAGTTCGCTTCCGTGGCCAATGCCTGGAAGAAATGGCAGGGAGAGGAAAAGGGTCTCCGCAAGAACAAAGTGGTGGAGGCCAAGCAGGAATACGAAAAGCGCTTTGAGGAATGGGCCCGCGGCACCCGCTACGAGTGGCTTACGGAAATGCTGTACAACCTCTACGTTCAGCGCAACCCCATCTACCGTGCCTACGAATACTATCTGGAGTCCGTCCTTACTATCGAAAAACTCCAGATGGTCCGAAACGGCCGCTTTAACATGAAGGATTATTACCAGCCCATTGACGAGGAAACCTTCGTAGCTATGATGACAGCCTTCGACAAAGCCCTGGACGACAGTTACAAGCCCGAATACTTCCTCCAAAAGAGGGCCGAATATGGCAGCATGGAAGCCTGGAAGGACGCCCTGTTCGCCAATGAGGAACTGGCCAAGGAATTGAACCAGGCCTTCAGCGATTTCTTTGCTACCCAGCTGGCCCCCCAGGTTACCGAGTTCAACAAGGCCATCAACCTCCGCTACCGCGACTACATGCAGGGACAGATGGAATTCGAAAACGAGAAGACCTTCTTCCCGGATGCCAACCTCACCCTCCGTGTGGCTTACGGCCATGTGGAAGGCTATCGGCCCGTAGATGCTGTGTACTACACCCCTGTTTCCACCTTACGCGGCATCATCGAGAAGGACAATCCTGAGATTTTTGACTACAACATCCCCCAGGTTCTGAGAGATATCTACGCCCGCGGCGGCTTCGAGAACCAGCCCGTCTGCTTCCTGGCCACCAACCACACCACCGGCGGCAACTCCGGCAGCCCGGTCCTCAATGCAGAGGGCCAGCTCATCGGCATCAACTTCGACCGCGTATGGGAAGGCACGATGAGCGACCTCGCCTTCGATCCCGAGATTTGCCGCAACATCTCCCTGGATGTGCGTTACCTCCTCTTCATAATAAAAGAGGTAGGCCACGCGGACTACCTCTTCGACGAAATGAATTTTGCCGACTAAAGCTCGAAAGACTCGATTTCTTTCACCAGCTTCCCTATAATGGACATCTTCACGTTGTATAAATCGTCGGAGATGTCCACTTTGTAATAGTGGGGGTTGATCAGACGGCGCTCGGCCGGAGAGAAGTGCTGGAGATTATCCTTGTAGAAGGCCTTCTTGGTCTGGAGGTCGTAGTACGGGGCAATGCGCTCCCCGGCCTTGACAGACTGCAGCTGAAGCGGGCGGGCATCGTACTGGCCTTCCTCAAAGGTCTTGGTCTTGAAGGAATCGTACTCGTCCCGAATGGTGATGGTCTTGCCCTGCTGGATAGCCAGGTCCATCGCGTCTCCGCGGAGGCAGGTAACATCGGCCTTGAAGACATAGCCGTCCAGGGAATTGCCCTTTTCCTTGTCCTGGGCACTGATGCGCCAGGTAATCTGGAAGCCGGGGTTGATGAGCTTGATCTTGTCTTCGGAGCGCTTGAGAACGGGTTCTCCGTCTATCTGCACCAGCTTGTAGACATTGCCGAAGCAGGGGGCTGCCTTGGAGGTAGCAATGGCATCTCCCACGCCGTAACTGTCTATGCAGGCGCCCTGGCGCTCCAGGTCCGTGATGAGGTACTCGTCCAGGCCGTTGGTGGCAAAGATCTTGCACTTTTTGCAGCCGTGCTGGTCCAGGATGCGGCGCACTTCCTGCGAGAGGTAAGCGAGGTCTCCGCTGTCCAGACGGATGCCGTAACCGGGACCGTAGGAATCGTCAATGCCGTTCTCCTTGAAGGAACGGATGGCGTTCTTGATGCCGCACCGGAGGGTGTCGTAAGTATCGATGAGGAGAATCAGGTTCTCTCCCCTGTGGGTCTTGATATAATCGCAGAAGGCCTTGTGCTCCCCTTCCACGGTGCTGCCGTAAGATGTGATGTAGCTGTGGGCCATGGTGCCGCTGGAGGGCACATTGTTGAAGGCACCGGTAAGGATGTTGGAGGAGCTGGCACAACCGGCAATCTGAGCGGCCTTGCCTCCGTACACGGCAGCCCAGGGACCGTGGGCGCGGCGGGAACCGAACTCGGAAACGGGCTTGTCCGTGGACCGGCACACGCGGGAGGCCTTGGTGGCCACGGCCATCTGGTGGTTCAGGATGCACAGCATGGGGGTCTCCAGCACCTGGGCCTCCACCAGCGGAGCCACCACCGTTACGATGGGCTGGTTGGGGAACACGATCTCCCCTTCCCGCATAGTATACAGGTCTCCGGTGAACTTCATTGTGCTGAGGTAGTGGCGGAACTCCTTGTAGGCGTCTCCGGGGAGGAACTTCTCATAGAACTCCTCGGGCTCCGTGCCCAGGGTCTTGACCATTTCTATCACTTCCTCGGTGCCGCTCACCACCGCCCAGTTGTTGTTCTCGGGGGCCTGACGGTAAAAGAGGTTAAAGACGGCAATCTGCTTGTGCTTGCCACAGTCCAGGTAGGACTTTCCCATGGTGTACTGGTACTTGTCCGACACGTACGCGTTGTTGATCGGGTTCATTACACTATGTTATATTTATACAAAGATAAGTATTTTTTGAGTATCTTTGCAGCCTATGAACATTACGCTTGAACAGATCAAAGACCTGCAGGAGCGGCTTTCCAATCTGGAAGGCTGCCTGGACATACCCGGCAAACGGAAAGAGGTGGAGAAAAAGACGCAGGAAAGCCTGGCGCCCGACTTTTGGGAAGACCCCAAAACCGCCGAGGCCTTTCTCAAGAAACTGGCCGGCATCAAGTCCTGGGTAACGTCCTACGACAAGGCCCGCGTACAGGCCGATGATCTGGAAGTGCTCTACGACTTTGCCAAGGACAGCCTCTCCGGATCTGAGGACGAAGCCCTGGAAACCCCGGAAACCAAAGAACTGGAAGCCGCCTATGCCCAGGCGGTGGAAGCCGTGGAGGCCCTGGAGCTCCGCAATATGCTGGGCAACGAGGGAGACAACCTGGGTGCCGTGCTCACCATCAACTCCGGCGCCGGCGGAACCGAAGCCAACGACTGGAGCGCGATGCTGATGCGTATGTACACCCGCTGGTGCGAGCGAAACGGCTACAAATACACCATCACTTCCCTGCTGGAAGGAGAAGAAGCCGGCATCAAGAGCTGCACCATAGAAGTGGAAGGAGATTACGCCTACGGCTATTTAAAGGCCGAAAACGGAGTGCACCGCCTGGTGCGCATCTCCCCTTTCAATGCCCAGGGCAAGCGCCAGACCACTTTCTCCAGCGTCTTCGTCTATCCCCTGGTAGACGATTCCATCAACATTGAGATCAACCCCTCCGACTTGGAGTGGGACACCTTCCGCAGCGGCGGCCACGGCGGCCAGAACGTGAACAAGGTAGAAACCGGCGTGCGCGTAAGGCACCTGCCTTCCGGTATTATGGTAGAAAACACGGAAACCCGCAGCCAGCAGGACAACCGCCAGAGGGCTCTGCTCATCCTCAAGTCCCGCCTCTACGACATAGAGCTAAAAAAGCGCCAGGAAAAGCAGGCCGAACTGGAAGGCCAGAAAAAGCGCATCGAGTGGGGCTCGCAGATCCGGAACTACGTCCTGCACCCGTACAAACTGGTCAAGGACCTCCGCACCGGATACAACACAGCCGACACCCAGGCCGTCCTGGACGGAGACCTGAACGAGTTTATGAAAACCTATCTGATGGGTACCGGAACCGCGGTGACGGACCCGGACGATTTAGACTAGACGGATGCCCTCGGCCTGCATGGCTTCGAGGGCTTTTTTGTGCCCTTCGGCCTCTACGTAGGCAAGGCAATCCTTGAGAACCGTTACCTTGAAGCCGGCCTTGAGCAGGTCTTCGGCCGTGTTGCGTACGCAGTACTCCGTGGCAATGCCGCAGACAATGGGGTTCTTGACTTCCATCAACTCCAGCACTTCCTGCAGGCTCTGGCCGGCGGTATTGATGCCCTGGAAGCCGCTGTACTGTTCTTCGGCCGGATTCTCTCCCTTGAAGAAGCAAAGCTCATCCTCCACGAAGGGAAGGAGGTCCTTATGAATCTCCGCCCCGCGTGTGCCCTGCACGCAATGCGGCGGCCAGGGACCGCCCTGGGCTGCAAACGAGCAGTGGTTGGCCGGATGATGGTCCCGCACGAAGAGGATGGGATAGGGATGGTTTTCCTTGATATAGGCCACGGTATTGGCCACGGCTTTATCGGCCTCCAGGCAAGCCATGGAGCCGTCTATGAAGTCGTAGATCATATCCACGACAATGAGTGCAGAGTCTTTAATCATAACACAAAGTTAGAAAAAAAGAGATTCCCGGACAAGCCGGGAATGACAAAAAAACCCTGGCCCGAGGGCCAGGGGTAAAGAGTCTTAACGGTAAATGTTGTATTGACTGTATAGGGTTCCGTACATTTGGCCCAGGACCTCCAGGTAGGGCTCTCCTTCAAAGACGGTGGTCCGGAAAACGGTGTTGTCCACCAGATAGTACTCGATACCGTTCATCACGATGACCTCGTAGTCGTCCGGGAGGGAGGTAACCAGCGCGCCTGCGGGAGGAACGATGGTGGTGTACACTCCGGAAGGAGATACGGTATAGAATACGCCGTCCTGATAGAAGTACTCGGAGTTTGCGTAGGCGTAGCTCTGCACCAGACCCATCTTGTTGGCCAGCTCATAGGCCGAAAGGGCCCGGTTGGAGTTGATGGCGTAGTTGGCGTTGCGGGCAATGATGCGGGCGTTCTGCTGCGCAATGATGAGGTTCTGCCGGGCAATGACGTTGTAGTAGTCGAACACGCTGTCGTAGGTACGGTACGTGTCGTAGTAGTAGGCGAAGCGGATGGCCCGCAGGATGGCCCTGTCAATGGCTCTCTCCAGAGGAGTGCCGAAAGGAGGACGGCAAATCACATACGAACCGCCGTAAGGCCGGTAGTAAATGCCATTGTGATAATAGTAGTCTATACCCCAGTGGCTGATGCGGCGCCAGGAAGGCGGGATGCTGTGGATGCGGTATCCGTAGTAGTGAGGAGCGTCTCCATAGAAGTGACCGGGACGGTCCCAGGCCAGAGGATCTCTCTGACGGGGAGCCACGCGGTACATATTGTGGCGGTCGTCCACACGGATGCCATCGTTATAGCGGTAGTTGTAGCCGTTGTCACGGTATACCTCCTGGCCGTGATGCTCGGGTCTCTCAACGGCGGTGCCGGTGAGGCCGCTGCTGGTCACATTGGAGGACCGGACGGTACTGCTGCTGCGGGTGCTGCTGCTCTGCCTCTGAGGCTCCTGCTGGGTTCCCTCCCGGACCACCTTGGTGCCCTCGCTGGCGGAGGAACGGGTGGTGGTGGCGCCACTGGAAGAGCGGCGGGTGGAGTTGCCGGAGCGGGTGCTGGAAGAGCTGCTGCTGGAGCGGGTGCTGGTTCCGCTGGAGCGGGTGGAGCTGCTGCTGGAAGAACTGGTAGTAGCGGTTCCGCTGCTGCCGTTTCCGTTTCTGCGGCTGGTATTGTTGCTCTGCTGCACGGTTCCGCTGGAGCGGGTGCTGGAAGAACTGCTGGAGCGAGTGCTGGAACCGCTGGAGCGGGTGCTGGTGCCGCTGGAGCGGGTGGAGCTGCTGCCGGAAGAATTGGTAGTAGCAGTTCCGCTGCTGCTGCCGTTTCTTCGGCTGCCGCTTTGCTGCTGGGTGGTGGTGCTTCCGCCACCGGAACGGCGGGACTGGGCCCGCATATCAGGTGCGATGAGCATGGCCAGGGCCAGCATCAGGGAAGCTGCAAATGTCATAAACCTTCTCATAGCACAAATAGTTTTAAAAGTTAACGGTATAAATAATACACTTGGGAAAGCTTCTTGAAAGCCTCAACATCCTTGTTCCAATATTCAACAATGTCCGCAACTTTCATCTGCATTCCAAAAGCCATTCTCACATAATCCGTGCCACAGACCTTGTCCAGCATATCCGTGCTGGAGAGCGGATAGGGGTTTTTGTCGGGATAAAGTTCGTTAACGGCCTGCAGTACATAGAATTGGATCAGGCTCACGGGGCAGGCCTCGTAATCCGTGAAAGTGAACTGCACGCCGTGCAGGAGGACGCCGCTCTTGCTGCCGGAGATGGGCTTGTAATGGATGGTGCGGAAAGCCACGCCGGGGATGTTGTAACTGTTGAGCCGGTCCAGCAGGGCGTCTGCGTCTACCCACTCGGCCGCAAAGGTCTCAAAGGGAATGGTATACCCCACGCCGCTGTTGAGCAGGCCGAATTCTCCGCCTATGCCCGAAGCCCCATAGCAGAGGGCCGACTGCATCGAAGGAATGTTGGGAGAGGGCAGGATCCAGGGCAGGCCGGTATCCTTGTAAAGCATATTGCGGTGCCAGCCGCGCATAGGGACCACGGTGAGTTTGCACTGCACGGGCCTCAGCCGGCCGCGCTGGCCGCGGTTGAGTTCTTCCTGGTTGATGAGCTGGGCCAGTTCGCCCACGGTAAGGCCGTAGAGGAAAGGAATCTTGTACTGGCTCACGAAGGAGTAGAAGCCGTCTTCCACCACGCAGCCTTCCACCTTGTTGCCGCCCAGCGGGTTGGGGCGGTCCAGCACCACCACCTCGATGCCGGCAGCGGCGCAGGCGCGCATCACAAGGCCCAGGGTGGAGATGAAGGTATAGCAGCGCGTTCCCACGTCCTGGATATCGTAGACCATCACGTCGATGCCCTTGAGCATCTCCTGCGTAGGTTCCCGCGTGGCACCGTAAAGGGAATGGACGGGAAGGCCGGTGCGGGCATCCTTGGAACTGTCCACGTGGTCTCCGGCATAGACATCTCCGCGCACGCCGTGCTCCGGGCCGAAGAGAGCCACCAGATTCACTTCCGGGGCCTGGAAGAGGATGTCGATGGTGCTGCGGAAGTGGCGGTCTACCCCACTGGGGTTGGTGACCAGTCCCACGCGCTTGCCCAGAAGGGGTTCGAAGCCGTTTTCTACCAGCACTTCCAGGCCGGTGGTAACTTGGGCACGGACACTCAGGGCCACGGCCAGGCCCGTCAGCAGAAGGAGGAAACGTTTCATTGAACCAGTTGATAGATGCGGTGGAGGGACTCCGGGTCTCCGGAGTGGTACAGTTCTATGGAGAAGGGGCCTTTCCCGGTGGGAATGCCCTTTTCCTGCAAGACGTGGAGGGTTTGGCGGGCCACCGCGGGTGCAGGGTCAATCACCTGCACCGAAGGGCCGGCCAGGCGCTGGATGAGGGGTTGCAGGAAGGGATAGTGGGTGCAGCCGAGGACGATGATATCGGCCCCTTTGTCCAGCAGCGGCTGGAGCGAGGCGCGGACGGTGTCCAGGGCCTTCTCCCCTTCCAGGATGCCGTTTTCTACCAGTTCCACAAAGCCTTCTCCCACGTGCTCCACGATGCTTACGTTGTCTTCAAAGCGGCCGCGGGTATGGAGGTATTTGGAGCCTTTAAGGGTGCCGGCGGTGGCCAGGACGCCGATGACGCCGCTCCTGGTTCCCAGCGCTGCGGGCTTCACGGCCGGTTCCATCCCTATGAAGGGTACCTGGGGGTACTCCTCCCTCAATGTGGCGATGGCGGCGGCAGTGGCGGTGTTGCAGGCTACTACTATGATATCGGCCCCCTTTTCCAGCAGAAAGTCTGTGATGGTGCGGGCGCGGTCTTGAATGTATTCAGCGGTTTTTTCTCCGTAGGGGCAGTGGGCGTTGTCCGAGAAATAGAGATATCGCTCCTGCGGGAGTATTTTTTTGAGCTCCCTGTAGACGGACAGTCCTCCGCTTCCGGAATCGAAGATACCAATACTTGCCATAAGTGCACAAATGTACGAAAAAAAAGTCGTACCTTTACGAAAGTATGGCAACAGATATAGACAAATTCGTACACGACCAACTGTCGGTGTGGCCGGCGGTGGCCGCCAAATACCGGAACCTCAAGAGCACGCGCACCCGCACCCTTCCGCTGAGCGGGATGCTCATTACGCTGCAGTCCAATCCGGGCCGGGTTCCCATCTTTGACCACGGCTGTCCCCTGTGCGAAGAAAACTATATGGAGCACCAGCACACCCTCCCCTTCGAGGGCCGGAAAGGGCGCAAATACAGCATCCTGGTGAACCGCGCGCCCATCTTCCCCAACCACCTGGTGATTACGCGGGACATCCACGCCCCGCAGACCATCTGGCACCGCTTCCCGGATATGCTGGACCTGGCCGCCAGCCTGGAGAACTACATAGTCTTTTACAATAGCCCCAACAGCGGTACCACCGTTCCCCAGCACGCCCATTTCCAGGCCTGCCCCAAGGGCTATATGCCGCTGGAAAGGGCCGCCGAAAGGCTGCTCCGCGGCGCCAAGGCCGGGCAGTCCACGGAAGAGATGGATTTCATTGCCTCCGTGCTGGATGCAGAACTGTACCACTACAAGCGCTTCAACCGCGGTATCTTCCTGCTCCGCGCCCAGACGGCCAAATCCATGGCCAAGATCTTTTACCGGCTCCTGGACTGTATGAACCTGGTGGCCGAAGAAACCGAACCCCGCTTCAACGCGTACGCCTACTGCAGCGAGGGTGAATTCCGAGCCATCGTGGCCCTGCGCGGCGCTTCCCGCCCGCAATGCTTCTACGCAGAGGGGGACGCCCACTTTACCATCACCCCGGGTGCGGCCGATATGGCCGGCTTCGTGGTGGTGCCCCAGGAAGAGGACTTTGACCGCCTCAACGCCCAGGTGGTGCAGGATATCTTTGAAGATGTCACGCTGCCGGCAGACCAGGAAGAACGCCTCCTGTGGCGCCTGGTGCGCACCCAGCCCCGCATCGAGGTGGAGATTGAGTCCGGTGAGGAGATTTCCTTCGAGATCATATCGGACGGCGCCGGCCCGCAGAAGGTCCGCTTCCAGGACGGCCGCATAGACTACAACGGCGTATTGTACGACGAACTGGTCTTTGAAGCCGTCACCATTTCCACCCTGTTTGCAGAGCCTTCGTTCATCATCTACACGAAAGGAGAACGCCGCTACGCCGGCACCCTCAAGTTCCTGGTTAAGGACGGCAAGGTGCAGGCCGTCAACATCCTAGGGGCCGAAGACTACCTCCTGAGCGTAGTCTCCCTGTTCCCGCACGAAGAGCAAAAAGAAAAGGCCCTCGCTTTGCGGAAGGCCCTCCATAAGGGGGAAAAGATTCTGGATCCTTACATCGGCCTAACTGAGAAGGCCGATTCCGCCACCCGTGCCGTCATAGACGAAACCTGGGGGCAAATCCTATAGCATAGCCAGCAACTTGTCCTTGATGCGGGCAAACTCGCTCTGGAAGTTGGGGGTGAGGATGTCCTTGCCCATTGCTTCTTCCAGCTCGGGGATGCTCCACCATCGGCCCTCTGAGACCTCCGCCACATTGGGATGCAGCGTGGGATGGCCTATCATAGCGTGCACAAAAACGAACTCGCGGTCCCGCTGGGTCTTGTACTCGTAGGCTTCCAGGAAAACGGGATTGAAGGCCGTCAAGCCCAGTTCTTCGGCGGTTTCGCGGAAGAGGGCTTCGGGCACCGTCTCACCGTAGGAGATATGGCCGCCCACGGCGGTATCCCAGTAACCGGGAAGGAGGTCCTTGTTCATAGCCCGCTTCTGCAGGTACAGCTTTCCGTACCGGTCCAGGATGTGCAGATGCACCACCGGATGCAGCACCAGCACGCCACTGTGCACCCAGGAGCGGCCGGCCTGACCGTAGACCAGACCGTTGGGCTCTATGAGCGGGAGCATTTCCTCGGCCGGAATCACCGGTTTCCCGGGGTGGTCGATGGACGGACGCGGATAGATGGGCGCAGGGGATGCGGGATAAACCAGGTCCAACATAGGCTAACCCAAAGCAAAGACTATGAGCAGCTGGGCTACCAGCACGCGCATGAACATAGACAGCGGATACACCGTGGCATAGTTCACGGATGCGTAATCGCTTCCGTACATACCCTGGGCGAAGGCCAGCACCGGAGGATTGGTGCAGGAGCCGCTGATGAGGCCGCAGATCTGGTAGAAGTTGAGCTTGAACACAGCCCGGGCCAGGATGAAGGTGATGCAGAGCGGCACCATAGTAATGAGGGTGCCGTAAAGGATCCACCAGTAACCGCCGTTCACGATGGAACTCCAGAACTGTCCGCCGGCGCCGATACCCACGGCGGCAAGGAACAGGGAGATACCGATTTCGCGGATCATCAGGTTGGCGCTGGGGGTGGTGTAGGTGGTTATCTTGTACTTGGGACCAAAGTGGCCCAGCAGAATGGCAATGATGAGCGGTCCTCCGGCCAGTCCCAGTTTGATGGCCTGGGGAATGCCGGGGAAGCGGAAGGGAATGGAGCCGAAGATGACACCCACTACGATACCGAGGAAAATGGGCACCAGGTAGGGCTTGTTAAGGGCGGCGCTGGAATTGCCCACCACGCCGGCCACCTGGTCGATGTTCTCCTGCGTACCCACGCAGATGAGACCGTCACCCAACTGGAGATAGAGGGTGGGACGGGCCACCAGTTCCACGCCGGCACGGATGACGCGGGTCACGCTGACGCCGTAGGCGCTGCGAAGACGCAGGTCCTTGATGGTCTTGCCGGTGAGTTTGGAGTTGGTCACGGTAACGCGGCGGGTAACCAGGGTATGGTCTTTTTCCTGCCAGTCCTGCACGTGCAGCGGCACTTCCTGGCCAAAGAGGATGCGCAGGCGGTCCACCTCACTGGGAGAGGTTACCAGCAGCAGCTTGTCTCCTTCCTGGAGAATCATATCGGCCGACGGGAAGAGAACCTGGTCTCCCTTCATCACGCGGGACACCACATAGTCTCCTTCGAAATCGTGAAGGACGTCGTACAGTCTCTTGCCAAAGATGGCGGGGTTTTCCACGGCCACGTGCATACGGCGGGCGTGCTCGGCCCCCTTGTCCTGGTCTTCCAGGACCTGCAGTTCCTTCTTGTGGTCAATCTTGAAGAGGGCCTTGAAAAGGATAAGGACGATGATGACGCCAATGACACCCATAGGATAGGCAACGGCATAGGCCGATGCCAGGCTCTCGGAGGCCTGTCCCGCTGCAAGAACGCTGCTGCCCTCGGCCACCGACAGGTCCGTGAAGGTCTGCTGGGCGGCACCCAGGCCAGGCGTATTGGTAACGGCACCGGACATAACGCCCACCATAGTGGTGAGTTTCTCTCCGGAGACAACGGAAATGGCGTAGGTGACGGCCACGGCCAGCAGGATGTTGAGCACGGCCAGAAGGTTCATCTTGACGCCACCGCTGCGGAAGGAGTGGAAGAAACCGGGGCCCACCTGAAGGCCGATGGAGAAAACAAACAGGATGAGGCCGAACTCCTTCACGAAATGGAGGATGGTAAGGTCTCCGTTAAAACCCAGATGGCCCATCAGGATGCCCATAAACAGGATCCAGGTGGAGCCCAGGGAGATGCCCTTTACTTTGAATCGGCCCAGATACAGGCCGATGCCGATGACAAAAGCCAGCAGCAAAATGGTGTGGGCAACTCCGTATCCAAAAAATAAGTCTCGCATAGTCTAGTATTCCAGTTTGACCACAAAGCAGGGCTTACCTTCAACCCGGCCTTCCACGTACCAGGCATTGCCCTCCCGGAGGCGGTAGAGTTCTACATTCTCTCCGTGGGTGGTCTCTTTATTAAAGTTGATGTAAAGGTCCCGGACGGGTTTTTCTGCCTCTTCCAAAGGGAGGCAGTCCATGGCCCATACCACGTAACGGACGTTGTTGGTATGGCCCACCAGGTCCAGGTCCGAATAGGCTACCGTGTGCTCCCCTACTTTTTCCGGCTGGGCCTCGCGGGGCAGCTGGATCTTGGGGGCGGGAGTGGCTATGGCGTGGTCTACGCCTTCCGTGTTCAGGAGGTTCTGGAGGTCTTCCGGACGCACGAAGCGGCGGGTACGCTCGTCAATCACTACCCAGGAACTGGTGCCCTGGATGACGGACTTTCCGTCCTTGTTCCGGAGATCGTAGTCTCTGAGGTAGAAGAGGCCTTCGGCCCCTTTGTGCCAGGTATAGAGCGAAACGTCTTCCCTCCATTTGGGGAAGTCTTCGAAATGAATGTGCAGGCGGCTGAGCACCCACGCGGTGTGGTGCAGATGCAGCGTATCGTAACCGAATCCCAGCTCACTGGCCGCCCAGTACGCAATCTCCTGGGCCAAATCCATAAAGGCGGCCGGTTTCAGGAGGGTCTGACGGTTGGTCTGATAGCAGGGAACCCTGAGGTCTTGGCAAAACTTGTATCCTTCTCTTCTGACGGGCGTCATGATCAACTAATTATGAATAATCTGATACTCCTCGGGCGTGTACAGGAAGGAATCGAGCCACTCGGGGAAGAAATAGCCCACGGCCACCAGCGCAATGGCCAGCGTCAGGGCAATGATAACCAGTACCAGGATGAATACCCAGAAACCTTTCCAGCCCTTCTTTCTCTTCTGGTAGTTGTATACGTACTCCTCTTCGGGTTCCTTCTCCGGCTCTTTCTCGGGTTCTTTTTCCGGCTCGGGCTCCGGTTCCTTGACAGGCTCGGGTTCCTTAACAGGTTCGGGCTCTTTTACCGGCTCGGGTTCAGGTTCAGGCTCCGGTTCTTTTACAGGTTCCGGTTCTTTTACAGGTTCCGGTTCCACAACCGGTTCTGGTTCCTTGACGGGTTCCGGCGCATTTTGCTTCTCCAGCAGGGTGGCGAGGCTGGATACGGCCTGGGCCACCTCTTCCTTGGTCTCCTCGTGGGTTTTGAGGGAGATGGGCTGCAGGCCGAATCCGGAGGGATAGATCTCCAGATCTTCATCGGCCACAAAGAAGATGTGATTTTCCATAGTGGCTCTGAGGCGGCCCAGGCCGGGGAAGATGATGGTCTTCTTGACCTTGAGCACTTCCTTCATTTCGGCCAGGAAGTCTGTGAGGATGCGGTTGGCATCGGCCTCTGAAATCCCGTTGGATTGGGCATAGAGGGTAGCCAGAAGGGTGTCATCGCCTTGCTTGGGGGAGAAAGAGAGTCTCCTGTAGGGTGGCAGGATGGTATAGCCGCGATCCGCGAAATTGGCCGGAACCAATTCTGCTACAAAGCTGCCCACTCCGGGCAGGGTGACAACGTCGTGGTCCATTACCACTTCTTTCACCATTTTGGAAAGGAGGTCAATATCCATACTAGTTAGGCGATTACGGATTATCGTACAAAGATACTAAAAATAATGATAAGTATTCTTATGAAATTTTTTATCAAAAACCTTTGGAGAATTCAAAAAAGGTTGTACCTTTGCAATCCCGTTCCACGAGAGCGGAAATCATTCCTCCTTAGCTCAGTTGGTTAGAGCATCTGACTGTTAATCAGAGGGTCGTTGGTTCAAGTCCAACAGGGGGAGCAAAAAAAAGACATCTGCTTTCGCGGATGTCTTTTTTTGTATTCATTTTCAGCGGATTATCTTCTTCTTCCACCACCGAACTGCTGCTGGGGCATCTCGGGTGCGGTGAGTACCTGGGCGTTCATCCACTCGAAGAGGTTGGCGTGGCCCTGAGGGGCTACGGAACCGCCGCCGTTGTTGGAGGGTTTCACGTCGCCTTCGCTCTGCTCCTGGGACATAGTAACTGCATCATTGAAGACGTAGCACCAGGAGAAGTGGCCAAACAGTTTCTGACCCGGGTTGTCAATGCCTTCAACAGACTCGAACATGGACATCCAGACATTCTTGGCACCGGCCTTGACCAGGCGCTGGAAAGTGGGGATGCAGTGGACCTTGGGATCCACGGTGGTGTCGTCGTAGGACTGGACGATCCAGATGTTTTCTTCGGCCAGCTGCTTGATCTGCACGTCGGAGATGTACTGGTCCATATAGGCCTCGCAGGTGGGATAAGCGGCGGCGAAGAAACGGGGATGACGGAGCAGCATCAGCATAGTCATATAGCCGCCGTTGGAGCAGCCGCCCACGTAGATGCGGTTGCGGTCTACGTCGGGATTCAGGCCCACATAGTAGTCGATGCAGGACTTGAGGACGTCGGCGTACACGGAAGGATAATCCCCGTGGTTGAAGCCGCCGTCGGCGGTACCCATCCACATCGTAGGGCACTGGACGGAGAGGACATAGGCTCCGCCTTCGCCGCCTTCGGTAGTGAAGTGGGACTGGATCTGGGGACGGATGAGGGAAACCACCTCATTGCCCAGCAGGGTGATGGATACGTCCACACCGCCTTCGCCGCCACCGTGCAGCCAGATCACCAGCGGATTGGCCTTGCCGTCTCCCTTGAGGGACCAGGGCTCGTAAGCGGCATAAGTGAGGGTGAGGTCTCCCACCTTGCCGGTAGCCTTGCCGGTGAAGGCGCCCTTGTTGAAATAATCGGCCTCAGATACGAAGTCCTTGAGGGCCTTGTCGGTCTCGCAGTCGATGGAGGTGAACTTCTGCTTGCCGGCCTTGAGGGCCTTGCCCTTCTTCAGGTCCACCTTGACCTTGTATTCCTGTCTCCATACGCTGCCTGCCTTGGAAAGGCCCAGACCTCGGCCCGTAGCCTTCTCCAGACCCAGGGCGATGTACTCCCCTTCCGGGTTGAAGGCGCCGCGGGCGTCGGAAGGATAGACGGAGACCACGTTGCGGTCGGTTCCGTTGGTGTTTACAGCAAACACGGAGGGATCGGGGAGGTCAATCTTGACTTCCGGCTTTACCACCACCAGGTTCACGGCGGTGGAGGCCTCATAAGTGGTCACACCCACTACCTGGGGTTCCATCTTAAGGGTTTGCGCTTGGGCCGATACAACCGCCGCGCAGGCAGCCAGGGCTGCGAAAAGTCTCATCTTATTCATGGTTGGCTATATTCTTTTAATTACCATCTGGGATTCTGTACGGGAATGGGGTCGGTACGTTTCTGGGCGTTCATCCACTCGAAGAGGTTGTTGAAGCCCTGGGGAGCCACGGTACCGCCACCGTTGTTGGTGGGCTTTACGTCGGCCGTGGACTGCTCCTGGGAACCGGTAACCTGATCGTTGAACACATAGCACCAGGAGAAGTGACCGAAGAGTCTCTGACCGGGCGTATCGGTTCCAATCACGCTCTCGAACATAGACATCCAGACGTTCTTGGCACCGGCCGCCATCAGACGCTTGAAGGTGGGGATGCAGTACTCGTTGGGGTTCACCGTGGTGTCGTCAAAGGACTGGACAAACCAGATGTTCTCCTTGGCCAGCTGCTGGATCTGAACGTCGGAGATGTTCTGGTCCATATAAGCTTCGCAGGTAGGATATGCGGCAGCAAAGAAGCCGGGATTGCGAAGAACCATGTTCATGGTCATATAACCGCCGTTGGAGCAACCGCCGATGTATACACGGTAGGGATCCACGTCGGGATTCTGGCACAGGTAGTTGTCAATGCAGGACTTGAGGACGTCGGAGTAGAGGGAAGGATATTCTCCCCGGCCGAAGCCCTTGGAAGTGCCCATCCACATAGTGGGGCACTGGACGGCCAGCACATAGGCGCCGCTCTCACCGCCTTCCGTGGTAAAGTGGGACTGGATGTCGCTGCGGATGAGGGCCACCACCTCGTTACCCATCAGTTCGATGGAAACGTCGGTACCGCCTTCGCCCATACCGTGGAGCCAGATGATGAGGGGGTTCTTCTTGCCGTCGATTCTCAGGGCCTCGGGCTCAAAGGCGCCGAAGGTGAGGGTCTCGTCTCCGGGACGGCCGGTGGAAGGACCGGTGAAGGTACCGCGACGGAAGAAATCGGACTCGGACAGGAAGTTGCGGAGGGCGTGGTCCGTGGCGCATTCCACGGCCGTGAACTTCTGCTTGCCCACCTTGAGGACCTTACCGGGCTTGAGGGCCACCTTGACCGGATAGGCCTTGCTCCAGGTACCCATACCTCTGGATACCAGCGGAGAAGCCCCACGCTCACGGCTCACTTCCAGGCCGAAGGCCAGGTACTCACCGCCGTCGGTCCACTCACCGCGGTCGTCGCAAGGGTAGACAATCTTGACGTTGCGTTCAACGCCGTTGGTCTCTACGGTAAACACCGAAGGATCCAGCACGTCCAGTTTGATTTCAGGCTTCACTACCACCAGATTGACGGAAGTAGAAGCCTCATAAGCCGTGATGCGCACCACCTGGTGGGTCATCTTCAGGGTCTGGGCACCCGCAGCCACTGCAAAGGACATAGCCCCTGCAGCCAGGATAAGTTTAATACAGTTCTTCATTATGGATAAAACTAGTTATTAGTTAATTTGTTCTGTGTAGTAAAATTAGCGATAATCTTCCCCCCGTGCAAGAAGATTACCCTCCGCCCGGCCAATTATGACAGACAGAACAAACTTTTGTTCATCCGGACAAATGGATAGGTATATTAATAGCCCACCATCCTCCGGAAATTATTTTTCGGGACGGGACCCGAAAAACCAATTTCCTCCGGATTTCGGGGTCTCGCGCACCAGGAAGGTCATTTTCGTGCTCGGGAAGGGGTAGAACCGGGTTCCGAGCACCAGGAGGGTCATTTTCGTGCTCGGGAAGGGGTAGAACCGGGTTCCGAGCACCAGGAAGGCCATTTTCGTGCTCGGGAAGGGGTAGAACCGGGTTCCGAGCACCAGGAAGGCCATTTTCGTGCTCGGGAAGGGTAGGGCATGAAGGGCCGGCGGAAAGGGAGGGGGGATTAGGCCCCCAATGAATCGAAGATTCTCTGGTCATCCCGGCACGAAAAAAGGAAGCCGAACAGCTTCCTTTTTTCGTGTCGGGATGACTCGACTCGAACGAGCGACCCCTACGTCCCGAACGTAGTGCGCTACCAACTGCGCTACATCCCGTCTTTTATGTTGCCTAAGTGAGCCCTAGACAAAAACAAGCTCTTAGGCGAGCTTGTTAATATAAACCTGAAGGCCGCTCTTGAGGTTGGCCGCTTTGTTTTTGTGGATAACCCCGATCTTGGCGAGTTTGTCAATCATTGCATAGACCTTGGGAGCATTCTCCTGGGCTGCTGCCTTGTCGGTGGTGTTACGCAGGTCGCGGATTGCGTTCCTGGTAGTTTTTGCATAATACTTGTTATGCAGGCATTTGGTAGTGGGTAGGAGAATCGAACTCCTATTGCGGGAATGAAAATCCCGAGTACTAACCGTTATACGAACCCACCAAACTTGGGACTGCAAAGGTAAGAAAATTTTCTTACCAAGCAAAATTATTTTTCATCTTTTTCTTCCCCTTCCCACTCGAAAGAATAGAGCAATGCTTCCACCTGGCGGAGGTACTGCCTCTTGTCGTATCTGGGGGCAAATACAAAGGCTTCCAGCACAATGATATCCTTGCCGTCGGGGCTGTAGAAAGAGTGGGATACGAAGGGGCCTCCCATGAAGTCTCCGTGCACCTCCCAGAAGCCGCGGGTCTCCATAAAATTGCGGCCCTTGTAACGCAGGGAACGGGTGGTAGGTTCCTCGGCAACGGAAGTGGTCATATAAGAGCCTTCGAACATACCGGGAACATTGTCTCTCATAACACGGTTGCGGGTGTCAATGATGTTATCCACGGAGAAGACATCACCGTTTGCAGGAACGGGATAACGGTAGACCATCACATACTGCTGGACATACTGCTTCTCGTCTGCAATCCAGACGAAATCGTCCGTCATCTTGCGGCAGCGATAGCCGCTGGGGAAATGGATGTAACCGCCGGCCACTTTGCAGACAGGCTCCCTTAGGGCGCTCTCCTCATAGAGTTTGGCGTTGGCTATGATGCGGTCACGCTCGCTCTGCTCGAAGAACTCGGAGATGACAGGGGCCGATTCCAGGAAGAAAGCCAGGGCCTGGTCTGCATCTACGGCGTGGATCTGCACGCAGGCCTGGGGCTGGGCCCACAGGTTGTTCTTGTACTGCACGCCATTGGTCTGGTTCTGCGGATTGATATCGATCATAAGCAGGTTCCGGTGCATCTTGAACATAGTGTTGAAGCTTCCCGGAGGGACGTTGGAGAGACTGAAAAGGGGCTCTCTCTGGGCCAGGTAAGGGGTGTCCTGGGCCAGTTCCTCGCGGATGGCCACACCCAGATTGCCTTCCCACTGCTCACGCTCAATGATGACCAGCACCTCGCCGGCCTTGCCGCTCACGTTGGGGAGAAGATTCTTCTTGTTGCCCTGCTTGCAACCCATCAGGGACAGGACACAGGCCACGAGGACCATCAGACGGCTGACGTATTTCATAATCAACGAATTAATCTAGCAATATCATTTCCAAATGCCAGGAACATAAGCAGCAATAACAATGCCATTCCAATCAGCTGGGCCACCATCAGGAAGCGGTCGCTGGGCTTTTTGCCCGTAATCATCTCGTACAGGCAGAAAACGATGTGTCCGCCGTCCAGGGCGGGGATGGGCAGGAGGTTCATCACGCCCAGCATAATGGACAGCAGAGCCAGAATATAGAGGAACTGGTGCCAGTTCCAGGTAGAAGGAAACACCTGGCCGATGGCAACGAAACTGCCCACCGACTTGTAAGCGCCGGTAGAAGGGGTAGCCACCAGCCGGAGATCCCGCAGATAACCGGTGACGGTATCCCAGGCCAGGGCGCATCCGGCGGGGATGCAGGAGGCCACGGTATAGCTGCGATGCTCTACGGCAATGTTGCGGGGATACACGCCCAGCATACCCAGGGAATCCACCTGAAGGGTCATCGCAAGGCTGTCTCCGGCACGGACCACCGTAACGGGAAGCTGCTCGCCGGGATGGGCCCGCAGCACCTTCTGGGCATCCTGCAGATAAGGGGACGGAACGCCTGCCACCTCAACGATGCGGTCTCCCCTGACCAGTCCGGAGCCCACGTTGGGAGACGTGCGCATCACGCTGTCAATCACAAAAGGCAGCGCTATGTCAAACATACCGGGGGTATTGACCACAGCCCCCATCAGGGACTGGTCCATATAAAGCGTGAGGATGTCGGTGCCACGGAGGACCTGCACCTGCTGCACCTGACGGCGGGCCAGATCGGCCTGTAAATTCAAGAAATCATCCGGGACGTAGTCGTCCATCTTAAGGATGCGGTCTCCCGTGCGGAAGCCCAGTTCCTCGCCCAGTTCGTTCACGTAGACGGGGCTGTTGTTGGGGATGTAATTGTCTCCCCAGATGCCCAGGATGGCACAGAACAGCACGATGGCCAGGATAAAGTTGTTGATTACACCGCCGGACATCACCAGCAGCCGCTGCCAGGCCGGCTTGGAACGGAATTCCCAGGGCTGGGGGTCCTTCTTGAGCTGGTCGGTGTCCATAGATTCGTCCACCATACCGGCAATCTTGCAGTAGCCGCCCAGGGGCAGCCAGCCAATGCCGTATTCCGTGTCCCCTATCTTCTTGGAAAAGAGCTTGACGCCTCCCGCATCGAAGAAAAGGAAGAACTTGTCTACGCGGATATGGAAGAGGCGCGCCCAAAAGAAGTGCCCCGCCTCGTGGATGAGGATGAGCACCGACAGAGCCAGGATCACCTGGAGGGTTTTCAAAAGTACAATCATAGGGCCGAAATTCTCTTCTGCGCCAGTTCAAAGGCCGATTCGTGCGTGGCAAAGATGTCTTCCAGGGAAGGCTGCTGCACAAAGGCGGTGCGGTCCATAGCTTCCGCTATGACCTCCGGGATATCGTAGAAACGGATTTGGTCTTTCAGGTAAGCCGCCACGGCCGCCTCGTTGGCTGCATTCATCGCACAGGGGATGTTGCCGCCGCGGGCGATGGCATCAAAAGCCAGCTGCAGGCAGGGGAACTTGACGCGGTCCGGCTCAAAGAATGTGAGGGCGCCCAGCGAGCCGAAATCCAGGCGCTTTCCGTCCAGCGGAAGGCGGGTGGGATAAGCCATTGCCAGGGCAATGGGCAGGCGCATATCGGGGCAGCCCAGCTGGGCCATCACCGCGCCGTCCTTGAACTCCACCATCGAGTGGATCACCGACTCCGGATGCACCACCACGTGAATCTGATTGGCCTCCACATTGAAGAGCCACTTGGCCTCGATGACCTCGAAGCCCTTGTTCATCATAGTGGCCGAATCGATGGTAATCTTGGCACCCATATCCCAGTTGGGATGCTTGAGGGCCTGGGCCTTGGTGGCCTGGGCTATCTGATCCTTCTCCCAGGTGCGGAAAGGGCCGCCGGAAGCCGTCAGGTGAATCTTTTCCACCGGATTGCCGTGGGCGCCCAGCAGGCACTGGAAGATGGCCGAATGTTCGGAGTCTACGGGATAGATGGGAGCGTTGCAACGGGCGGCCTCCCCCATTACCAGGGAGCCTGCCGCCACGAGGGTTTCCTTGTTGGCCAGGGCTATGGTCTTGCTGGCGCGGACAGCGGCCAGCGTGGGTTTAAGTCCGCTGAAGCCCACCATAGCGGCCACGACTACCTGAACCTCGGGAGCCTGGACCAGTTCGCAGGCGGCGTCAATGCCCAGACGGACATCCACGCCCGGAAGGGCCTCCTTCACCTGCTGGAATTTGTCCGGATTGCAGATGACCACGTGAGGCACGTGGAAGGTGCGGGCCTGTTCAATCAGAAGGTCTGCGCTGCTGTTGGCCGAAATCATAAACACGCAGAAGCGGTCCGGGTGCTGCCGCACCACGTCCAGCGTCTGAGTGCCAATGGAACCGGTAGAACCCAGAATGGCAATGCTCTTTTGCTCCATAGGCTAAAGGCTAAAACTTGATGTAGAGGGCGGGATCCAGGGCCTGGCCTTCGTACCAGAGTTCGAAATGGAGATGGTCTCCCTTGGTGAGGGACTCGGACTGGGACAGCAGGCCGATAGGCGTTCCTGCCTTGACCACGTCTCCCTGCTGATGCAGGAGCTTCTGGTTGTGCTTGTATACGGACAGGATATCTCCGGAATGCTGGATAACCATCAGGTAGCCGTCTTCTGCATCCCAGGAGGTGTGGACCACGGTGCCGTCCAGCACGGCGGTAACCATACTGCCGGCGGGGGCGGTAATATCCAGATACGGGTGCAGGGCCCGGTCAAAGCCTTCCGATACCACGCCCTTCACCGGCGGGAAGAAGGAGATGGCTTCCAGGGGAAGGTTCTGGCGGGAAGCGTCTTCCACATTGAACTGCTCCTGGGCTATTACATCGGCCCTCAAGAGGGAATCCCGAAGGGCGAAATACCGCTCGTCGGGGATGTCCTGGCTGCCCCTGGCGCCCAAAAGGACGCTGTCCAGCCGGAGGGGGGCCTCCCCTGCCACAATGCGGCGGAGATTCTGCGAATACAGATCCCACTGCATGAGCCGCATTTCCAGCGAGTCAATTTTCTGGGCGTTCTGCACCGCCTGACGACGCGTCTGGGCGTCCGGATAACCGGGAATGAACGTGCGGACGGGCGTATAGGCTATAAGGCAATAAAAGGCTACCAGCGATACCACTATTCCGGATGCCATGGCCCCGATGAAGATGGGGCGCGTGAACCGGACGCTCCACAGGCGCTCGTGGGACACGGCGTCGATAAGGGACAAGCGGTAGTTGCGTGACTCCTTTTTATCTGATTTCTCCATAAAAATGCTTACCTTTGCAACTTGTAATGGACAGATACATTGGCATAGATTACGGACGCAAACGCACAGGTGTTGCCGCCAGCGACCCTCTGGGTATCTTTGCTTCTGCTCTGGATACAATTGATTCTACAAAGATAATAGATTATCTCAAAAATTATGCTAGCTCCGAGAGAATCCTTGCCTTTGTAGTGGGGTATCCCATCAATATGGATGGCCAACCCTCTGAAGCCCAGGCCTATGTAGATGTGTTCCTGAAACAGCTGAAAAAAGCCTTTCCGGAAACCCCGGTTCACCTGGAAGACGAGCGCTTTACCTCGGTCCTGGCCCAGCGCGCCCTCATTGACGGCGGAGCCAAGAAGAGCGAGCGCCGGGAGAAAGGCTCGGTAGACAAAATATCGGCCGCCCTCATCCTCCAGAGCTTTCTGGATCGCCAGAGCGGCAGCAGCGGAGTGGCGGGTATGGACCCGCTCAACGTACCGGACAGCCTGTCCCGTAACAAGACGAGAAGAAGAAAATGATCAAGCCCATCTATCTTTACGGCGCCGAAGTGCTGCGCCGGAAGGCGGACCCCGCCGACTTAAAAGACAAGGAAGGAATTGCCACCCTGGTGCAAGACCTCAAGGACACCCTGGTAAGGGCCGATGGCTGTGGCCTCGCCGCCCCGCAGATTGGCGTGAGCCAGCGCGTGGTAATCGTAGACGGAGACGTGGTATCCGATGCCTATCCCTACCTCAAGGGTTTCCGCCGTACCCTCATTAACCCGGAGATTGTGGAGGAAAGCGAGGAACAGGTGACCTACTCGGAGGGCTGCCTCTCCATTCCCGGCATCTACTGCGATGTCCTTCGGCCCAAAAAGATGAAAGTGCGTTATTACAACGAGGACCTGCAGGAAGTCACCGAGGACTTTGACAACTTTGCCTGCCGTATGATCCAGCACGAGATGTCCCACCTGGACGGAGACCTCTTCACGGACCACGCCGCTCCCATCCGCAAAAAGATGTTAGCCAGCAAGCTCCAAAACATCTCCAAGGGCAAAGTCCACCCTCACTATAACTCGAAACTTAAATAAAAGAAGAGGCACAGCCTCCGGAAACCCCTACGCTTCGCTGCGCGAAGCTCCGGCCCTCCCACCCCTTCGGGGCGGGTCCCTCCCTCTAATCGCCGAGGGTGGCGAAGGTTTCCGGAGGCTGTGCCTCTTCTTTTATCGAACTCTTAGACGTTTACCGACCTGTAGGACGGTGGTTTCCTTGATGCCGTTGAGCTGGCAGATGCGCTTGACGGTGGTGCCGTATTTGCGGGCGATGCTGTAGAGGGTATCGCCGCTGCGGACCGTATGGTAACGCATAGCGGCAGCCTCTGCGGCGGCACGGGCGGCGGCTTCCTTCTTGGCCTGTTCTTCGGCCAGCAGACGGTCTTCCTCGTCGGTGCGGAAAATCTCGTCCTCGTCGTCTACGTTCTGGACATACCGCTGGTTGGGATTGAAGTACCAGGAACGGATTTTCAGGAGCCGGTGGCGCAGGGTGCCAGTTTCAAAGTCAATGAGCCAGGAGGGATCAAAGGCGGCACCGCGGTAGCGCGTCTCGAAATGCAGGTGCGGACCGGTGGAACGGCCGGTGGAGCCGCCCAGGCCGATGATGTCTCCGGCGTTCACCCAGTCCCCGGCCTGAACACTTCTCTTGGAAAGGTGGCCGTAGAAGGTCTCCAGGCCGTTGGCGTGGCGGATGACCACCAGGTTGCCGTATCCGCCCACGTAATCTGAGATGCGCACCCGGCCGTCGAAGGTGGCGGGTACGGGCGTACCGGTAGGATACGGAAGGTCTATGCCCTGGTGCCGGCGGCCGTGACGGTAACCGTACAGGGAACGGGGCTTGACCACATTGGGGCAGCAGTATGAATCCAGCGTATCCACAATCCAGAGGGAGAAGCGGTCCGGCAGGGCGTCGGGCTCTTCCTTGTAGGGATTGACGGTAGTGGTGGACCAATACTCGGTGAAGGTGCTGTCTGCCGCTACCAGTTTAGGGTCCTTGACATAGCGGTAGGTGCCGTTGTTATACAGGACCACCTTGACGGAAGAATTTCCGGTATCCAGGGTGTCTGCATAGGGCGTAGCACGGTTCTTAACGGAGGTTACGGTCTGACGGCCAAAGACGTGGCGCAGGGAATCGGCTTCCCGGTCCTGGGCGTGCAGGGAGAGGCTCAGGAGCGGGAGCAGGAGGATGGGGAGGATTTTTTTCATTCGCTATCGTTTGGCGCCAAAGCGGGTGGTAAGAATCTTCTCGGTCTGTGCAATCTTCTCCTGCAGAAGGGCTTCGGACGTGGCCTCGCAGATAAAGCGGAGGTAAGGCTCCGTATTGGAAGGACGGATGTTGAACCACCAGTCCGGGAACTCGATGCGATAGCCGTCGAAGTCCATGAAAGCCGTGGCTTTTTCGGCCTGCATAAAGTGCTCCTTGAGGGCGTCCATGGCGCCCTGCTTGTCTTCCAGGCGGAAGTTGATTTCTCCGGAGTTCTTGTAGCGGACAATCTCTGCGATGGCCTGGCTCAGGGTCTTGCCCTCGCTCTTGAGGTCCTTGACAATGTTGAGCAGGATGATGGAAGCCAGGAGGCCGCTGTCGCTGTAGAAGAAATCGCGGAAATAGTAGTGACCGGCCAGTTCCCCGCCCCAGACTCCGTCAATCTCACGGAGTTTCTTGGCGGCAAAGGCGCGGCCCACCTTCCAGGTTTCCATAGTGCAGCCCATAGGGGTCAGGTACTCACCCACGGCCTTGGAGGAACGGATATCCTGCAGGACAATGCCCTTCAGGCCCCTTTCTCCCACGAAATAGCGGCCCATAAGGGCAATCATAAGGTCCGGGCTGATGAACTGGCCCTTCTCGTCTATGAACATCACGCGGTCTGCGTCTCCGTCGTAGATGACACCGGCATCGGCCTTTACTTCCTTTACTTTCTCTTCCAGGGGGAAGCAGTTCTTTTCGATGAGCGGGTTGGGTTCGTGGTTGGGGAAGCGGCCGTCCAGGGTGTCGAACAGATAATGGATGTTCTTGCCCGTGCCGAAGATCTCCTTGGCAAAGAGGTTGGCCATACCGTTGGACAGGTCCATGGCGATGGTGAGGCCGCTATAGTCCTTCACGAACTTGCGCATGAAAGCCAGATAGTCTTCCATGATGTCCTTCTGGAACAGCCCGCCGCGGAGGGCGGCCACCGGGGTGGGTTTTCCTTCGTCAATCCAGGCCTTGATCTGGCCCAGACCGGCATCGTAACCCACAGCCTGGGCGTCCGTGGTGGACACCTTCATTCCGTTGTATTCGGCCGGATTGTGGCTGGCGGTAATCTGCACGGAGGCGTCGAAGCCGTAATTTGCCGTGCCGAAGTATACCATAGGGGTAGAACTGAGGCCGATATCATAGACGTCCGCTCCGGCATCGTTGATGCCGCGGATGACGGCGTCGCGAATCTCGTCCGAAGAGACACGGCAGTCTCTTCCCAGCAGTACTTTATTGGTTTTCAGAAGGATAGGGATGAAATATCCCACTTTATATGCAGTATCCAGGTTCCAGTCTTTCCCCCAGACGCCGCGGATGTCATATGCGTGAAATGCGCCCATAGCATTCGGTTTTAGTCAACTTACAAAGATACAAAAAATCAGGATATTATTTTACCAGCGCCCGGAAGTAGACAAGCGCCTGGTCGTAGGGCATAAAATCATTGGCGTCGGCCTCTTTGTTGGCGTGCTTGGCTACAGCCACCTCGGGGTGATACTGCACGCCGATGAAAAAGGGCTTGTCCGTGCGCTCCACGGCTTCGATGATCTCTACTCCGCTTGTGGGCGTCACGGCCGTCACCTTAAGCGCCGTCCCTTCTACGCTGCGGACGGCCTGGTGATGCCAGGACGGGACCTTGTCTATGACACTGGCCCCGGTAATCTTCCTAAGCAGCGAAGAGGCATCCGTCACCTGCACGGAATGGGGGGCAAAGTTTTTCCCGTGTTCTGCTGTCGCTTCTACCCGGTGGGTGTCCTGATACACCACTCCCCTATCCGCAAAGAAAGTTTTCAGGTCCTGGATCATAGTGGCACCCGAAACCACGGAGAGCATCTGCATTCCGCGGCAGAGGCACAGAACGGGCAGTTTTTCCTCCCGTTCCAGGCACCAGGACATCAGGATATAGTCCGAAACGTCCCGGCGGCCGTCGTACATTCCTTCACTTTCTATTCCGTGCCAGGGCTCCGGCACCCGGTAGAGGGTGGGGCTGATGTCCGAACCGCCGGTGAAAATGAGGGCATCCAATCCCTCCAGGAGTTGCTTCAGGTTCTGTCCCTGAAGGGGCTGGGCCTTGATCTGGTCTGCGAATTCCTGAAGCAGGATGCCGTGGCTGTCTTTGTACTGTCCCAACAGCTCGTCCCCGCTGTATTCCAGAACGGGAGACTTGACAAGGGGCAGCGGAACGGGGATGGCCCCCGCCTCGCGGACGCTCTTCAAAGTGGAGGTGTAGGATACCGACGTACTGTCTCCCCTCCAGGCAATTCCTATGCGAACCTGCTTTCCTTCCTCATGTTTACCACATGACAACATCAGCAGGACAGCAGCCAGGGACCCAATCAGCTTTATATTCATACGAAAGACTGTGAAATAAACAACCGAGGCCCGCAAAAATCGGGCCCTGAACCATTTCTTTTTCCATACCTTTCCACGAAGAACCCGAGAGCGAAGCGACCAGGCGGCTTCTGCCGCCCGGCCAAAGGCCGAAATGCCCCCTTATAGGGGGCTACAGGGGTTAAAACAAAAAGGCACCGGTTTTCCGGTGCCTTTGTTCAACTTTTAGGGTGCCCTAAAAGTTGAACTTGGTCATGCAGATGAAACGGTGATTCAGGATCCACTCCTTGTCGCCGGTGAACATACCGCGCTCGTTGCGGGCGCCGCTGCCAAACTGGGCGGCGGTGAGGTTGTACTCCAGGGACACGGTGAACTTACCCAGGTTCCAGGCCACGGTAGGGGTGGCGCGGAAAGCCTGCTGGATGCGCACGTCGGCGGAGGTGTTCATCCATACGTTGTTGTCACAGAGGGCCTTGGTGGTACCCAGCTGCTTCATATAACCCAGCATACCCATCACCTGGAACTTCTTGCCGTACTGGAAGCTCACGAAGGAGGCCCAGTCCTGCATAGGAGTATACTCGATGGTTCCGTTGTCGTTGAAAGAATGGACGCCGTAACCGGAAAGCAGGTTCATATGCTCGCCGGCCTGAGCCAGGATGCTCTTGGCGCGCAGCTGGAACTTGCCGCTGGTGTACTGCAGGAACACGAAGGGAGAGAAGGTGGTCATAAGGCTCTTGACCTTGATGGTGGGACCCTGGGCATCCTGGACCCTCCAGTCTGCGATGGTGCGGTAGGGACGGATGTTCACCATATCTACACCCAGCTTACCTGTGAACTTGGCATTCTTGTAGGCGAAGCCCAGGAAGAACTCGGGAGCGCCGTACTTGTAGTAGTCCTTGCTCTTGCCGGCGGGACCGGTGGGCAGGTAGTGGTTCAAGTACAGGATGCTGGCGGTGAGGCTGAAGCCGGATCCCAGGTTCACATCGGCCGTGAGCTGAGGGCTGCGGTTGAAGGGGTTGAAGGGAGCGCCGGTCTCCAGATTGTTCATATGCGGCATATCGGCGGCCATGGGATGCCAGGACTGGCCGATGGTAAGAGCCACGGGGCTGTTGTCCCAGTTGAGTTTCATAAAGGCCTGACGCAGACGCAGGGTGGGAACGGAACCGCTGAGGTAGTAAAAGTCTGCCTCCACCTTACCGGAAACGCCCATGGTTCCCCACTTGTAACCGGAAACATCCAGGCCCAGACGGGTGGTAAGGGAAACAAAACGCCAGTTGAAACCGTCGTTCATATCCATGCCATTCTGCATGTCGCGGCCCTTGGGCATATAGAAATAGAGGTCTTCGGTACCGGCACTCACGGCACGGGTATCGGCCACTATATAGTTACGGATGAAGCCGTAAAGCTTGAAGTGCGCAGGCTTCTCTTCCTGCGCAAAAGCGGCGCTGCCGGAAAGCAGCGCTGCCAATGCAATCAGTATTGTTTTTTTCATTATGCGAACGGGAATAATTTCGTAAGCCAGAAGTAACCCAGCAAGAAGCCGATGACACCCATTATCAGACCCACCTTGGTCATATCCTTGGTCTCCACCATACCGGTAGAGGAAGCAATGGCATTCGGAGGAGTGGAGATGGGGAACAGCATGGCGATGGAGGCGCAGACGGCGATGAAGATAATCATGGCCGAAGTGCCACCCATGGCCAGGAACTGGGCGTTGTTGGCAGCCTCAGGATCGGCCATACCGTTGGCCACCACAATCAGGATAGGAATGAGCAGGGCAGCCGTAGCGGAGTTGGAGATGAAGTTGGACAGGAAGTAGCACACAAGGCCGGCGATGATAAGCACCACCACCACGCTCATGCTGCCAAACGGAATGGCCTGGATGAGCACCTTGGCCAGACCCGTATCCTGCAGGCAGTAACCCAGGCAGAAGCCACCGGCTACCAGCCACAGCACGGTCCAGTTGATTTCCTTGATCTCGTTCTTGCCGAACAGGCCCGTAGCGGTGAAGACACCCAGCGGGATGAGGGCAACGATGTTGGAGTTGATATGGGTAATCTGCTCGGTTGCCCACAGGAGGATGGTACCGATGAAGGTAATCCATACCACATAGAGCTTCCAGTCTTTCTTCTGGGTGCTTTCGGGGATCTCAAGCACAAGCTTCTTGGTCTTGAAGGGGAACAACACGCGCAGCACGATCCAGGCAATCACAATCATAATGATCACGTAAGGGATCATATGGGCGCACCACTCACCGAAGCTCACGTCGATACCGGCCTGTTCCAGAGCGCCCTTGGCGGTGGCGTTGGGAGGGGTGCCGATAGGGGTGCCGATACCACCGAGGTTGGCGGCAACGGGGATGGACAGGGCCAGGCCGATCTTACCCTTGTCATCGGCCGGAAGCTTGGAAAGCACCGGGGTGAGGAGGGCCAGCATCATAGCGGCGGTGGCGGTGTTGGACATAAACATCGAGAAGATGGAGATCATGATGAGGAAGCCCAGTAGCACAATCTCCGGCTTGGTACCGAAGAGTTTCAGGAGGGCACGGGCCATAGTGACGTCCAGGCCGTACTTCTCTGCCATGATGGCCAGCACGAAGCCGCCCAGGAAGAGCATGACCACAGGGTCTGCCATAGAGCTCATGATACGGGCATAAGGGACCAGCGTACCGTACTGAGGATCACAGAACAGGCCGATACCCCTGTTGGAAACCGTAAGCAGGGAAATCAGGATAACCAGCAGCGAAGTAGCCCAGTTGGGGATGATTTCGAAAATCCACATAAGGGCGGCAAAGACAAACAGTGCGATAACACGCTGCTGCACGACGGTGAGGGCCTCGATGCCGTAGAACGACACGGGCACAGCCCAGAGGAAGATGGTGATCGCGAGCACAAGCGGCAGGAACACCCAATACTTGAGGTTGAATTTTTGAGCCATTATCTTGATTTTTGATTATTCGTAGGATACGCGGATATCTACCGGAATCTTTTCGAGTTCCAGGTTCACAATATCAGCCTTGAGGGTGGAGCTCACCACGGCATAGCGGTTTACCAGATCGGCGGCGGCGTTGTAATCACCGGTTGCCTGGATCTTGAGGATGAGGGCGCCCAGGTTGTGGATGGCCTGCTCGGCCTTGACATAGTCGATGGAATACTTGCCGGAAGCGTTGCGGGCAATGGCGCCCTGCTCCAACAGGTAGTTGTAAGCGATGAGGTTGGCGCGGCCGGTGGCTTCCGCATCACCGAAGCGGGAAGAACGGATGGTGTTCACCACGAAGGTTGCCACCACGTCGGGCTGCATGATGAGGGCCTCCACGTTATGGGCTCCTACCTCGTGCAGGCAGAGGTAAGTACCCAGGATGTTGGACTTGAGCTTCTCGATGGTGAGGGCTTCGTTGCCCAGGGCGGCGGATACCGGTCCCTTGCCGTTAATGGTCTCCTTCACACCCAGGCCCTTGGCCACCTCACGGTACACGATTTCCCAGTAGAAGGCGTTGGCGTCCACGTGGGGACGGTCGTCACCCTCGAGCAGGGTCATACCCACCGGGAAGACGGTGCGGTTGAACTTCTCGCGGATGATGTTGTCGAACAGGATGGTACGGGTACCCACTTCCTCCTGGAGCTTGGCGTCGTAGGGGAAGTTGATGGCGATGGTCTTGTAACCGGCATTGGTGTAACCGCCGTAGTAAAGCACGTTGCAGGAGAAGATGTTGGAAGCCAGACCGGGCTCGAAATCGTGATAGGCAGGGTCTCCGGGGAGAGCGGCCTGCAGTTCGGGCAGGTGGCGGGAAACTTCCTCCAACTCGCCGGTACGCTCCAGGTTCTTGAGCAGAACATAGGCGCCATAGGAAGCCTTCTTGCCCAGGAGGTCATCGTCGATGGTCTCCAGAGGGCCGATCACCAGGTCCATCTTGCTGTCCGTCATATCCAGCCAGGCAAGTTCGCTCTCATAATAATCATCGGTGAGAACGGCATCGGCCTTCTTGAGAAGGTAGTTGCGGACGCTGGCCTTGATGGTGATGTCGGCGGCAGCCTTGAGATAGTGGGAAATCTTCTTCACGTAGGCGGAGTAGGCGTCGTGGTACCAGACGGCTTCCAGAGAGCCGTCGGGGGTGCGCTCCACCAGCGTGTAGGGGCTGTCCTTGAGGGGGTTGTTCCAGGCCTCGAATTCCTCTACGGTCATATCCTCCGGGTAGAAACGGGCGCCGGCAGGTCTGGGGCCGAAGCCATCCAGGAAGGGCTGCTCGTCAATGCGGTCCCAGGGGCCGTAGTTCACGTAGGCGAATTCACGCTCGGCATAGGGAAGGGCGCTGAAGAAAGCCTTGTCCCCGAAAGCCTGCTGCCAATAGATGGCATCGGCTTCGTCTGCTGCAAAGCGGTACAGGTTGAGAACCTCTTTTCCATTGTCGGTGATCCCCGAGAGATCCGGTGCGGGAATGACCACCTCTGCATAGTTCTCCAGCAGGCGCTCGGCCTTGGTGCGGCCTTCCTGGCAGGACCAGAGCCCTGCGGCAGCCACGGTGAGAACCAGTGCGATTCTGAGCTTTTTCATTGCTATTGAATTGATACTATACTATTCTACAAACAATCTTGCAAAGTTAATCATTTCTTATTAGATAACCAGCTTTTTTGCCAAAAGAATCTTTCGTAAAGAATGCTTGCTTATTCCCGTTTTTCTCTTTAAATTTGTATCACTTTTGACACTATTACTTATCAATATTAATTAACCAAAACTATTTCATTTATCATGAAAACTACTGACATCATGGCACGCCTTCAGGCCAAGTACCCGCTTGAGAAAGAGTACCTTCAGGCTGTTCAGGAAGTGCTGGAGTCTATCGAGGATGTGTACAACCAGCATCCCGAATTCGAGAAAGCCAAGATCGTGGAGCGTCTGGTAGAACCGGACCGTATCTTCACCTTCCGCGTAACCTGGATTGACGACAAGGGCGAAGTCCAGACCAACACCGGCTACCGTATCCAGTTCAACAGTGCCATTGGTCCCTATAAAGGCGGTCTCCGCTTCCACAAGGCCGTGACGCCTTCCATGCTCAAATTCCTGGGCTTCGAGCAGACGTTCAAGAACGCCCTCACCACCCTTCCTATGGGCGGCGCCAAGGGCGGTAGTGACTTCGACCCCGTGGGCAAGTCCAACGACGAAATCATGCGCTTCTGCCAGGCCTTCATGCTGGAGCTCTGGAACTGCATCGGACCCGACCAGGATATCCCTGCCGGTGACGTAGGCGTAGGCGGCCGCGAGATCGGTTACCTCTATGGTATGTACAAGAAACTGGCCCGCCAGTACAACACCGGCGTTCTCACCGGTAAGGGCAGCACCTGGGGCGGTTCCATCCTCCGTCCGGAAGCCACCGGTTTCGGTGCCCTCTACTTCACCCATCACCTGCTGGAGAAAGCCGGCAAGGACATCAAGGGCAAGAAGGTAGCCGTTTCCGGTTTCGGTAACGTTGCCTGGGGCGCCTGCATCAAGGCCACCGAACTGGGCGCCAAGGTTGTGGCCATCTCCGGCCCCGACGGCGTCTGCCACATCCCTGACGGCATCACCAAGGAAATGATTGACTATATGCTGGTCATGCGCGCCTCCAACCGCAACAAGGTCCAGGATATGGCCGACAAGTTCCCCGGCAAGGCTGTATTCACTGCCGGCAAGAAGGCCTGGAGCATTCCCGTAGACATCGCTCTCCCCTGCGCCTTCCAGAACGAACTCTCCGAGGAGGACGCCAAGGAACTGGTAGCCAACGGTTGCTGGTGCTGCTGCGAGGTTTCCAATATGGGTTGCCAGCCCGGTGCCATCCACTACTTCCAGCACAACGGTATCCTCTTCGCTCCCGGTAAGGCCGTGAACGCCGGTGGTGTTGCTACTTCCGGTCTGGAAATGACCCAGAACGCAGAGCACATCTCCTGGAGCGGCCAGGAAGTGGACGACAAACTCCATTTCATCATGAAGTCCATCCACGAGCAGTGCGTCAAGTACGGCACCCAGCCCGACGGCACCATCGACTACGTAAAGGGCGCCAACATCGCCGGCTTTATGAAGGTCGCAACCGCAATGCTTGAACAAGGCACGATCTAGGATTAGCCTAAATACTCACAGAAAAGACCGACTTCACCGTCGGCCTTTTTTTTCTTTCTGGCTGGAGGGTATGGTATACCGGGGGGACTCCGTTCCGCTTCGCTCCACTCCGGCCTATCAAAACAAAAAAGGTTAACCCGCAGTTGAGTTAACCTTTTTCATATTTTGGATTAATGATTACTACTTGGTGGCGGCAGCCTGGGCGGCTTCGGCCTGGGCCTGAAGTTCGGCCTGGAGGGACTCGATGGTGCGGCCTTCGGGGATACCCATAGCCTTGCGGGCCTCGGCGGTGATGTCCAGAACCTTGGACTCATCGAAGTAGATGGCCTGGGAAACATCGAAGAGGGCTACCAGACCCTTGGCCTTGGCAATTTCCTTTACTACATTGCTGGCCTTCTCCTGGATGGGAGCGGTGAGCTGGTCCTGCTGCTGCTGGAGTTCCTGGGAGATGGACTGCTGGAATTCCTGAATGCGGTTCTGGATCTCCATCAGTTCACGCTCCTTGGATTCGCGGATGGCGGCGGTCCAGGTGGACTGCTTCTGCTGATACTGGGTCATCTTGCCCTGATATTCCTCCACCATGGCGGCGTAGGTTTCTTCGGCCTCTTTCTGGGAAGCGGCGATGGTGGTACGGGCTGCGTCCATCTCGGGGGCGAGGGCCACGAGTTCGCTGAAGTTCACCTTACCAAACTGCTGGGCAGAGGCGGTGATGGTAGCAAGTGCTGCGAGAGCAATAACAAATAGTTTTTTCATATCTTCAATTAATTTTTGTTTTCTTCTAAATGAGTTCCGGACAAATCTTTCAAATATTGTGCCTTGTTAGAACTGCTGACCCAGCACGAAGTGGAACTGGCTTCCGCCGTTGGTCTTGTCGTCGAAGCCGTAGCCCCAGTCAACACCCAGCAGGCCGATCATAGGGAGGAACACACGCACACCCACACCGGCGCTTCGCTTGATCTGGAACGGGTTGAACTCGCGGATATCGCTCCAGCAGTTACCGCCCTCCAGGAAGACCAGGGCGTAGATGGTGCTCTGCGGCTGCAGGATCACCGGGTAACGGAGTTCTACCGTGAACTTGTCGTATACGTTACCGGCGTAACTCTCCAGATTCTGGCTGTAAGGCGTGTGCTTCTTGGGCGTGAGGGAATAGTCCTCGTAACCACGCAGGGAGATGATTTCTGCACCATAGGTCATGTAACCGGACATACCGTCACCGCCCACCTGGAAGTTCTCGAAGGGAGAATAACCCCAGTTGCGGTTGTAGTAACCCAGGTAACCGAACTGGGCGCGGGTCATCAGGACCAGGTCTCCCACCAGTTTGGTATATACGGTACCGCTGACCTTCCACTTGTGGTACTCGATCCACTTGTAGCGCTGGGCAGAGGTCCATTTGTCATAATTGACGTCTCTCCAACTCTTGACCGGCACCTTGTTGCCCTCGTCGTCATACGTGTACTTTCTGAGCAGGGAGTACGGAGGAGTGAACTGCAGGGAAGCAGTGAACTCGGAACCCGTACGAGGGTAGATCTGCTGGTCGGAGGAGTTACGGGACAGGTTGATGGTATAACTCAGGTTGTGGGAAATACCGTCGTTGAAGGCGAAGTAGCTGTTGGTCCAGTTGGTGAGCTTATAAGTCTGCCAGCTGAGACCGTTGTACAGGACGAAGTAGTTGTCCGGCCACTTGAGGCGGGTGCCGATACCGGCGTTGAAACCGAATACCTCAAACATCTTGTCCGTGGACAGGATACCGATGGCCAGGTAGGAGTCCGTCATTCTGGAATAGTAGGCGGAGAGGCTCAGGGAAGTAGGCTTCTTGCCAAAGAGCCAGGGCTCGGAGAAGCTGGCGCTGAGGGAAGTGTAGTACTTACCGTTGGTCTGGAAGCGGAAGGCGAGGTTCTGGGCGTCTCCCAGAGGAACCGGACGCCAGGCGCCCTTCTCCAGCATACGGCGGGTAGAGAAGTTGTTGAAGCTTACACCGGCCGTGAGCACGAAGGTGTTACCGCCCCAACCGCCGGAAAGTTCCAGCTGCGAGGAGGGTTTCTCCGTTACATTATAGACAACGTCCACCGTGTTGCTGATCTGGTTGGGCAGGATGGAATAACCTACGCCCTGCTTCATGATGGCTTCGGGGTCAAACTGGCCCATAGAGGCAATTTCACGGATGGAACGTTCAAAGTCGGACTGGCTGAACAGGTAGCCGGGGCGCGTCATGACCTGACGGCGGACTACACGCTCGTTGGTAAGATCGTTACCGTTGATGATGACGTCGTTGATGGTGGCGGGCTTACCCTCGGAAATACGGATTTCCAGGTCTACGGAGTCCTTCTGGATATTGACCTCCACCGGAGTGAGCTGCAGGAAGAGGTAACCGTTGTCGCGGTACAGTTTGGAAACATCGTACTCATTTTCCTTGCCGCCGCCCAGCAGACGCTTGTTGAGGGTAACCATATCGTAGATGTCTCCCTTCTTGACCTGGAGAATCTCGTTAAGGGCGTCGGTGGGATAAACGGAGTTACCCGTCCATTTGATATCGCGGAAATAGTACTGCGGGCCTTCTTCAAAGAACATATCGATGGCCAGATGTTTGCCGTCCGGCAGATAATAGACGGAATCCCGGATCAGACGGGCATCCCGGTAACCGGCCTCATTGAAGGCGTCCAGGACGGTCTTGCGGTCTGTCTCGTATTCCTTTTCCTTGAATTTCTTGCTCTTGAAGAAGTTGTACCACTTGTTGGAGTGAGTCTCGTGCATGTTCTTGGCCAACTTGCGCTCCTTCACGTGCTCGTTGCCGTAGAAGTTGATGTTCTTGATACGGACCTTGGGACCGCGGTCTACGGCGAAATTGACGCGGATGGCGCTGCGGATCATACTGTCACGAACCACCTGGGCGTCTACGTCTACCTTGAGGTAACCCTTCTCCTTATAGTAACGCTTGATAATGTCTATGGAAGTGTTCTTCACATAGTCCGAGTATTCACGGCCCGGGCGGAGGTTCAGACGCTCCTGGAGGTCTTTCTTTTCTCCGGACTTGACGCCGCTGTAAGTCCAGCGGGATACACGGGGACGTTCGCGGATGCACACCTTGAACCAGGCCGTATCGGCCGATGCGCTGAGAGAGTCGATGACCACGGCCACGTCTTCAAAGTAACGCTGGGCCACCAGGCGCTTGACTATACCGGTTACATCGTCACCGGGGACTATGATTTCCTGACCGGGCTGCATACCCGTCAGCTGAATAATCTGATGCTCGTTGAAATACTGGTTTCCTTCTACACCTACGCCGCCCACTACATACTTTTTGGGACGGTTATAGTCTACTTCTATGCCGCTAGTCCCGCTCTGGGCCTTGAGAGAGACGGCCGCAAGCAGCAGGGCAGCGATGCAGAGTATCTTTTTTCCTGTCATTCCAGCTAAATTGTTATCTTGCAAAGGTAAGCATTTTATTTCACTTTTCCATAACGGCGGTCCCGGGCGGCATAGGCTTCCAGGGCCTCCATAAACTGCGGCTCACGGAATTCAGGCCACAGGACATCGGTGAAATAGAACTCGGAATATGCGGTTTGCCACAGCAGGTAATTGGAGATGCGGAGTTCTCCGGAAGTACGGATGACCAGATCCGGATCCGGGATGCCGGCGGTGACCAGATAGTTATCCAGATCCTTGATTTCCATCTGCTGGAACTGCTCCGGCGTAAGGGTGGCTGCGGCCTTCTTGGTGGCCTGCAGGATGTCCCACTTTCCGCTGTAGCTCAGGAACATGATAAAGGTGGTTCTGGTACAATGGGCCGTGGCGCCGCAGATGCGGTCTATGGTCTGGTTGAGTTTCTCACCCAGGCGGGCCCGGTTACCCAACACAATAAAACGGATGTTATGTTCCAGGAAATTGGGAAGCTCGTGCTCCATAGCCTTCATAATGAGCTCCATAATGCCTATCACCTCTTCCTGGGGACGGTTCCAGTTCTCTTCCGAGAAGGCATATACCGACAGGTACTCAAGGCCCAGTTTGGCCGCTGTTTCCAGACAGGCGCGGACGCTTTCTACTCCCTCCATATGGCCTTGAACCCGCTCCTTTCCCTGGAGTTTGGCCCAGCGGCCGTTACCGTCCATAATGATGGACACGTGCTTGGGTAATCTGTTTTTATCCATTGTTTCTCATATCTTCTCCCCAGAACAGACGTGAAGTGAGAGCCTTCACGAAGCCCGACTGGGCAAGCCGGATTCGTTTAAGCGAAAATTGTGCCATCTCTACGTGGATGCTCCAATCCGGTTGGATTTCTACAACGCGATTGTCCGTAGACATAGTGGCGCGGCCGTCACGGGACTCGAAAGAAATGTCCACTTTGGCGGTTTCCGGCAATACAATGGGCCGAACATTAAGGTTGTGCGGGGCGATAGGAGCCACTACCAGCACCTTGGTGTCGGGCATACAGATGGGGCCTCCCACACTGAGGGAATAGGCCGTGGAGCCGGAGGAGGTAGCCACAATCAGGCCATCGGCCCAATACGTGGGAAGGGGTTCTCCGTCAATGCTCACGTGGATGCCCAGAACGGCGGAGCCGCTGCGGTGAAGGGCTACTTCATTCACGGAATAAGGCAGCATACCAATGGATTTGCGGGCGTCGGGCCCCTTGAGGGTAGCGTTGAGCACGGTACGGTACTCGATGCGGAAGTCCCCCTCCAGAAGGGCTCTTCGCACATCTTCGGGCCGATTTTCGCAGAGGAAACCGATGCGGCCGAAGTTGACGCCCAGGATGGGAAGGCCGATGTCTGCCACCACGTGGGCGGCCGAAAGGAAAGTCCCGTCTCCACCCATGGAGAGGACAAGGTCCGTATTGGGCTGGACATCGTTTTTGTCCCGGATCTCATAGACCTCGAAGGTGGCCTGCTCCAGGTCACGCACAAGGGAGAGCATCCGTTGGTCGGACTTTAATTCTTCCCGAAGAATGAAATATCCTATTTTCATAGTAGTGTCTAAAATCAAACGCCAAAATTAACACATTTCTTAGAATTTTCCTTATTTTTGTGCCACATTAAAACAAATGAGAAAATGACCCGACTCAGTGTCAATATAAATAAGGTAGCGACCATCCGCAATTCGAGGGGTGGAAACGTGCCGGACGTAACCCGCGCCGCCCTCAACTGCGAGGCTTTCGGAGCGGAGGGAATCACCGTCCATCCCAGACCCGACGAGCGCCACATCCGCTATGCGGACGTAAGGGAAATCCGTCCCCTGCTCAAGACCGAATTCAACATTGAAGGCAACCCCACCGTGCCCAGTTTCGTGGACCTGGTGCTGGAAGTGGTGCCGGACCAGGTAACGATGGTTCCGGACAGCCACAGCGCCATCACCTCCAACGCCGGCTGGAACACCCTGGAGAACAGGGACCTCCTTACCGACCTGTGCAAAACGTTCAAGGCCAAGGGCATCCGCACTTCCATCTTCATCGATCCGGATCCCCGGATGGCCGAAGGCGCCGCAGCCTGCGGAGCAGACCGCGTGGAACTGTATACGGCAGACTATGCCGCCCAGTTCCCCCAGAACCCTGAAAAAGCCATTATCCGCTACCTGGAAACCGCCAAGCGAGCCCGCGAATGCGGCCTGGGCCTGAACGCCGGCCACGACCTCTCCCTGGAGAACCTGGCGTACTTTATCCAGACCATTCCCTGGACGGACGAGGTATCCATCGGCCACGCCCTTATCTCCGATGCGCTGTATATGGGCCTGGAGAAAACTATTCAGGCTTATCTTTCGGAAATCCGCAAAAAATAGTTAACTTTGCACGTTTGCAACCATATACGATTAATTTTAAAAGTAATTATAATGAAAAAGACTCTTCTCATTTTTGGCGTAGCCGCTGCCGTGGTTCTCGCCGCATCCTGCAACCAGAATGGTGGTAACGCCTCCCAGGCCGCTCCCGCAAAGGACAGCACCGCCGTCGCCGGCAGCATCGTTTACTTCAACATGGACAAAGTGCTGGAAGGCTATGATATGGCCAACGACCTCAACTCCGTGTTCGAGACCAAGGCCAGCGGTATCCAGGCAGAGATTGACCGCCGCGGCAAGAAGCTCGAAAAAGACGCCAATGACTTCCAGAACAAGGTAGACAAAGGCCTCCTCACCACTTCCGTGGCCCAGGCCCAGTACCAGAAGCTCCAGCAGCAGCAGCAGGAGTACCAGGAGTACGCCGTGCGCAAGCAGCAGGAAATGCAGGAAGAACAGACCGTGATGATGAACCAGATTGCCAACGCCATCTCCGAGTTCGTTCAGGAGTATAACGTGGAGCATCAGTATGCTATGATCCTCTCCACCGCCGGCAGCATCATCTCCACTCCCGTGGTCTGCGGAGACGCCCGTCTGGACATCACCGAAGACATCCTCGCCGGCCTCAACGCCGCCTACATCAAGACCAAGGAAACTACCAAGAAATAATTGATGAGGGTCGCCCTCTTATCCAGTTTCTACCCGCTACGCGGGGGCATTTCCCAGTTCAACGCCAGCTTGCTGGAAGGACTGGGAAAATGTCATATAGTAAAGGCCTTCAGTTTCTCCCGGCAGTACCCGGATTTCCTCTTCCCCGGCAAGACGCAGTACGTTACCCCGGAAGACGAAGCCACGCCCGTGGAGGCGGAGGCTATGCTGGATACCATCAACCCGCTCACCTGGATCAAGACGGCCCGAGCCATCCGGGACTGGAAGGCAGACCTTCTGGTAATGAAATACTGGATGAGCTGGTTTGCCCCGTCGCTGGGATATGTAGCCCGTCACTGCGGCTGCAAGAGCATCGTGGTGCTGGACAACGTGATTCCGCACGAGCCTCACTGGTTTGACAAGCCCCTCACCCGCTATTTCCTTAACGGCTGCACCGGCTTCATCTCCATGTCGGAAAGCGTGGAGAAAGACCTCCTGAGCCTGCGTCCGGACGCTCCCCATATCCTTCGGCCCCATCCCCTCTACACCCATTTCGGGGAGAAACTGCCGCGGGAGGAAGCCATCCGCGCCCTGGGGCTGGACCCGGCCCGCAAGACCCTTCTTTTCTTCGGCCTCATCCGGGAATACAAGGGGCTGGACATCTTGCTGGAGGCTTTCCGCGATTTGCCGGAAGACTACCAGCTGGTCATTGCCGGAGAGCCTTACGGTTCTTTTGACAAGTACCGGCAGATCATTGACTCCCTGCCCGGGAAAGACCGCGTGCGTGTGTTCCCGGACTACATCCGCGATTCGGAGGTAAAACGCTATTTCAGCGCTGCAGACTTGGCGGTCCTTCCCTATCGCAGCGCTACCCAGAGCGGCATCAGTTCCATTGCCTGCCACTTCGACCTCCCTATGGTGGTTACGGATGTGGGAGGACTTAAGGGAACCATCGGTGCCCGTGGCACGGGAATTGTCGCACCTGAAGCTTCGGCCCCTGCCATCCGCAAAGAGATTTTGCGCTATTTTGAAGACCCTTCCCTGCAGGAAAGCTGCCACGCGGCCATTTTGCAGGAAAAGAAACGGCTGGGCTGGGACGCCTTCTCGGAGGCCCTCTCAGACTTTGCCGCCACCCTATAACCTAAAAGAGTATGAAACAACACATCGCCCTTCTGGCCTCTCTGTTTGTGCTGTGCAGCACCGCTGCCGTGGCTCAGGAATTTGTGCCCACGCCGGTGACCATCTCTACGGAGAAAGTGAAACTGAACGGTAAAGTGTACTACGCCCACCTGGTGCTGGAGCGTCAGACCCTTTACAGCATTGCCAAGGCCTACAACGTAACCGAGGGAGACCTCTACGAGGCCAACCCCAGCCTGCGTGAGACCGGCCTGCAGAAAAGCAGCGTCCTGCTCATTCCCGTAGACAAGCAGAAGGTAACCGAGAAGCCGGTGGCCCAGCCCGCCAAGCAGCCTGTCCGTCAGGAGGCCCAGGCTCCCGCTCCGGCCACCCAGGAACCCCAGGGCGAGTATAAGGAGCATACCGTACGCTGGTACGAAGACTTGGAAGACATTGCCCGCCGCTACAACGTAACGGCCCAGGAAATCATTGACTACAACCACCTCAAGAGCCGCAAGCTCACCACCCGTCAGGTGCTTCGCATCCCGCTGGGCGGCGCCGTGGCCCCCAAGGTGGAGCAGCCGGTCCAGGCCGAAGAGGAAGTGGCTCCCGTCATCGAGTTTGTGCCCACTACCGCCGAGGAGGTACAGGAAGAAGCTGTGGACAGCACCCTGTTCCTGGGTCATCCCAAGGATGTGGTGGACTTCTCGCTGCTGCTTCCCCTCAAGGTAGGCAACACCGCCAGCGAGCTCAATATGGACTTCTATTCCGGTGTGCTCATGGCCGTCAAAGACCTCGAAGCCCAGGGACTCAAGGTCCAGATGCACGTGAACGACCTCTACGCCGGTATGCCCGACGTGGACGCCCTCTGCCGCTCCGACTTTGTTCTGGGTCCTGTAGCCACCCGCGATATCGAGGTGATGCTGCAGCTCATCGAAGGCCGCGTGCCCGTGATTTCCCCGCTGGACCAGAAGGCCGCGGGCCTCAGCGCGGGCTACCGCAACTTCATCCAGGCTCCTACCGGGACCGACAACCAGTATGAAGACCTGGCCCAGTGGATCCAGGAAGACCTCGCCGAGGGTGACAAGGTCCTGTTCATTGCCGAAAAGAATGCCAGCAATGTGCAGGCTGCCGTGAACATCCGCACCGCCATGGCCCGCCGCGAGCTTACCTACCAGATCCTCAACTACGCCATCGCCGACGGCCGTGCCGTTCCGGATTCCCTGGCCCCCATGATGGTCAAGAATGGGGTGAACCGGGTGGTGGTGGCCTCAGAAAGCGAAGCCTTTGTGGGAGACGCCGTCCGCAACCTTACCATTATGCTGGGCAAGGGTTACGACGTAGTGATGTACGCTCCCTCCAAGGTGCGCAACTTCGATTCCATTGACGGAACGGCCCTGCACGATGTCTCGGCCCATATCAGTACAGCCTATCACGTAAACTATGGCAGCCCGGAAGTGGACAGCTTTGTCCGCAGCTACCGGGCCCTCTTCCGCACAGAACCTTCCCAATTTGCCTTCCAGGGCTACGACACAGCCTGCTATTTTGTACAGCGCGTGGCCCGCTACGGAAGTGTCTGGACCGGAAAGCTGGGCCTGGAACGCAACCGCGGCCTGCACACGGACTTCCTATTTGAATCGGACGACAACGACAACCGCCGCAACATTGCGGTCCGCCGTATCGTCTACAAACCAGATTACACTACTATTTTATTACAGTAGCAATTATGGAAAGAATCAAATGCCTGATCCTGGGTGGTGGCCCTGCCGGTTTTACCGCTGCCATTTACGCTTCCCGTGCCAACCTTTCCCCCGTCCTTTATGAGGGAATCCAGCCGGGCGGTCAGCTTACCACTACTACCGTGGTAGAGAACTTCCCGGGCTTTCCCGGCGGAGTGGACGCCAATACCTTAATGGAAAATATGAGAGAACAGGCCCGCAGTTTCGGGGCCGATATCCGCCAGGGTAACGCCTCGTCCGTAGACCTCTCCCATCGGCCCTACAAAGTGGTCATCGATGAAGAGAAAGAACTGGAGGCCGAAACCCTGATCATCGCCACCGGTGCCCAGGCCCGCTATCTGGGCCTTCCCTCCGAGGAAAAATTCAAGGGAGCCGGCGTGAGCGCCTGCGCTACCTGCGACGGTTTCTTCTACCGCAACCGCACCGTGGCCGTGGTGGGCGGCGGAGACACCGCCTGCGAGGACGCCCTGTACCTGGCCAGCCTGGCCAAGAAGGTGTATATGATTGTACGCCGTGACGTTTTCCGCGCCTCCAAGATTATGCAGGAAAAGGTCTTCTCCACCGAGAACATCGAGGTGCTCTGGAACTGCAACACCCAGGAAGTGCTGGGAGATATGATGGGCGTCACCGGTGCCCGCCTGCTCCGCAAAGACGGCACCGTTTTTGATATTGCCATCGACGGATTTTTCCTGGCCATCGGCCATACGCCTGCATCGGCCCTGTTCTCCCCTTGGGTGGAAACCAACGAAGCCGGTTACATCGTAACCAAGGGCAAGAGCTCGCAGACTTCGGTCCCGGGCGTGTTTGCCGCCGGAGACGTACAGGATCCTACCTACCGCCAGGCTATCACGGCCGCCGCATCGGGTTGCATGGCTGCCCGTGACGCAGAAAAATTCCTTTTGGAACAAGCTAATTAAAAATAGACGATGAAATTCACCAAACTTTGCGTTTTTCTTGCCCTGGGCCTGATGGCCGCCGTTTCCTGCAAGTCCCAGTATGAACTTCTGCTGGCTTCCGGAGACCTGGACGCCAAGTATGACGCCGCCATGAACTACTTCAACAACAAGAAGTACCAGAAAGCGGCCCAGCTGTTTGAATCCATGGCGGTTCTCACCAGTGGCACCGAGAGAGACGACACTGTTCAGTACTACTGGGGCCTGTCCAACTACCGTTTCAAGGACTATTACACGGCCGAATCCAACTTTGCCAGCTTTGTGGAGAATTTCCCGCGCAGCCCCTTCGCACCGGACGCCCAGTTCTACCGTCTGGACTGCCTGTACCGGGCCACGTACCGCTGGGAACTGGATCAGCTGCCCACCCGCTCGTGTATGGCGGCCATCAACCAGTACCTCAAGGAGTGCGAACCCGACGACATCCACATCCCCGCCTGCCAGAATATGCTCAAGGACCTCCAGGACCGTCTGGACCGGAAGGACTTTGAAGCCGGCAAGCTTTACTACAAGATGGAGGATTACCCCGCCGCCCGCCTCAAGTTGCAGAACGTGCTCAAGACCAACGCAGAGAACAACTACAGAGAGGAGGTCCTCTACTATACGGCCATGTCTTCCTACCACTACGCCCGCCTGAGCGTGGAGGCCAAGCAGAAAGACCGTTTCCTTACCTTCGTGGACGACTACCTCAACTTCATCGGCGAGTATCCCGAGTCTTCCCACCGCACCGAGATGGACCGCCTGTACCGCCAGGTTCAGAAGATTCTGGGCCGTGGAGGCGAAACTGCAGACAAGGCCGAATAAAAAATTTTTGAAACTAAGCTGAATCAGCATCGGTACTATAATAGAATAAGGAGAATTTTTAGAATGGAAAACAAGAAAAAAGTACCTGTGAACACGGTGACGCGAGACATCAAGAACCTCGCCGCTCCCACTGGAAACATTTATGAATCCGTTGTAATTCTTTACAAGCGGGCCAACCAGATTGCCGTGGCCGAAAAGAAGGAACTCATGAAGAAACTGGACGAGTTCCGCGGAGACCGCGACACCATGGAAGAAGTGTTTGAGAACAAGGAGCAGATTGAAATCTCCAAGTACTACGAGCGTCAGCCCAAGCCGGACCTGACCGCCATCGCAGAATTTGAAAACGGAGAACTCTTCTATCGCAAGGCCCAAAACGAGAATCCCATCGATATCGAGAGCGGCCAATAAGCGATGCTGTACAGTCTCTCGGTCTCCAATTACATTTTGATAGGCTCTCTGGATACTAGTTTTCCGGAGGGTCTCATCATTATATCCGGAGAGACCGGAGCCGGTAAGTCCATCCTGCTGGGAGCGCTGTCATTGGTGCTGGGTGCCAAGGCCGATGCTTCCATGGTGGGCCCGGAAGGAGAGAACTGTATAGTGGAAGCCGAGTTTGGGGTAACGCCCGCCGTGAGGGAAATCCTCCGGAGGGCCGATTTACCCGACGAAGGAGACCGTCTCATCCTGCGCCGCACGGTGGCCCGCAGCGGCCGCTCGCGCAGTTTTGCCAACGACGAGCCCGTGAACCTGCCCGTGCTGCAGGAACTGGCCCAGGAGCTGGTAGACATCCACTCGCAGCACCAGACCCTCCGCCTGGCCGACGAACGCTTCCGCATCGAAGCGCTGGACCTGTTTGCCGGCTGCACGGAACTGAGGGAAAAGACGCTGTGTGCCCAAAGGGAATGGCAGGCGCATACCCACGCCCTGGAAGCCCTGCGGGAGAAAAAGGCCCTGGCCCTGCGCGACCAGGAGTACAACCGCTCCCGGTGGCAGCGGCTGGAGGATGCCCGCCTTACGCCCGGCGAACTGGAAACCCTGGACGCCGAGCAAAAGCAGCTGGCCCACGCAGAAGAACTCAAGGAGATTCTCTTTGGCGTTCAGAACGCGCTGGAACAGCTTCAACTGAAAGACGCCGTGCGCCAGCTGGACAAAGGGGCCAAGTTCATTCCTTCGCTGGAAGAACTTTCGGCCCGTCTGGAAAGCGCCCGTCTGGAACTGGAAGATATCAATGAAGAGGTGGAGAAACTGGGCAGCCGCACGGAGGTGTCTCCGGAACGGCTCCAGCAAGTGGAAGACCGGCTGTCCCTGCTGCTCGAACTGATGCAGAAGTACGGCGCCACCTCCATAGACGAACTCATTGAGGAACGGGAACGCCTGGGGGCCCTGGTGCAGGACATCTCCTCCCTGGAAGAGGAAGAGGTGGCCCTGGAAGCCCAGGTCAAGCAGTCCCGTCAAACCTACGATACCCTTCACGAAGACCTCCTGGCCGAGCGGCGCCAGGCTGCAGAGCCCTTTGCAGAGGCCATTGAGAAGCAGCTGAAGGCCCTGGAACTGGACAAAGCCCTCTTCCAGGTTGCCGTTGAAGGAGACTCCGTCCGCTTCCTCTTCTCCTCTACAGGAAAGAATCCCACGGACCTGGCCAAAGCCGCATCGGGAGGTGAACTCTCCCGCGTGATGCTGAGCCTCAAGTCCGTGATGGCCCGCCTTACCAAGATGCCCACCCTGGTCTTCGACGAGATCGACACCGGTGTTTCCGGATCGGCCGCCGACAAGATGGGTTCCCTGGTTTGCGAGATGGGGGCCGATATGCAGGTCTTTGCCATTACCCACCTTCCCCAGGTGGCGGCCAAAGGCAACGCCCACTACCTCGTAAGCAAGAAGAATGACGTCACTTCCGTAACCTGCCTGGATGCCCAGGGCCGCGTACTCGAACTGGCCCGGATGCTCTCCGGCGCCACGGTTTCGGAGGCCGCCATTGCCAATGCCAAAGCCCTTTTAAACGCTTAACAATATGCCCCAACCCCTTCTCCCCATCCCTACCATGGACGAGTTCCGCACGCAGCTGCGCCGTCACAATCTCAAGGCCACCCGTCAAAGACTGGCCGTTCACGAGGTTATGATGGGCCTGGGTCACGCATCGCCCGATATGGTTGTCCAGGAACTGGCCAACCGCGGTTCCCACGTAACCGTAGCCTCCGTCTACAACATCCTCACCCAACTGGCCGACAACCGCATCTATTCGCGTCGCCTTTCGGCCGGCAGCAAGATGTTCTTTGACGTCAACGCCGTACGCCACATCCATCTGTACGACCGCGAGAACCACACCTACCGTGACATCATTGACGAAGAGCTGAGCATGCTGGTGGCTTCCCACATGCGCCGCCGCAAGTTCAAGGGCTACACGGTGGAAGACATTGACATCCAGTTAATAGCACATCCTACAAGAAGCAAAACCAAAAGCATATGAGAAAGCACATCCTTTTCATCGTTTGCGGCCTGTTGGCTCTCACGGCCTGCAAATTAGAAGACACTTACACCCAGACCAATGTCCAGGACCTGGTTACGGTCAAGGGTGACAACCTGATCAACGACTTCGGCTACACCCTCACCGTGGTGCAGGATGCCGTGGGCCGTGCCAACTGGCAAGTGGAAGACGCCCGCTACTTTGCCCTCTACGACGTTCTCAACCGCCAGCTGGACATCAACCTCAAGGAGATGGTCCGCTCCCGTTACCTTGTATTCTTTGACTACGATGAGTCCGAGGAGTATCCCACCGACCCCATTGAGCCTTACCTGGCAGCTTTCAGCGGCGGATTCCTCAATGTCGGCTTCTACATCACCAAGGCCAAGAACACCAACAACGCCCATCCCGTGAACTTCTACCTCCAGATGGACAACAACCATCTGTACCTGCACGTCGTGCACGTCGGTAACGGCGAGGATCTCCGCTTTATGTCCAAGGACGATCTCACCTACGAGCAGCGCCTGTACCACGTTCCGGTAGACGAGATTCCCCACTACAACCAGTTCACTATGGTTTACCACTACCTGAGAGACAATGGCAGCGGTACCCCTGTCCTGGATGAGGAAAGTTACAACATTCGATAATGAAATTGTGGGACCCTTGTAAATTATTTTTGGAATCCCGAAAATAATCCTTACATTTGCAGTCCCAAATATGGTGGATGTAGTTCAGCTGGTAGAGCATCGGATTGTGGTTCCGAGTGTCGTGGGTTCGAGCCCCATCATCCACCCACTGAAAAATGAAGAGGTCCTTGGATAAAGGACCTCTCATTTTTTTCGTTGTGGATGATACCACAACTCACGTTACCCCATCCCCAAACCCCTTCCCTCGGGGAAGGGGCTCGCCGTCAGAAGACGGCGTGCGGGCCTGCAGGCCCTGTCGCTTCGCTCCGGAAGGGTGGATGATAATCTACCTCTACAATTTTTCTCCGAAAGCCAGGTCTCCGGCGTCTCCCATTCCGGGGATGATGTAGTTGTGGCTGGTGAGTTCTTCGTCGATGGCGGCTACCCAGAGGGTGTAGTTGTTGTCCAGTTTCTGACTAAGCTGGTCTACGGCGTAGCGGCTGGCTATGGGGCATACCATATGGATGTGGTTGGGCGTGCCGCCTTCTTCCTGCAGTTTCTGGAGCGTTACTTCCATAGAGGCGCCGGTGGCCAGGAGAGGGTCTACCAGGATGAGGGTCTTGCCTTCCAGGGAAGGGCAGGTGCAGTAGTCTGCGTGCACCTTGAAATAGTCTCCCTTGCCGGATTTTCTGAAAGTAGCCAGGAAGGCGCTTTCAGCGTGGTCGAAGACGTTCAGGAAACCTTCCTGAAGCGGGAGGCCGGCGCGCAGGATGGCGGCCAGCACCAGGGTGGTGTCCGTTGTGGAGACCTTGGCCACGCCAAGCGGGGTGGTCACTTCCTTCTCCGAGTACGAAAGCGATTTGGAAATCTCATAGGCGAAGATGGCGCCCACCCGCTCCATATTGGTGCGGAAACGCAGGCGGTCTTTCTGGATGCGTACATCGCGAATTTCGGCGATGAAGTTATTGAGAACAGAGTTGTTCTCTCCGAGATTAACGACTTTCATAGGCTACTAGCTTAAGATTCCACCTACAAATATAATAAAATCCCGCTTACATCTTCACCAGCTTCTCCTCGGAAAATGAAAAAAAGGAATCTTCGCACACGATGACGTGGTCCATCAGACCGATTTCCACCGCCGCCAGCGCCTTCCGCAGGATATCCGTCTGGCGGATATCGGCCTCCGAAGGGAGGGCCTGCCCGGAGGGATGGTTGTGTACCAGCACCACCTGGCAGCACTGCTTCTCGATGGCCTTCCTAACGATGCGGCGGGTGTCTATGAGGGTGGTCTCCAATCGGCCCACCGTTATCATCTCTTTGCCGATAAGGTAGTTGGAGCGATTGAGATACAGCACCCACGACTCTTCGTGGTCCAGGTGCTTGAGGAAGGGAAGCATCACCCTGTACACCAGTTCCGGCGAGGTGATGGCCCTCTTGTCCACCATAGCCATTTCTTCAAAGCATCTTCGGCCCAGTTCCAAGGCGGCGGCTATTCCTATGGCGCGTACCTCCCCCACCCCTTTCTGCTGCATCAGTTGCTCCAGCGGCATCGCTCCCAGCAGCGTCAGCCTCCCTCCGGCCGACACCATCAGTTCCTGCGACACTTCCAGCACGTTCTTGCCGCCTGTTCCGCTCCCCAGCAGGATGGCCAGCAGTTCCGCATTGGAAAGCGATTTGGCTCCCCGCAGTCTCAGTTTCTCCCTAGGTCTCTCCCCTAGAACATAGTCTTTCATTTTCATGGGAACCAAATATAGGATACAAAAAACAGAAACAACACAACCGTAAAAAAGATTGTGTTGTTTCAGATGGTATTTTGTGGGTTTTACCCGACTTTTCGTAAGAAAAATTTACGTTTCTTACTGGATGAAGGCAATGATTTCGCCCTTGGCAACGTTGTCTCCCTGCTTGCCCAGCACGGCTACCAGGAGACCGTCCACGGCGGCCACCACGTCTTCGATTCCGTAGAAGGTCTGTACGTGACCCACTACCTCGCCGGCCTTCACCTTCTTGCCCACGACGGGGGCCTTGGAGGTGTCGTCCACGTCCAGTTCCCACAGGAGCTGGCCCTTGACGGGGCACTGGATGGGCGTAGCCTTGGGATAGCGCTCCACATAGTCTTCCACCTTGAACTTGGGCATTTCCACCACGGGACGCTCCACCACGATGGGGGCGCCGGCCTTGGCCTTCATTTCCTCCAGGTCCTTGTTGAAACGCTCCTTGGCAATGCCGCTGCGGTAGTCTCTGTACTGGCGCTCGAACATAGCCATATTCAGGAGTTCTTCGTCGTCCTCGCCGTAGTCCCAGCCTTCTTCGTCCATCATCTTGCGGAACTTGGGAAGTTCGTTGGGATACATATCCTGCGGGTTGCCGGTGTAGAATTCCATACCCTTTTCCTTGGCCAGGGCCACAATCTCGGGAGCCAGTTCTCCGGGAAGTTTACCCATATTGCCCAGGATCATTCCCCAGGTGTCCTTGTCGATGGTGGTCCAGCGGGGTTTGTCGTTGAGCATATTGAACAGGTTCATCAGGGCCGTGTTCTTCACGTACTGGCTGAACGGGGTAACCAGCGGCGGGTAGCCCAGGCGGGGCCATACGTATTCTACCTCTTCGAAGAGTTTCACCATCAGGGTGTCCAGGCTCATCTCGGGACGGCCGTGGGCACGCTGGGCGGCGTTGATGGCGCCCTGGAAGCCCTTGAGGTCTGCCATCATCGAACCCATCATACCGCCGGGCAGGCCGCAGCCTACCAGGAGGGAAGTCATCTGGGAGTTGGTGGGGTTGATCCAGTAGCCCAGGAAATCGTCAATGAACTCCTGCGTGAGGCGACGGACCTCCATATAGGCGTCCATATTGATGTCCTTCACCTGGAAGCCATCGGCCCTCATCATCTGCTGGATGGTGATCACATCCGGATGGACCTTACCCCAGGAGAGAGGCTCCACGGCTACGTCCAGATAATCGGCGCCGGCGCGGGCCACTTCCAGCATGGAGGCCGGAGAGAAGCCGGGACCGGTGTGTCCGTGGTACTGGACCTTGATTTCCGGATGGGATTTCTTGATGCCGGCCACAATCTGACCCAGTTCGGTGGGACGGCCTACGCCGGCCATATCCTTGAGGCAGATTTCGTCGGTTCCGTATTCTACCAGCTGGTCCACCAGCTTGAGGTAGTAATCTACGGTGTGCACCGGGGAGTGCGTGATGGACAGGGCTGCCTGAGAAATCATTCCGCCCTTCTTGGCAAACTCGATGGAAAGCTTGAGGTTGCGGGGGTCGTTAAGGCCGCAGAAAGAGCGGGCGATATCGGTGCCCTGTTTCTTCTTGACCTTGAACATAAGTTCACGGACATCGGCCGGCACGGGGTTCATACGGAGACCGTTAAGGCCTCGCTCCAGCATATGCGTCTGGATGCCTGCCTTGTGGAAAGGAGCCGTCCATTTGCGTACGGAAACGTTGGGGTTCTCGCCATACAGCAGGTTCACCTGCTCGAAGGCGCCGCCGTTGGTTTCCACGCGGTCGAAGCACCCCATATCCACAATAGCCGGAGCTACCCGTACCAGCTGGTCTACGCGCGGCTGATACCGTCCCGAACTCTGCCACATATCCCTGTATACCAGGGAGAACTTGATTTCTCTTTTAGCCATATGATAATGTGCAATTTGTCGTATCCACAAAGATACAAATTTTATCGGAAAATAGGTCTGCCCGGAGCAGCCTTACTCGCAGATAAGGGTGGCGGAGGTGCAGTCCACTACCTTGACGGTGGTGTAGGTTCCCTTGGACCGGCCCGTGGCGGGGAATACGCACATCATATTGTTGGAAGCGCGGCCGCAAAGCCTATTGGGGTCCCGTTTGGAGGGACCTTCCACCAGCACTTCCAGTTCCTTGCCTATCTGGGAGCGGTAACGCTCCAGCGACTTGCGGTTCTGAAGTTCGATGATTTCCGACAGGCGGCGGTTCTTCACATCGGCCGGAACGTCGTCCTGCATCGTGCGGTTGGCCAGCGTACCCGGGCGGTCCGAGTAGGCAAACATAAAGGCCCAGTCAAAGCCCACCTGGTCCATCAGGGAAACCGTGTCGGCGTGGTCCTGCTCCGTTTCCGTGCAGAAGCCCGCAATCACGTCCGTGGTGAGGCCGCAGTCCGGCATCACTTCGCGGATCTTGGCCACGCGCTCCAGGTACCACTCGCGGTCGTACTTGCGGCGCATCAGGGCCAGCATCCGGCTGCTGCCGCTCTGGACGGGCAGATGGATGTGCTTGCAGATATTGGGATGGGCGGCCATCGTGTAGATGACCTCGTCCGAAATGTCCTTGGGATGGGAGGTGGCGAAGCGCACACGGAGATCCGGGGCTATGGCGGCCACCCGCTCCAGCAGGTTGGCAAAAGTCACCGTCTCGGTCTCGCTCTTCCACAGGTAACTGTCCACGTTCTGGCCCAGCAGCGTCACCTCCTTGTAACCCCTCTGATACACGTCGCAGGCCTCCCGCACGATGGAGTTGGCATCGCGGGAACGCTCGGCTCCGCGGGTATAGGGCACCACGCAGTAGGAGCACACGTTGTTGCATCCGCGCATAATGGAGATAAAGGCCGATATGCCGCCACGGTCCGTGCGGACGGGGGTAATGTCGGCGTAGGTCTCGTCCCGGGAAAGGAGGACGTCAATCTGGGGTGCGTCGGGCCTTACGGCTTCCAGCAGGCGGGGCAGCGAACGGTAGGCGTCCGGGCCCACCACCAGATCTACCTTATGGGTATCCAGGAGTTTGTCCTTGAGTCTTTCGGCCATACAGCCCACGATGCCCACGATGAGGCCGGGGCGGGAGGCGCGCAGCTGATGGAACACTTCAATGCGACCCCAGATGCGCTGCTCGGCGTTGTCGCGGATGCTGCAGGTGTTGGCCATCACGAGGTCTGCCTCTTCCATTTTTTCCGTTCTGGAATAGCCGGCACCCTCCAATATGGAAAATATGACCTCGGTGTCATTAACGTTCATCTGACAGCCGTAGGTCTCTATGTATGCTCTTTTTTTCATCGGGTGCAAAGATACGAAAAAAATCACTACCTTTGTGTTTATGAAAGTCATTCGTCAAATCGGCATCTTTCTTGTAGCAGCCCTCCTGGCCTGCTCCTGCGGGGTATCCAAAGTGAAGGACATTGCCCTTACTTCGGTGGGCATCCAGTACATCGTCCCCACATCGGCCCGCTCGATGGATGCCAAGCTTTTGCTGGGGATAGACAACCCCTCCAGGAGTTTTGCCGTACAGGAAGTGACCGGCACCATCCGCTACAACAGCAAGGAAGTGGCCCACTTTGTGACCGGTCCCCTGGAACTGAGCGCCAAAAGCTCCCAGACGTACGACTTCCCCTGCACCATCACCCTGGCCGAAGGGGCCTCCCTCCTGGATGTGCTCATCATAGCCTCCAAGGGAAACCTCAAGGGATTGAAGGCCGATGTGGATGTGCAGGCAGCCCTTAAGAAACACGGAGTGCTCCGGGCCCCCTTCCGCTTCAGGGATCTGGACCTTCACGAGCTCTCACAGCAATAGACTATGAAACGTATTCTTCTCATATTGGGATTCGCCCTGTTCTGTGCCGGTATGCAGGCGCAGGAAGTGGAAAGCGCCCCCGTAGACTCCACCTTGCTGGGCAAGGACATCCTTACCGTCCTGGGCCCCGGCGCGCAGGTGTACCAGAGTGCAGAAATCAAGCAGGCCCTCGCGGACTATGTCAAGGCCAATGCTTCCAAGACCATCAGCGGTTACCGCATCCGCGTGTACTATGACAATTCCCCCCAGGCCAGAACCCGTTCGGAAGCCATAGTGAACACGCTGGAAACCCTGTATCCGGAGCACAAAGTCTATCGCAGCTTCGAGAGCCCCAACTACAAGGTGATGCTGGGCAATTTCCGCTCCAAGGACGAGGCCCTGCGCATCTTTAACCAGCTCAAGAAGACGTATCCCACCGCTTACATTATAAAGGATAATATAGAGTATCCCCTCTAATGGCCTCCATCAAACAAGGACTTGAACAGAAACTGCAGCAAAAGCTTTCTCCGCTCCAGATCCAGACCATCAAGCTGATCGAGATGCCGGTGCAGGCTTTGGAGCAGCACGTCCGTGAAGTCCTCAACGACAACCCGGTAGTGGACGACACCCCGCAGGGCGGTTCCGACGACGAACCCCGCGATGTCTCCATCTCCCAGGTAGAGGCCCAGGAGCAGAGCGGCGGCTCCCTGGAAGAGAACTACGGTCCGCAGGACGACGACATCCCTTCCTACAACCTCCACGTGAACAACTGGGGCAAGGACGAGCGCCCTGAATACAACACCTTCTCCGTGAAGCAGAGCTTTACCCAGAGCCTGCTGGAGCAGCTGGGCTACCGCAACCTGACGGAGCACGAGCGCACCGTGGCTTCCTTCATCATCGGCTCCCTGGACGAGGACGGTTACCTCCGCAGAGACATCGAGTCCCTGGTAGACGACCTCGCCTTCCGCGCCGGCGTGGAATCTTCGGCCGAAGAAGTGGAGAAGATGCTTAAAATCATCCAGGAGTTCGAGCCCTCCGGCGTAGGTGCCCGCGACCTCCGCGAATGCCTCCTCCTGCAACTGGAAGACAAGAAGCGAACCCCGTCCGTAGACAACGCCATCCGCGTGCTGGAGAACCAGTTCGAGGCCTTCAAGAACCGCCACTTCCAGAAGATCATGACCCGCCTGCACCTCTCTGAGGAGGAGATGAAGGCCGTGCTGGATGAGATCCGTCGCCTCAACCCCGCCCCCGGCGGCCAGATAGACGATTCCTATAACGACCAAGCCCAGCAGGTGGTCCCGGACTTCCAGCTGGATTACGAAAACGGCCAGCTCATCCTGACCATGCCGCGTTTCTCCATCCCCGAACTCCGCATCAACCGCAAGTACTCGGAGATTATGGAAAACGGCCGTCTCTCGGAATCCAAGGCCGATAAGGACGCAGCCACTTTCGTCAAGCAGAAGATCGATTCGGCCAAATGGTTCATCGAGGCCCTCAGGCAGCGCCAGAATACGCTGGAAAGCACTATGAAGGCCATCATCGATTTCCAGCACGATTACTTTATCGACGGAGACGAGACCTCTCTCAAGCCTATGGTGCTCAAAGACATAGCAGAGCGCACGGGCTTTGACATCTCCACCATCTCCCGCGTGGTCAACAGCAAGTGGATCCAGACCCACTTTGGCATTTTCCCGCTCAAATACTTCTTCTCGGAAGGCCTGGAAAACAGCGAAGGAGAGGAAGTGAGCACCCGCGAAATCAAGAAGGTCCTCCGCGAAATGGTGGATGGCGAAGACAAGCACAATCCGCTCACGGACGACGAACTGGTAGACGGCCTGGCCGCCAAGGGTTACAAAGTGGCCCGCCGTACCATTGCCAAATACCGCGCCTTGCTGGATATTCCCAAAGCAAGGCTCAGAAGGGAGCTTTAAAGGATATGGAGAGGGTTTGCTCATATTCCGTGGCAGGCTTCGGCTTCTGCGTAGACGGCGCCCCTTTTCAGCCGGCTAACCTGGAGCCGTTCAAAGTAGCCAGCAAACCCCAGGAAACCCTCTTTACCCTGCACGTCGTTCCTTCTTTGGAAGAGGACCCCATCGAGCCCTTCTACCAAACCCAGGACGGTCCGGATTATCCGGAGATTACCCTCTGGAAAAAGACCGGAGGTTACCGCATTCAGATGCGGCCGCTCCCCTCTCGGCCGGTGGCTGCGGTGATGGATGTATCGGACCGGTGGGATGAAGCCTGGATCCGCCTGGAAGGAAAGGACGACACCTTCGGCCTGAATAATTCCCTGATGCTGCTTTACGCCTTTTCTACTGCCAATAAGGGTGCGCTGGAAATGCACTCCTCCGTGATTATGCAGGGCGGGAAAGGCTTCCTGTTCCTGGGCAAGAGCGGAACGGGAAAGAGCACGCACAGCCGGCTCTGGCTCAAGTACATCCCCGGCTCTGAGCTTCTGAACGACGACAACCCCATCCTTCGCCTGATGCCGGACGGCAGCGCCCGGGTCTACGGCAGTCCCTGGAGCGGCAAAACCCCTTGCTACAAAGCCCAGGACGTGCCCGTTGGCGCCGTAGTGCGCCTGAGCCAGGCCCCCGAGAACCGCATCACGCGGCTCACGCTGGTCCAGGCCTATGCGTCCCTGATGGCATCGGCCTCCTCCTTCAGGCCTCTGAAAGAACTGGCCGACGGATGGCACCATACCCTGGAAGGACTGGCTTCCTGCGTTCCCTGCTATCATCTGGACTGCCTGCCGGACCAGGCAGCCGCCGAACTCTGTTATAAAACGATCCATGACTAAAAAAGTTCTCCCCAACGAATTTATTTTAGAAGAAGCCGGTAAACTGCTGGAAGAGGGCCGTGAAGTCTGCTTTACGCCGCTTGGAGACAGTATGCTGCCCTTCATCCACGGTGGAAAGGACACCGTAACCCTCAAGATTGTTCCCAATGTAGATGTGGGCGACATTGTGCTGGCAAGGCTTCCCGGCCCCCAGTATGTACTGCACCGCGTGGTAGACCGCAACAACAACCGGCTCATCCTGCAGGGAGACGGCAACATCCGGGGCCTGGAAGGCTGCACCCGGGAAGATGTGATTGGAACGGTGACGGCCATCAACGGAGAAAAGCCTTCCAGAGGAACGTTCTGGTGCGGAATCCTCAAACCTTTCCGCCGCATTATCTTAGCCATTTACAGACGCATCATATGAAAATCAAAGAAGGATTCACGCTCCGCACCATTTGCGGAGAACATATTGTCATTGGAGAGGGCCTGGCCCAGGTGAACTTTAACAAGATGCTGTCCCTCAACGGGTCTGCCGCCTATCTGTGGGAGCAGCTCAAGGGCAAGGAGTTCACCGAGGAAGACGCCGTCCGGCTCCTCACGGACAAATACGACGTAACTCCCGAGCGCGCTTTGGAAGATGTGAAGAAGCTGCTGGAGGAGTGGAAGAACCAAGGTGTAATGGAATAAATGAAAAGTTTCCGTGCTTGCATGAAGGCCCTCTGGGCCATGTCGGGCCCCATTCGCTGGAGAATGGCGGTCAGCGTGGCCGTAGGCCTGGTACGCATTTCTGCGTCCCTGGGCTTCGTATGGGCCAGCAAGCATCTGGTAGACATAGCCACGGGCGTTAGCCAGGACCCTCTGTCGTGGGGTATCGGCTATTTTGTGGGAGTTCTGTTTGTGCAGCTTCTCACCATCATCTTTGCCAACTGGTGGGACAGCTACAACAACGTCAAGGCACAGAACCTGCTGCGCCGGGAACTCTTCGGCCACGTGCTGCGCGCCCGCTGGGACGGCCGTGACCGCTTCCTCTCCGGAGATACCGTGAACCGGTTGGAGGAAGACATCCGGGTCACTTCCGAACTTCTGGTAGAGCGCATTCCCGGTCTGGTGGTTACGCTGCTGCAGCTCATTGCCGCATCGGCCTATCTGCTCATCCTGGCTCCCAACCTGCTGTGGGTGCTCCTCATTCTGATGACGTCCACGGTGTTTGGCTCCAAGCTGTTTTTCAAGCAGCTCCGGCGCATCATGGCCTCCATCCGCGCCCGCGAGAGCGAGCTCCAGCAGCTGATGCAGGAGAGCCTCCAGCACCGCGTGCTGGTGCTCACGCTTACCAATGTTGAGCGGGTGCTGGAGAAGTTTGGCTGGCTGCAGGCCTCTGTAGAAAACGACACCCGCAAACGGCTCAACTACAACGCCGTAGCCCGCGGCCTTATGTTCTTCGGTTTCCAGGCCGGCCACGCCGCCGCTTTCCTCTGGGGCGTCTACGGCATCCTCGCCGGCACGGTCACTTACGGTATGATGACGGCTTTCCTGCAACTGGTAGGTCAGGTGCAGAGACCCATAGCCGAGTTGGGCCGACAGATTCCTTCCTTCATCCAGGCCATCACTTCCATCGAGCGACTGATGGAGCTCCAGGAACTGGAGGAGGAGCCGCTGGGAGAAGTCAAGATTCTGGAGGGTGCACCGGAAGTGGTGGTATCGCACGTCTCGTATGCGTATCCGGGCTTGGACGAGCCCGTGCTCTCGGATTTCTCCTGCAAGTTTGAAGCGGGCCTGCTCACGGTCATTTCCGGGCCCACGGGGGTGGGCAAGAGCACGCTCATCCGGCTCATTCTGGGGCTGATGCAGCCCACGGAAGGCTCCGTCACTGTGGGTGGATTCCCTGCCGGAAGTGCCCTGAGGGGCAACTTTATGTATGTGCCGCAGGGAAATACGCTCCTTAGCGGAACCATCCGCAGCAATCTGCTGCTGGCCGCCCCCCAGGCTACCGAAGACGAGCTCCGGGAAGTGCTTACGATGGCACAGGCCTCGTTTGTCTTCGACCTGCCCCGGGGCCTTGACACACCGTGCGGCGAGATAGGCAGCGGCCTTTCCGAAGGCCAGGCCCAGCGCATCGCCGTGGCCCGCGCCCTGCTCAGACCCGGAGGCGTCCTCATTCTGGACGAATCCACATCGGCCCTGGATGCAACCACCGAAGAGAGGTTGATCCAAACCCTTCACTCCCGCTATCACGGCCGCAAAACCATCCTCTTCATCTCCCACCGTCCCTACGCCGCCTCCCTGGCCGACGCCGTAGTGGAACTCTGATCATTCTTTTTTTCTCCATCATTTTTTTTCTGTCCCCGGAGGGAATGTAGGTCCCGGGGGCGTAGCCGCCCGTGGCTCCGTGAACGGGAGGGGCCCGCCGGCAGTTATGCTGACGGGAACCGTCAGTATGACTGTTGGTGGGAGGGATAGGACCGAAGGTCCGTACCCCCGGGATCTACTTCCCGTAGGGGACAGAAGATATCGTGGAATAATCTGTGGATAACTTTGTGGAAAAATTTGTAAGGAAATGGAAGAAAATGGAAAATTTTTCCTAACTTTGTCCCCAGCGTGAAAGTATAAGAAGTTTAATAGACAATGGTTAGATTTTTCGGCAAAGCCACCGGCAAAGTAGATGACAAGGGACGCCTCGTGTTCCCTTCCATCTTCCGTGATGCCATGATCCGTGGCTGCGCCGAGGATATGACCCTCGTTGTCAAAAGGAATGTGCACCAGCGCTGCCTGGATCTTTTCCCGTACGAGGAGTGGGTCCGCAGAAGCGACAAAGTGCTGGAAAGCCGCGATCCTGAACTCAATATCGAAGACGCTGAATTTTGGACCAAGTACAATGACGGTGTCTTCACCCTGGTCCCGGACGGAAAGCTGGGCCGCTTGAACATCCCGTCAGAGCTGCTTGAAAGTGCAGGTATTACCAAAGAGGTAGTATTCGGCGGTGTTGGCTACAAGCTCCAGATCTGGGATGCTGAAACTATGAAAGCCGACCTTCTCTCCGACGAGAAGTTCAAAGAAACCGCATCGAGACTATCCGCTAGAAAATAGGAGGTCCCGAGCATGTCTGAATATCATATTCCTGTGTTGTTGGCGGAGAGCGTTTCCGCCCTCATCACAAACCCCGACGGAACATACGCAGATGCCACTTTCGGAGGCGGTGGGCACACCGCTGCCGTACTTTCACGCTTAAACGATGACGGACGTGTCATCGCCTTCGATCGTGACATCGATGCTATAAACGGTGCCCTCAAGGACCCCAGGCTCACCCTGGTTCACAACAACTTCCGCTTCATCGAGAACTATGCCCGCCACGAGGGCGTACAGTTCGACGGCGTGCTGGCAGACCTGGGCGTCAGCTCCCATCAGTTTGACACCGCCGAGCGCGGATTCAGTTTCCGCTTCGAGGAGAGCCCGCTGGATATGCGTATGAACCAGGAGGCCAGACTCACCGCCGCCGAGGTGGTGAACAGCTATGCCGAGGCCGATCTGGAGCGCATCCTGAAACTGTACGGAGAAGTGGACGGAGCCCGCAACATGGCCCGCCTCATAGCCGACGCCCGCAGCAACGGGGAAATCCGCACCACCGGAGACCTGGACCGCGCCATAGCCCGGATGCTCCCCCGCGGGGCCGAGCACAAAGTGCTGGCCAAGGTATACCAGGCCCTGCGCATTGAAGTAAACCAGGAGATGCGTTCCCTGGAGAAGTTCCTGGACGGCGCCTGCCGCAGCCTGAGGCCCGGCGGCCGCCTGGTGGTAATCACCTACCACAGTCTGGAAGACCGGATGGTGAAGAACTTCATCAAGACCGGAAACGTAGAGGGAGAAATGATCCAGGATATGTACGGCCGCGTTCAGGCCCCGCTGGAGGCCGTGAACCGCAAGCCCATCCTGCCCTCGGAAGAAGAAATTGCCGGCAACACCCGTGCCCGCAGCGCGAAGCTCCGGATAGCGGAAAGGAGGGCCGAAGAATGAACCTCCTGGGACTTTGGCGGGGCTTCCGCAAGGGAATGAAATCCCTCCGGAACGGAGAGTTTCTCCTGCTGGTAGGAGCAGACCAGTTTTATATGCACATTATGTACCTGTTCCTGCTGATGTGGCTGAGCATCTTCCTGAGCCTGAAGGTAGACAAGACCCTCTCGCGGGTAGGAGACAACAAGGCCGCCATTGAAGAACTGAAGATTTACCACGCCCAGAAAGAGGCACAGCTGGTAAAACTGCATAGCGCATCCAGCGCCGAGAAGCGCCTGCGCGAACTGGGTTCCCCGGTTACCGTACCCAAGGAACCCGCTGCCATTGTGAAGAAGAAATGAGCAAAGAGAGACGAGAAATATCGGACACCATAGAAAACCGCGACCGAATTCACGTGGTTATGTTCTTCCTGTCCTATGTATTCCTGGCCCTGGGCGTAGGAATCCTCGTCTGCATTGTCAAGATCCAGACCACCTATCACGTGGATGACAAGGTGATCGGCCTGTTCCGTCCTTCCGTGGAACTGCACATCGATCCGCCCGTGCGCGGTCGCATCCTGGCCACGGACGGCCGTCCGCTGGCCCTTTCGGCCCCCCTCTATGACATCTATATGGACTGCACCGTCAAGAAGCAGTACTACAAGCAGAGCGGAAAAGACAGTCTGGAGCGTGTCTGGAGGTCCAAAGCCCGCGAACTGGGCGTGTACCTGAGCAACCAGTTCCGTGACAAGAGCGCCGACCAGTACGCCAACGCCATCCTCAAGGGCCGTGACAACAACAACCGCTACCTGAGCATCCGCAAAAACGTGGATCTGGAGACGGTCAAACTGCTGAAGACCTTCCCCCTCTACCGCGAGGGAACCTATACCGGCGGCATCATCGTGGAGAAGCACGATGAGCGCATCTACCCGTACGACTCCCTGGCCCGCCGCACCATCGGCTACGTGAAAGACCTCTCCCGCAAGGGCCTGGAGGACAGCTTTGACAGCGAGCTTCACGGCCACGAGGGCTACGAATGGCGCCGCGTGACGGACAACAACCGCTGGGTCCGCGACCTGGATTCGGCCGCCGTGTCCGTACAGGACGGCAACGACATCCGCACCACCATCAACGTGGACTTCCAGGACATTGCCGACCGCGCCCTCCGCGCCCAGATCAACGAGAACCCGGACGTCCGCGCCGGCATCTGCGTGATTATGGAAACCAAGACCGGAGCCATCCGCGCTATGGTGAACCTCTCCCGCGGAGAAACACCGCAGACGGTGCTATGGGAGCGTGAGAACCTGGTACTCACCGAAAGGGGCGAGCAGGGCTCCGTGATGAAGACCGCCACGCTGCTCTCGCTGGTGGAGGACGGCTACGTGAAGAGACTGGACCAGACGCTGCCCACCAACAACGGCTGGGTGCCCAACTGGCGCCATCCCGGCAGCGCTTCCGAATACCCGCACGACGACCACATCTCCGACTACCAGCGCCAGACGGGCCGCCGCGACATTTCCGTGATGCACGGCTTCGAGATTTCTTCCAACTACGTATTTGCCCAGCTGGCCGAGACTTACTACGGCAAGAAGCCGCAGGAACTGTTTGACCACCTGTACTCTTACCGCCTGGGAGAAGCCTTCGACTTTGACATCGAGGGTCTGCGTACCCCGTCCGTGACCCGCCCCGGATCGCCGGGCTGGTCCAACAGCACCCTGGGCACCGTGGCTTACGGCTATGGCCTCAGCGTAACCCCGCTTCACGTGGTAACCTTCTACAACGGCATTGCCAACCACGGCCGTATGATGAAGCCCTACCTGGTGGAAAGCGTGGAGAAAGACGGAAAGGTGATCAAGAAATTTGTCCCTTCGGCCCTCAACGAGAGCATCTGCTCCCCTGCTACGGCCGATACGGTAACCCGCGCCCTGCGGGCTGTGGTGAAAACCGGTACGGCCACCCGCCTGAAGGGGGCCAAGCTGCCGGTAGCCGGCAAGACCGGTACCGCGCGTGTGGTGCTGCCCAACGGCCAGTACCAGGACGCCAGCGGCCGCAAGAAAAACCAGGGCACCTTTGTGGGCTTCTTCCCGGCCGACAAGCCCAAGTACACCATCCTGATTACGGTGTACTCGTACCTGTCCAACAAGAGTTTCTACGGCGGCACGATGCCCGCCCTGGCCGTCCGCGACATCGTGGACCAGCTCTATGCCCTGGACAATGAATGGAGCCCGGTGCTGCACCCCACCGAAGCGGTGCCTGTAATGGAAAACAAGGAAAAATGAACTACAAAAACTTCACATTGATTACCGCCGATTCCAGGAAAGTGATTCCCGGAGCCCTGTTTGTGGCCGTGAAAGGCTTCAGCAGTGACGGTCACGATTATATTGCCGGTGCCATTGAAAAAGGTGCCACGGGCATCATCTGCGAAAGGATTCCCGAAGGCGTGGACACCGCCGGCGTAGAAGTGGAGGTGGTGGAAAACAGCCGCCGGGCCCTGGCCCTGGCCGCCGATGCCTTCTACGACCATCCGTCCGGCAAGCTCACCCTGGTGGGCATCACCGGCACCAACGGCAAGACCACTACCGTAACCCTGCTGTACCGCCTGTTCCGAAGCCTGGGCTACCAGTGCGGCCTGCTCTCTACCATTGCCAACTACGTGGGAGACGAGCGTTACGAAACCGAAAACACCACCGTAGACCCGGTTTCCCTCAACGCCCTGATGGCGCAGATGGTGGAGAAGGGCTGCGAATACTGCTTTATGGAAGTGAGCTCCATAGGCGTGGAGCAGGACCGTGTGACCGGTCTGGAGTTTGCCATGGGCATCTTCTCCAACCTCACCCACGACCACCTGGACTACCACGGCACCTTTGCCGAGTACCTGCGCTGCAAGAAGCTCTTCTTTGACAACCTGCCGCAGAAGGCCATCGCCCTCATCAACGCCGATGACAAGAACGGTTCCGTGATGGTGCAGAACTGCAACGCCACCACCGTCACCTACTCGGTCCGCGGCCTGGCCGACCATACCGCCCGCATCCTGGAACAGGGTGTGGAGGGGATGCTCCTGAAGATTGACGGCGTGGAGACCTGGGTACGGCTGATTGGCGTACACAACGCCTACAACGTGCTGGCCATCTACAGCGCCGCCGTCTGCCTGGGCGCCGACCCTTCCCAGACGCTGGTGGCCCTGTCCAAGCTGGAATCGGCCCCCGGACGCCTGGAGAACATCAGCGGTCCCAGAGGCATTACCGTGGTGCTGGACTACGCCCACACCCCCGACGCCCTGGAGAACGTGCTCAAGTGCCTGCGCACCATCTCTTCCGACCGCCAGCTCATCTGCGTGTTCGGCTGCGGCGGTGACCGCGACAAGACCAAACGCCCGGAGATGGCCCAGATTGCCCAGCAGCTGAGCGACCGCGTGGTCATCACCTCCGACAACCCCCGCACCGAGGATCCGGAGGCCATCATTGCCGATATCAAGGCGGGCCTGGATCCCCTGAGCCTGGCCAAGACGCTGACCATCACCGACCGCAAGGAGGCCATCCGCACCGCCATCCTCACCGCCCCGGACGGAGCCATCATCCTGCTGGCCGGAAAGGGACACGAAGATTACCAGATTGTGGGCCACGAGAAGCGCCCCTTCGTAGAAAAAGACATAGTGAACGAAACCTTTAAACTGATGCTGCAATGATTTACCATCTGTTTCAGTACCTGGAGAAAATCGGCGTCGATTTTCCCGGCATCGGCCTGATGCACTACTTGAGCTTCCGCGCTATGATGGCGGCGGTGACGGCCGTGCTGGTATCCCTGTTTGCCGGCAACAAGATCATTGACTGGCTGCGCAGCAAGCAGATTGGCGAAACGGTGCGCGACCTGGGCCTGGCCGACCAGATCCAGAAGAAGGGCACCCCCACGATGGGCGGCATCATCATCATCCTGAGCATCCTGAGCGGCGTCCTGCTGTTCTGCGACCTCACCAACATCTATGTGCTCCTGCTTCTGCTGAGCACGGTCTGGTGCGGTGCGCTGGGCTTCACCGACGACTACATCAAGGTGTTCAAGCACCGCAAGGAAGGAATGAGCGAGAAAGGCAAGCTCATTGCCCAGGTGGTGCTGGGCTTTGTCATCGGCCTTACCGTGTGGATGAGCCCGGACATCGTGGTCCGTGAAAAAGTGATGGTGAAAGAAAGCATAGAGCGCACCCTGGAGACGGAAACCACCGTTACCAGCGGCCGCTTCCAACAGGAGAACGTGGTCAAGAGCACCAAGACCACCATCCCCTTCGTGAAGAACCACGAGTTTGACTACCGCTGGCTCTCCCCCGTCAAGGGCGCCTGGGGCTGGTACTGCAAATGGGCCATCTACGTGCTTATGATTGTGCTGGTCATCACCGCCTGCTCCAACGGAACCAACCTCACCGACGGCCTGGACGGCCTGGCGGCGGGGACATCGGCCGTAGTGGGAGTGGTGCTGGGCGTGATAGCCTGGCTGGGCGGCAACCTCATCGATTCCAACTTCCTGAACATTATGTATATACCGGGATCCGGAGAGATAGCCATCTTTATGAGTGCCTTTGTGGGCGCCCTGGTGGGCTTCCTCTGGTACAATTCCTTCCCGGCCCAGGTGTTTATGGGAGATACGGGCAGCCTGACCATCGGCGGCATCATAGGCGTAAGCGCCGTGCTGATGCGCAAGGAACTGCTGCTCCCGCTGCTGTGCGGAGTGTTCTTTGCCGAGAGCCTCTCCGTGCTGCTCCAGCGGGGTTACTTCAAGTTTACCCGCAAGCGCACGGGCACCGGCAAGCGCATCTGGAGCATGGCTCCGCTGCACCACCACTACCAGGACAAGAAGGCTCCGGAAGGTCCGGTCCTCTTCCCCAAGCCGGTTCCTGCGCAGCACGAGGCAAAGATTACCGTCCGTTTCTGGATTGTCCAGATCCTATTGGCAGTTAGTACGTTAGCATTATTAAAGATTAGATAATTACATGGCACGCGTTGTTGTTTTAGGTGGCGCCGAAAGCGGAGTAGGCGCAGCCGTATTGGCAAAAGTTAAGGGATTCGATGTGTTCCTGAGCGACAAGGGACAGATCAAGGAAGACTATGTGAAGACCCTTCAGAAATGGGAGATTCCCTTCGAGCAGGGCCAGCATACCGAGGAACTGATCCTGAACGCCGACGAGGTGGTCAAGAGCCCCGGTATCCCCGGCACCGTTCCGATGGTTCAGAAGATCCGTGAGAAGGGCATCCGCATCGTGTCCGAGATTGAGTTCGCCAGCCGCTACGACAGCGCCAAGAAGATCTGCATCACCGGATCCAACGGAAAGACCACTACCACCAGCCTCATCTATTACCTGCTGCAGAACGCCGGCCTCAACGTGGGCCTGGGCGGCAACATCGGAAAGAGCTACGCTTATCAGGTGGCCACCGAGCACTTTGACTACTATGTGCTGGAGATCAGCAGTTTCCAGCTGGACGACATCTACGACTTCAAGCCGGACATTGCCATCATCACCAACATCACTCCGGACCACCTGGACCGCTACGACCACAAGATGGAAAACTACGTGGCCGCCAAGTTCAACATCACCCGCAACCTCACGCAGGACGACTGCTTCATCTTCGACTCCGACGATGCCATCACCGTGGGCCATCTGAACAACATCATCCTGCGCTGCAAGATGCTGCCCTTCTCCCAGGAGAAAGAGGTGCAGCAGGGTGCCTTCCTCCGGAACGGCAAGATGGTCATCCGCTACGAAAAGGAGGAAACCGACCTCTTCCTGGAAGAACTGGCCCTGGGCGGCAAGCACAATATCTACAACTCCATGGCCGCAGCCCTGGCCGCCAAGGCTACGGGCATCGAGAACGAGGTCATCCGCAAGTCGCTGGCCACGTTCCAGCCCATCGAGCACCGCCTGGAGCCCGTGCTGAGCATCAAGGACGTGCTGTACATCAACGACTCCAAGGCCACCAACGTAGACAGCGCCTGGTATGCCCTGGAATGCCAGAAGAAGCCCGTGATCTGGATTGTGGGCGGAACCGACAAGGGCAACGACTACAGCGTGCTCAACGACCTGGTGAAGGAGAAGGTGAAAGCCATCGTGTGTTTGGGTGTGGACAACACCAAGATTCACGCCGCCTTCGAGAAACTGGTCCCTATCATTACCGATACCGCAAGTGCAGAGGAGGCCGTGCGCAAATCGGCCGAACTGGCCCAGCCCGGAGACGTGGTGCTCCTGAGCCCCTGCTGCGCCAGCTTTGACCTCTTCAAGAATTACGAAGACCGGGGCGAGCAGTTCAAGGCTGCCGTCCGCAAACTCTAAGATATGGCCGAAGAAAAGACCAAAACCGGCTTCCTGGGCTACCTGACCCAGCTGATGGACCGCTTCAGCGGAGACAAGGTGATCTTTTTGATTGCCCTGTTCCTGATGCTCATCTCTGTCATTTCCGTGTTCTCGTCTACCCCCCGTCTGGTAAACGAAGGTCACGGAATAGACCGCGTGTCCATTATGGTGAGTCAGCTCAAGGTGGTAGGGATGGGCTTTGTCATCATCTTCGGACTGTATTTCTTTGGCCGGCAGGACTGGCTCCACGCCCTGTCCAAATGGGGATTTGGGGTAAGTTTCGTGCTGCTGACCATTCTGGTACTCAATCTGAACCTGGGCGTGGTGCGCGCCGGTGAAATCAACGGTGCCCGCCGTATCCTCATCGTGGGAGGCTTCCAGGTGCACATATACGAGTACATCAAGCTGTTTATGATTATGTATCTGGGCTGGGCCCTGAACACCTTCAAGAACGGAGATTTCAAACGCGCCAAGCAGCTGTCGGAGAAGTTCGAACGCCTGGCCTTCCTGGGCAAGGAAAGCTGGCAGAAAGTGCTGTACATCTACTTCCCCATCGGTGCCGTGAGCCTGATGGTGATGATGGGTTCCAACTCATCGGCCCTGTTCATTGGCGCCATTATGGTGCTGATGGTGATGGTGGGCGGCCTGGATATGAAGGACGTGGGCATCTTTGCCGTGGTCATAGCCATAGCCATCGGAGGAATGTTTGCCGCCTACAAGGCCGGCTGGCTGGAGGGAAGCCGCTTCGGCACCGCCATAGGCCGCATCACCCAGGACGACGACGCCACTATGAAGATTCTCCTCAACAGCCCGCGCGAGAGCCAGGACTGGCTCAAGGCCCGCGGCAAGCTGGACCAGCCCGTGGGGGCGCTCCTGGCCATCAAGGAAGGCGGCGCCTTTGGAAAGGGCATAGGCAACAGCACCCAGAAGTACCAGGTGCCGGTTATCTTCGGAGACTATATGTTCAGCTTCATTGTGGAAGAGACGGGCCTCTTTGGAGCCCTCATCCTCATCCTGCTCTACTTCAGCCTCTTTGCCCGCGGAACCCTGGTGGCGCGGATGTGCGACAATTATTACGATAAAATCATAGTGACCGGTCTCATTATCCTGGTCACGGGACAGGCCTTTATGCATATGTGCGTGAACGTGCATATGCCGCTGGTACCCCAGACGGGCCAGACGCTTCCGCTGGTGAGCCACGGAACCAACGCCTTCCTGGTCTTCAGCGTGGTGTTCGGCATCCTGCTGAGCATCTCCAAGGACGCCCGTGACAATATGGCCCGCAAGAAGGCCGAACTGGAAGCCGAGGCCGCCAACAGTTGGACCCAAGACAGTACGGTATAATGGAATACAAACCTTTACGAGTAATCATCAGCGGCGGCGGCACGGGAGGCCATATCTTCCCGGCCGTGTCCATTGCCAACAAGCTCAAGCAGCTGTGCCCCCAGACGGAAATCCTGTTTGTAGGGGCCGAAGGAAAGATGGAAATGGAAAAGGTACCGGCCGAAGGCTACAAGATCGTGGGCCTTCCCATAGCCGGTATGCAGAGACGCCTGTCCCTGAAGAACCTTATGAACAACCTCTCCGTTCCGTTCCGCGTGCTGGAGAGCGTGGCGCACGCCCGCCGCATTGTGAAAGACTTCAAGCCCGACGTAGTGGTGGGTGTGGGCGGTTATGCCAGCGCTCCCCTGCTGTGGGCTGCCACGGGAATGAAGATCCCCGCCCTCATCCAGGAACAGAACGGCTTTGCCGGTCTTACCAACAAGATTCTGGGCAGCCGCGTGCAGAGCATCTGCGTGGCCTACGAAGGGATGGAACGCTTCTTCCCGGCCGAGAAGATTGTGATGAGCGGCAACCCCATCCGCGAGATTCTCTCCCAGCCCGCCACGCCCGAGATGAGGGCCGAGGCGATGGAATTCTTCGGCCTGTCTCCTGAAAAGAAACACCTGTTCGTAGTGGGCGGAAGCCTGGGCAGCGGTACCCTCAACCACGCGATGGAGCACTGGATCCAGGACGGCTGCCAGGACGGCGAAGGCGTGGAAGTGATCTGGCAGTGCGGCAAGTACTATAAGAAGGAAGTGGACAACTTTATGCAGGCCCACTCCCACGTGCAAGGCATCAAGCACTTTGATTTCATAGGCCGGATGGACCTGGCCTACGCAGCGGCCGACGTGGTCATTTCCCGCAGCGGCGCCAGCACGGTCTCCGAGCTCTGCGCCATGGGCAAGGCCACGGTCTTTGTGCCTTCCCCCAACGTGGCCGAAGACCACCAGACCCACAACGCGATGGCGCTGGTGCGTAAGAAAGCCGCTATGCTGGTCAAGGACAGCGAGGCCCTGGATGACCTCCTGCCCACGGCCCTGGGCCTGCTCCACAGCCCCGAGCGGATGGAGCAGCTGAGCAAAAACGCAGAGGCCATGGCCCTTCGCAACGCCGCCCAGATCATTTGTGACGAGATTTACAAGCTGGTATGAAGAACGTATATTTCATAGGCATAGGCGGCATCGGCATGAGTGCCATTGCCCGGTATTACAAGTTCAAGGGCTATAACGTGGCCGGATACGACCGCACGCCCTCCGACCTCACCGCCAAACTGGAGGCCGAAGGCATAGCCGTGCACTACGAAGACCGCCCGGACCTGGTCCCCGTGGACAAGGCCGAGACCCTGGTGGTGTACACCCCCGCCATTCCCGCCGACCTCCAGGAACTGCGCAAAGTGCTGGACACGGGCTATACCGTGCTCAAGCGCTCCCGCACCCTGGGTGAAATTACCCGTGGACAGCGCTGCCTGGCCGTAGCCGGCACCCACGGCAAAACCACCACCTCCACCCTTACCGCCCATATCCTCACCCAGACGGGCGAAGGCTGCAGCGCCTTCCTGGGCGGCATTTCCCGCAACTACGGCACCAACCTCCTGATGTCCAAGAACAACACCGTGGTGGTGGAGGCCGACGAGTTTGACCGTTCCTTCCTGCAGCTCTATCCCGAGATTGCCGTGATCACCTCCGTGGAGGCCGACCACCTGGACATCTACGGAGACTACGAGCACGTGGTGGAAGCCTTCCGGGCCTTTGCCAGCCAGGTAAGCGGCACCGTCATCGTCAAGAAAGGCGCCCCTGTGACGCAGGAGCATACAAAAGCGAAAGTTCTAACCTATCACTATACGGATTCTTCGGCCCATTTCTATGCCGAAAATCCCCATCCCGACGCCTGCGGCTACTTCCACTACGACCTCCACTGGCCGGGTGGCATCCTGAAGGACATCCGCGTAGGCGCCCCCGGCTGGGTGAATGCGGAAAACAGCATTGCCGCAGCCGCCATAGCCCTCACCTACGGCCTGGAGCCGGAAGCCGTGAAGGCCGCCATCGGCACGTTTGAAGGCGTCAAGCGCCGCCTGGAGGTGCACGTGAACACCCCTACCCTGTCGTACATAGACGACTACGCGCACCATCCGTCGGAACTGACCAGCGCCATCACGTCCATACGTGACATTTTCCCGGGCCGAAAGATCACCGGCATCTTCCAGCCCCACCTGTATACCCGCACGCGGGACTTCGCAGCCGAGTTTGCCAAGGCCCTTTCAGCCGTGGACAAACTCATCCTGCTGGACATCTACCCCGCCCGCGAGGAGCCCATTCCCGGCGTGACGTCCGAAATGATTTTCAAGGACGTAACCGCCCCGGAGAAGGTGCTGCTCAAGAAAGAGGAGCTGATGGACTACCTGGCCGACGAGCCCATTGACGTGCTGGCCACCTTTGGAGCCGGCAACATTGACCGTTTTATTGAACCCATTACCGAACTCCTGAAGAGCCGCTTATGAAGCGTATCTACCGTCATATTCTAGGACTGCTGCTTGTAGGCGTCTGTGTGGCCGTCTGGGTGCTCACCACCGGGATGGCCCGGCGCGAACTGCGTACCCGTACGTGCCAGGGCAAGGGCAAGCTGCAAGTGACGGTAACCGACTCCCTGAAGCGCCGCTTTGTAGCCAAGGCCGATGTCCAGGACTGGCTGGAAAAGGAATATGGGGCCTATGCGGGCCTTCCGCTGGACAGCGTGGACCTCACCCGCATAGAAAAGCTCATCTGCTCCCACAGCGCTGTGCGCGACGCCGAGGCCTGGATCACGGACGACGGCGTGCTGCACGTGGCGCTGAGCCAGCGGGAACCGGTAATCCGGCTGGAGAACGGGCAGAACGCCTGCTACGCCGACGAGACCGGTTACCTCTTCCCCCTGCAGTCGCGCGGCAGCGTGTCCGTGCCGGTAGTGAGTGGGAAGCTGCCCTTCAACGTTCCCAAGGGCTTCAAGGGCTATCTGGAGAATCCCGAGGAGGCGCTTTGGCTGAGCCGCGTCATCGGCCTGGTCTCCTATATGAAAGGAAAGGTTTGGGAAAAGGACATCCGGCGGCTTACCGTCCGGCAGGGCGGAGAGCTGGTTCTCTATCCCGTGCAGGGACGGGAGGAATTCCTCTTCGGCCCGCCTGTGAGGATTGACGAGAAATTCAAGCTCCTGACCACCTACTACCGGAGCATTGCCCCTTCCAAGAATGCGGGCTATTACTCCAAGGTAGACCTCCGCTACCGGAAACAAGTAGTTTGCAAGAAATAAAAAACTATAATATATGGAAGAAAAGTACATAGCCTCCATTGACCTGGGCAGTTCCAAGTTCGGCCTGTGCGTAGCGCGCGTGACCGGCGACGACGTCCAGATTGTCTACTACAAGGAAACCCCTTCGGAGGGTATCCGCGCCAGCCTCATCGCCAATCCTATGAAGGCATCCCAGAAGCTCAAGGAAGCTGTCCAGGAGGCCGAAAGGGAACTGATGATCCAGATCCTGCAGGTGGTGGTGGGTATGCCCCGCAGCGAGGTGGCGCAGGTGACGGCATCGGCCCGCATTGACCGCTCCCGGCCGGACGACTACATTACGGCCGAAGAAGTAGCCACCCTCAAATCCATCGCCCTGGAGACCTATCCGCTGGACAACCCCGAGAAGCAGATTATCTACGGAGCCGTGGCCCAGTCGTTCTCCATTGACGACGAGATCCAACTGGTGGAGGAAGAGGTGGTAGGTACCCTGAGCAGTTCCCTGGAAGGCAACTTCAAGGTGTTCCTGGGCAACCGCACCGCCACCACCGCCCTGGACAAGATCTTCAACCAGCTGGGCATTTCCATTGCCAAGAAATACTTCCTGCCCGAGGTGGTGGCCCGCACCGTTCTCACCGAGGAGGAACGCTCCAGCGGCGTGGCCCTCGTAGATGTAGGCGCCGGTGTTACTTCGCTGGCCATCTACCACGGCGGCATTATGCGCTACTACGCTTCCATCCCGTTCGGCGGCAAGGTCATCACCGGAGACATCCGCACGGAATGCTCCATCTCCGAGGACCTGGCCGAAAAGATCAAGAAGCGCTTCGGCGCCTGCATGCCCGGCAAGCTGGCTACCCTGAGCGAGAAGGTTCTTCAGATCAGAGTGACCGAACCGTACAAGGAGGTTCCGGTACGCTATATTTCCGAAATCATCGACTGCCGTTGCCGCGAGATTGTGGAGGCCGTCCTCTATTACATCCAGGAGAGCGGGCTGCAGAACTCCCTGCGCAGCGGTATCGTGCTCACCGGCGGCGGCGCCGAACTCACCAACCTGGTTCCGCTGGTGAAGGAGATGTCCGGCTACGAGGTACGCCGCGGCACCACGCGCTATTCCCTCTTCTCGGCCCCCGTGGGCAGCCGCGCCTATTCTGCCGCTGCCACATCGGCCATCGGTATGGTGCTCAGCGCCAAGGAGGACAGCCTCCCCGACTGCGTGACCCTGCCGGAAAAGGCTCCGGAAGTTCCCGAAGAGGAGATGATGGAGGTGGAAGTGACCGACGAGACCCGCAACACCATCTCCGACGAGGAGCTGGAGACCGGAGAAACCGGAAAGCTGCTTCCGGACGAGGACTTCGGCGAGGCCGTCAAGAAAGAAAAGCCCAAGACCCAGAAGGTCAAGATGCCCAAACGGCCCGGCATCCTGAGCATTGCCTGGACCAAGATCCGCAGCAGCGCCCTGGATTTTTACGATGACGAAAACAAGGAGGAGTAAGCCATGAAATACGATAAATTCAACATCAAGCCCACCGACTGGACCGACGAGAATGCCATTATCAAAGTGATTGGCGTAGGTGGCGGCGGCTGCAATGCCGTGAACTATATGTACCGCCAGAACATCCTGGGCTGCAGCTTCATTGTCTGCAACACGGATGCGCAGGCCCTGGCCTCCAGCGAGGTTCCCGTGAAGATCCAGATGGGTCAGAACGGCCTGGGAGCCGGCACCGATCCCACCGCCGGCCGCAACGCCGCCCTGGAAAGCCAGGACGAGATTGCCGCCAAGGTCCTGGACTGCGGCACCAAGATGCTGTTCATCACCGCCGGTATGGGTGGCGGTACCGGAACGGGCGCTTCACCGGTCATAGCCAAGATGGCCAAGGACCGCGGCATCCTCACGGTGGCTGTAGTGACCATCCCCTTCCGCAACGAAGGCAACGAGAGCCAGTCCAAGGCCGTGGACGGCATCCACGAACTGGAGAAGAACGTAGACTCCCTCCTGATCATCAACAACGAGAAACTGTATCAGTTCTTTGGCGACACCCTCATCCAGGAAGCCTTCCCCAAGGCCGATGAGGTGCTGGCTACCGCCGTCAGGGGCATCATCGAGGTGATCAACTGCCCCGGCTACATCAACGTGGACTTCCAGGATGTGTGCAAGATGATGCGCAACTCCGGTATGGCCCTGATGGGCAGCGGCGAGGGTTCCGGCAACGACCGCCTGGAAGAGGCCGTGAAGGGCGCTTTCGAGAGCCCGCTGCTGAACGACTTTGACCTGAAGACCGCCAAGAACGTCCTCATCAACATCACCACCGGCAACAACGAGCGCGGCGCCAAGATGAGCGACCTCGAGCGCATTGACGATATGATTACCGAGTACACCGGCGACGCCAACCACTTCAAGAAGGGCATCATCTGGGACGACGATCCCGAATTTGGAGACAAGGTGCGCATCACCGCCATCGTGACGGGCTTCGAGATGGACCTGGGCGGACTGGGCCTCAACAAGGACCTGGGCAACCTGGTCATCATTGACGACGATTTCCAGTGGGAGGAGCCGCACCACGAGGGCGAGCTCTCCATCCCCATCGGCGCCGAAACCATCAAGATCGGTTACAACAACTCGGACAACGCCAAGCGCTTTGACTTCACCACCGAGAAGAAGCCCGCCCTTTGCGTAGCCCCCGGCGAAAAGAAGGCCGATCTGGAGAACATCCCCGCCATCCGCCGTGCGCATTCCTAAAAAAGCAGTATCTTTGCACCCATGGAAAGAAGAACACGTGTAAGATTTGCCCCGTCTCCCACCGGACCGCTGCATATGGGCGGTGTCCGCACGGCATTGTATAACTATCTGTATGCCAAGCAGAAAGGTGGAGACTTTATTATCCGTATCGAAGATACCGACTCCCATCGTTTTGTTCCGGGAGCCGAGCAGTATATCATCGAGGCCCTGAACTGGTGCGGGATCATCCCCGACGAAGGCGTAGACGAGAACGGCCAGGTGGTGGAGGTGGCTTCCCCCAAGCACCCGCACGCTCCCTATCGCCAGAGCCAGCGCAGGCCCATCTACAGGCAGTACGCCGAGCAACTGGTAGCCGCCGGCTGGGCCTATTACGCCTTTGACAGCGCCGACGACCTCAACGAGCGCCGCGCCGCCGCCGAGGCCGCCGGGCAAACCTTTATGTACAACGCCGCTTCCCGCAAGGAGCTGCGCAATTCCCTCACCCTTCCGGAGGCCGAGGTAAAGCGCCTGCTGGAAGAGACCACGGACTGGACCGTCCGCTTCAAGATGCCGGAGAACCGCATCGTCAAAATGGACGACCTCATCCGCGGCCACGTGGAAGTAAACACCGACACCCTGGACGACAAGGTGCTTTGGAAACGGGCCGATGAGCTCCCCACCTACCACCTGGCCAACATCGTGGACGACCACCTGATGGAAATCACCGAGGTCATCCGCGGCGAGGAATGGCTGCCGTCCCTGCCTCTGCACTACCTGCTGTACGAAGCCTTCGGCTGGACCGATACCATGCCCCGCTTTGCCCACCTGTCGCTGCTTCTGAAGCCCATCGGCAATGGCAAACTTTCCAAGCGTGACGGTGACAAGCTGGGATTCCCGGTGTTCCCGCTGGCCTGGAAGAACCCCGAGACCGGAGAAGTGTCCCACGGTTACCGTGAAGACGGCTACTTCCCCGAGGCCTTCGTGAACCTCCTCGCCTTCCTGGGCTGGAACCCCGGAGACGACCGCGAGATGTTTACCCTGCCGGAACTGGTGAAGGCCTTCTCCCTGGACAAGGTGCAGAAAGCCGGCGCCAAGTTCAACCCCGAAAAAGCCAAATGGTACAATAAAGAATACCTCCGCCTCAAGACCACGGCCCAGCTTACGGACCTGTTCATCCCCGTGCTGGAAAGCCACGGCATCAAGGTGGTGGACTGCCCCTGCAACGCCCTCACCGCCGGAGCCACCTTTGAAGGCTTCGGGGCCGATTTTGCCAACCACATCTTCACGCGTGAATACGTAGAGGCCGTTGTGGAACTGGTGAAGGAGCGTGCCACCTTCGTGGCCGATATGTGGGACATCGCCGCCTACCTCTTCGTGAGCCCCGAGCAGTTCGAGGCCTTCGGCGTCAAGGCTGGAGCAGGTCTTCCCACCAAGGCTGCGGACCCCAATCGGCCCGTAGATCCCCGCGCCAAAGTCTTTGACGATGCCGCTACCGCTCCCTTCCTGGCCAAGGACGTGGACAAGTTCTGGAAGGAGGACCACTACGAGTATTGCTTCGAGGTGTGCCAGTACATCACCGGCGCCGCCTTTGGCTTCGACGATCTGGACAGCTACCGCGGTCCTATGACCACCGAGGCCCTGGAAGTGGCCATCGAGGAGTACATCAAGAAGTACGAGTACCCCATGGGCAAGGTGATGAACAGCCTGCGGCTCGCCCTCACGGGTGCAGCCAGCGGCCTGGGCATAGCCGCCATCCTGAGTTTCATAGGCCGAAAAGAGTTCGCCCGCCGCATGGGCTTCATCGCCGAGCGGCTGGGACGCAAATAAGCGCTGGCAGTTATCTGATTAACTAACAAACAGTTATAGTAACGGACGGGTATCATTTCGGTACCCGTCCGTTATTGTAAAACACTGATAATCTACGGTTTAAGTGCCAGGCTGAAATAGGGCCAGGGCCTGGTCCACGGAGAGGGCGTCTTCCACGCGGAAGGAGCCGCTGCGGGAGCGGATGAGGCCGCTCAGGTGGGCGCCGGAGCCCAGGGCTTCACCCAGATCGCGGGCGAAAGCGCGGATGTAGGTGCCTTTGGAGCAGGCAATGCGGATCACAGCCTCCGGTAGGCCCAGGGCCGATGTATCGGCCACGTTGATGCGCGAAGAGGCGGTGTGAGATACACTCGCTTCGCTCGGTATGACAGAAGAGTCGTTTGTCATACCGAGGCCCTTGGGGCCGAGCGTATCTCCTGGAATGAAATCCAGAAGTTCCAGTTCTGAAATATGGATCTTGTTGCGCTGGAGGGTCTCCAGTGCGGCGGCGTCAAACTGGGATTCCCGGTCGGAGCCGGGAATGACGGAGCCGGAGCGATGGGCTTTATAGAGTTTCCGGGCCAGTTCGTAGGCACGGACGCCGTCTACGCTTTTGGCGCTGAAAAGGGGCGCAACCTGCTCCTGGTCTCCCAGGAAAGCAGGGAGGGCGGCCTCCACATCGGCCCGTGAAATATGCTCGTAAGGGAAGGTGCGGTCCACGTCTTTCTCCAGATCGTAGGAAGGGGTTGTGGCGCCGAAGCGGATGCGGGCGATGTATTCCTTGTCGTGATCCTGGAGTTCCTGCGCCCTTTTGCAGGCCGGGCCGATGCACACCAGCAGCACGCCGGTGGCCAGCGGGTCCAGGGTGCCGGCGTGTCCCACCTTCAGGTTCTTCTTCTGAAAGTGCTTGATGGCGGCGAACTTGAGCTTGCGGATGACATCGGCCGACGTCCAGCGGTACGGCTTGTCCACCGCAAGGACAATTCCTTCCGGGTAATCCGCTATGTCGTGGGTAAAGCCCATCAGCAAGGAATCTTGTCTATGCGCTTCTGGTGGCGGCCGCCTTCAAAGTCCGTATCCAGCCAGGCGCGGACGATGGACGAGGCCATGGGATAGCTGATGAAGCGGGCAGGCAGGACCAGGACGTTGGCGTTGTTGTGCTGGGCCACCAGTTTGCCGATGGCGGTACCCCAGGCCAGACCGGCGCGGATACCCTGGTGCTTGTTGAGCGTCATCGCCATACCGTTGCCGGTTCCGCAAAGGGCTATTCCGAGGTCTACTTCCTTGTTTTCCACGGCCTGGGCCAGGCGGTGGGCAAAGTCCGGATAGTCTACGCTCTGCTCGGTATCGGTTCCGAAGTTCACGACTTCGATTCCCCGGCCCTGAAGCATTTTGACGAGCTTGAATTTGTACTCCACGCCAGCGTGGTCGTTGCAGATGCCAATTTTCATAATGATTCCAATTTTGGTACTGCAAAGATAGGTCATTTCACGGAAAATCGCTATATTTGCCCGACGCAAAAAATCAATATGACAATCAGACGTTTCATTGGCCTTGCAGCCGCCGCTCTCATCCTAGCCTCCTGCACCGGAGCTAACAAGGAACCCGTTTCCGTATACCTTTGGCATCGCCTTTCCAACAACCCCAACATGGATTCCCTCCAGAAGAGCTTCCATATCTGGAAGAGCAAGGGGGTTACCGGCGTATGCCTGGACGCACGCGGACTGGAAGCCACGGCCGAAGCCGCCCGCCGCGCCCACGAGGAAGGCCTGGAGTACCACGCCTGGGTACCCTCCATGCTCCGAAGCGACCTCCCCCACAGCTGGTACGCCGTAAACCGCCTGGGACAGAGCGCAGATGACAATCCCAACTACCTGAACAACTACCGTTTCCTGGATCCCGCCAATCCGGAAGTACAGGAATTCCTCATTGAGCAATATACCCAGATGGCCCAGATTCCGGACGTGGACTATGTCCGTCTGGATTTCATCCGCTACCCGGACGTGATCCTGGCCCGTGCCTTGGGAGAACTTTACGGCATTGAAAATGACGGCGAGGAGTACGCTCCCGCAGACTACTGCTATTGCGACTACTGCACCCAAACTTTCTTCAAGCAGACCGGCATCGACATCAAGGCCGTGGAAGATCCGGCCACCGTGCCCCAGTGGGCCCAGTTCCGCTGCGACCAGCTCACCTTCTTCGTAGACCGCGTGGGCCGTGCCATCCACGACCTGGGCAAGAAAGTGAGTGTGGACGTGTTCCCCGGCCCCAGCTCCTACGCTGAGCATATGGTGCGCCAGCAGTGGAACCAGTGGATGGTGGATATGTTCTTCCCCATGAATTACAACGACCTCTATAATGAAGGACCCGACTGGCTGGGCCCCGTGGTGGAGGAAGAAGTGCAGTCGGCCGGCGGCGTGCCCGTGGTCAGCAGCCTCCGCATCTGCCGCAACTGGAAGGACCCCAAGTCCAAGGAGAGTCCCTCCGCCACCGGTCTCCTGCCCTCCGAACTGGGTACGGCCATCCGCAACTCCCTGGCCTCCGGCGCCAGCGGCATCTGCCTGTTCAACCCCGTCCGTATGAGCCCCGAGCACTGGGACGCCCTGGAAGAGGCATTGAAGGCCGAAGTCAAGTAAATTTGGCAGTTCCAAAATAAATTCGTACATTTGCGGGCTAAAATTTTTTAATAATTAAACTCATTGCATCATGGCAGAATATTTACAGCCTGAGAAAAAGCAAGAGATTTTCGCGAAGTACGGAAAGTCCAATAAGGACACCGGCTCTCCTGAGAGTCAGGTTGCTTTATTTTCCTACCGTATCGCTCACCTCACTGAGCATGTGAAGAAGAACAAGAAAGACGTGGTAACGCGCCGCAGCCTTCTCCGCCTGGTCAGCAAGCGTCGTCAGCTTCTGAACTACCTTCAGAAAATCGACATCGAGAGATACAGGGCTATCGTTAAGGAGTTAGGTCTCCGCCGATAAGCAAAAGGATAGGAAAACACGGGGGTTGGGATTTCAGCCAGGCTGAACTCCCGCCCCCTTTTCAAATTAAAAGACTATGCCCATTGGGGGCAAGACGATAAAGACGTAATAGAAGTTATAATGAACATTATCAAAAAAACCATTGAATTACCCGATGGAAGGGTAATCGAGATCGAAACCGGAAAACTCGCCAAACAGGCTGCCGGTTCTGCCGTTGTGAAAATGGGTGGCACTATGCTGCTGGCCACCGTCACCTGCGCCACGGAGGTGAAAGAGGGTACCGACTTTATGCCCCTCACCGTGGATTATCGTGAGAAATACTACGCCGCCGGCCGTTTCCCCGGAGGCTTCCTCAAGCGCGAGAGCCGTCCCTCCGACTACGAGGTGCTCATCGCCCGCCTGGTGGACCGTCCCATCCGTCCGCTCTGGCCCAGTGACTTCCACCTGGAAGTTTTTGTAAACGTGATGCTCATTTCGGCCGAAAAGGACATCCAGCCCGACGCCCTCGCCGGCCTGGCTGCCTCCGCCGCCCTGGCAACCTCTGACCTCCCCTTCGGCGGCCCCGTCTCCGAAGTACGCGTATCCCGCATCGACGGTCAGTTCGTGATCAACCCCGGCTTTGAAGACAACAAGCGCGCAGACCTCGACCTGATGGTGGCCGCTACCGAGGAAAACATCATGATGGTAGAAGGCGAAATGAACGAGGTTTCCGAGCACGATATGCTGGAGGCCATTAAGTTCGCCCACGAAGAAATCAAGAAGCACTGCCGCGTGCAGAAGGAGCTCATGAAGGAGCTGGGTACGGACGTGAACAAGCGCGACTACCCGCACGATGAAGAGGACGAGGCCCTCAAGACCGCCGTCCACGAGGCTTGCTACAACAAGTGCTACGAACTCGCCAAGAGCGCCAAGCCCAAGCACGAGCGCGAAGACGGCTTCAACGCCATCCGCGACGAATTCAAGGCCCAGTTCTCCGAGGAAGACCTGGAGCTCAAGGGTGCCATGATTGACCGCTACTACCACGACGTGGAGAAAGAGGCCATGCGCAACCTCGTCCTGGACGAGGGCAAGCGCCTGGACGGCCGTGCCACCAACGAGGTGCGTCCCATCTGGTGCGAGGTAGACTATCTGCCCTGCGCCCACGGTTCCGCCATCTTCACCCGCGGTGAAACCCAGTCCCTGGCTTCCGTCACCCTGGGCACCAAGATGGATATGAAGGAGATGGACGAGGTGCTCATCCAGGACGACCAGCAGTTTGTCCTGCACTACAACTTCCCTCCCTTCGCCACCGGTGAAGCCAAGCCCCAGCGTAGCACCGGCCGCCGCGAAATCGGCCACGGTAACCTGGCTATGCGCGCCCTCAAGCCCGTCATTCCCACGGCTCCTGAATTCCCCTACGCCGTACGCGTAGTTTCCGATATCCTTGAATCCAACGGTTCTTCCTCCATGGCTTCCGTCTGCGGCGGCTGCCTGGCCCTGATGGATGCCGGTGTCAAGATCAAGAAGCCGGTAGCCGGTGTGGCTATGGGCCTGATCACCGACGAGACCCATCCCAACGACCGTTACGCCATCCTCACCGATATCCTTGGTGACGAGGACCACCTCGGTGATATGGACTTCAAGGTAACCGGTACCAAGGACGGCATCACCGCCACCCAGATGGATATCAAGGTGGACGGCCTGTCCTACGAAGTACTGGAGAAAGCCCTGGAGCAGGCCCGTCAGGGTCGCCTCCACATTATGGGCGAGATGCTCAAGACCATCCCCGAGCCGCGTGAGGACTACAAGCCCTTCGTTCCCCGCATGGTTCAGATCGAGGTGGCTGCCGAGTTCATCGGTGCCATCATCGGCAAGGGTGGCGAGACCATCCAGGGTATGCAGAAGGAATTCGGCACCACCATCACCATCGACGAGGTGGACAACGGAGACGGCACCACCAAGGGTGTCGTGGACATCTTCGGCACCGACAAGGCTGCTATGGATGCCACTCTGGAGCGTATCAAGGGTATCTGCGCCGTTCCCGAGGCCGGCCAGGTGTACCACGGCAAGGTGGTGAGCATCCTGGAATTCGGCGCCTTCATCGAGATCCTGCCCGGTAAGGAAGGTCTCCTCCACGTGAGCGAGATTGCCTGGGGCAAGACCGACAAGGTGGAAGACGTGCTCAAGGTGGGTGACGAGGTAGATGTGAAGCTCCTCGAGATCGATCCCAAGACCGGCAAGATGCGCCTCTCCATGCGCGCCCTCACCGAGAAGCCCGAAGGCTATGTGGAGCCCAAGCGTGAGCCCCGTGGCCCGCGCCGCGAGGGCGGTGACCGCGGACCCCGCCGTGATGGAGACCGCGACCGCAAGCCCCGCCGTGACGGAGACCGCGGACCTCGCCACGAGGACCGTCCCCGCAAGCCCCGCTTCGAAAACGAAGAGTCCAAGAACAACGAGTCCGACGTATTCTAGGACTATTTCTAAATAATTTAAGAAAAAGACATCTTCGGATGTCTTTTTTTATTATATTTGAGGTATGAAACGACTGACCACACTCCTTTTAGCAGCCTTCTGCTGCCTTTCCGTTTTTGCCCAAGAGTACGGAGTAGTGAACATCTCCGTCTGCAACCTCCGCCGCACCGCAGATTTTGATGCCGAAATGGTGTCCCAGGCTCTGCTGGGAACGCCCGTTCACGTACTGCAGATGAGCGAAAACGGCAATCCCTGGCCGCAGGTGCAAACCCCGGACAACTACACCGGCTGGGTGCACTACGCCGGCATCACAAGGATGAGCAAGGAGAACTACAGCGCCTGGAACGCCGCCCCCAAGGTGGTGGTCACCGCCCTCACCGGAGTCATCTACAGGCAGCCCTCGGAAAAGAGCCCCGTGGTATCGGACGTAGTGGCCGGAGACCGCCTCAAGTTCGTGGGCAAGAAAGGAAAATGGTTCCAGGTTGAATTCCCGGATGGCCGAAAAGGATATGTAAACAAGAGCATCGCCCAGACGGAGGCCGAATGGAGAAAAGGTCTGGACCAGAGTGCCGAAGCCATCCTGGAGACCGCCCGGAGCATGATGGGCTTCCCCTACCTCTGGGCCGGGATGTCTCCCAAGGGCATGGACTGCAGCGGTTTCGTACGCACAGCCCTCTTTATGCACGACATCATCATCCCGCGCGACTGCAGCCAGATCTACCTCACCGGAGAGCGCATCAACGACCGTTCCCAGCTGGTTCCCGGAGACCTCGTTTTCTTTGGCCGATACAGGGAAGACGGTTCTCCCCGCCCTTCCCACGTAGGGTTCTACCTGGGCAACAACCGCTTCCTCCATTCGATGGGCCTGGTGCAGATAGGCAGCTTCGATCCTTCGGACCCCTACTACGACGCCTACAATACGGGCCGATACCTCTTCGGAGACCGCATCCTTCCTTACATTGACAAGCAGGAAGGCCTCAACACGACTATAACCAATCCCTATTATGCAGAATAGACGAGACTTTCTGAAAACGGCAGGTCTGGCAGCCCTGGGCGCCGGCCTCGTAGGCTGCACCGGCGGCCCGCAGAAGTTTAACATTGTCAAAGGAGACGGCAAACTTCACCTGAAGTTCTTCCCCTACGAACTTAAGCTTGCCCACGTGTTCACCGTGGCCAGCTACAGCCGCACCACCACCCCGGACGTGCAGGTAGAACTGGAATGGGAGGGCATCACCGGCTACGGAGAGGCCTCCATGCCCCCGTATCTGGGCCAGAGCGTGGAATCGGTCACCAACTTCCTGAACAAGGTAGACCTTTCCCAGTTCAACGATCCCTTTATGATGGAGGACATCCTGAACTATGTGGACAGCCTTTCAGAGGGTGACGGAGCCGCCAAGTGCGCCATTGACATTGCCCTGCACGACCTTGTGGGCAAGTTGCTGGGCCAGCCTTGGTTCCGCCTCTGGGGCCTGGATCCCGCCAAGGCTCCTTCCACCACCTTCACCATCGGCATCGATACGCCGGAAGTGGTCAAGGAAAAGACTTTGGAAGCCGTTGGAAAATTCAATATCCTCAAGGTTAAAGTGGGCCTGGATACGGACGAGCAGATGATCGAGACCATCCGCACCGTCACGGACGTTCCGCTGGCCGTAGACGCCAACCAGGGTTGGAAAGACCGCAACAAAGCCCTGGACGAGATTTTCTGGCTCAAGGAGCACGGCATCGTGATGGTAGAGCAGCCTATGCCCAAGGAGCGCCTGGACGACATAGCCTGGCTCACCGAGCACAGTCCCCTCCCCATCTTTGCCGATGAAAGCATCCAGCGTATGAAGGACATCCCGTCCCTGATGGGAGCCTACAGCGGCATCAACATCAAGCTGATGAAGTGCACCGGTATGCGCGAGGGCTGGAAGATGGCCAACATGGCCCGCGCACTGGGTATGAAAGTGATGGTGGGCTGTATGACGGAGACCTCCTGCGCCGTCAGCGCCGCCGCCCAGTTCTCCCCGTACGTAGACTTTGCAGACCTGGATGGCAACCTCCTCATTGCCAACGACCGCTTTGACGGCGTAAAGGTAGTGGACGGCAAACTCTCCCTGCCCGACCGTCCCGGCATCGGCGTCATTCCGCTGTAGTCTTTCGTAAACGCCACAAGACTTAAACTATTCTTTAGCACCCTTCTGGTCCTGTTTGCCCTGGGGAACGCCCGGGCAGAGGACCAGAGGGTGCGACGCGGCGGTGGAGGCCGATAGTATACTTACCAGATATAGGTGCGCTCGTCCTCTGCAAGGTAGAGGACATTGTTACGGTTAACTCCGTAGAGTTCGTACCAGAGGTCTGTATTCATCACTACACCGTTCACCCTAAGTCGGGCAACGGAGTGGACATCGCTCTTCATCAAATCTGAGAGCTTTTCGTCGCCATATTTTACACGCCAGAAATCGGCATAGGATTCATAGAACTTCCGTAGCTGCGCATTGTAATTATCCCCGGTATAACCCTCCTGCACAAGTTTCTTTTTGTACACATCCAGTACTGTAAGAAAACCTCCAAGGTCTGCAATATTCTCTCCAAGGGTACGGGTGCCGTCGCTGAAGACGGCGGGCTGACGCTCTGGGTCATATTCCATGTGACCGTAGCAGTTTATAAGGTTATTCTGCTTCCGTTCGAAGGCCAACTTGTCGGCAACCGTCCACCAGTTCTTCTTGCTCCCAATCTCGTCGTAAAGTGCTCCGTTCTGGTCGAATCCGTGGGTGATCTCATGACCGATTAGAACAAACTCGGCATAGGTATGGGCTTCCGTAATACCCTCTCTTGCGACCGGGCTCATCATCATGGCAGGATAGATCATGATGCTGTTGGAGGCAGGATCATACATGGCATTTACCAGCGTAAGGTCTGTGGGCACCATACCTTCGTCGTCGGTAAGGACATAGAGCAAAATATGCTGCGTGAAAGAGTCCCTGCTCCCCTTCAGGCAGCCCTGCAGTTTGTTTTTTGCCGCAGACAGCCTGTGGTAGATTTCAACAAAAGTTTCGCAGTCTTCAATCTTGGGGATACCGTCCATGCACCACTCGTCGGGGTAGCCAACAAACAGCTGCATTGCATCAATCTTCTTGATGGCGTTGTTCTTTGTAGTCTCACTCATCCAATCCAGGGCCACGAGGCGCTCCCTGAACGCCTCCACTACTTCCTTGGTCATTACAAGGTACTTTTCCTTTATGGAAGCCGGGAAATATTTCTGCACAAGGTGGTAGGATATGGGATATGCAAACTTCATGCGTGCATTTAGCTTGGCGGATTCTTCGGTAAGCGGGGTAGGTTTCCAGCTATTGCTTTCCTCCAACGCCTCACTGCTCACATATGGATACAGATGACGTTTCACACCCATAACTAGGGATTGATACAAATCTTCCAGGCTCCAGGTGCTGAATGACTCAAAGGTAGAGACGACAGAAGGTGCAACGTATATGTTTTCCATATCGAGACCCATTCCCTTAACAATTTGGGAAATAACTCCGTCTTCACCGGATTTAGTCTGAGTGACGGGAACCAAATCTTCCAGTGTCTCCGTGTCCGATGGCTTTATAGGCTTATCGGTAGCGGGAAATACGGAACAAACGTTTTTTCCATCCTGCCATACCAGTAACATTTCCACTATTGTTGGCACTCCTTCCATGAGCAGTTTTCCAGCATAGCGGAACGCCTCTTCATGGTTTTGAGGCACCGGTATAGCATCCACCAGTTTCTGCACATAGGCCATGGAGGCTTCCGGGGTGTCCCACATGTGATCCATGCCCTCGAAGAAACGACGAACTTCCGGCACGTCATTTTTCATTTCCTCCACCCTTTGGACCATGGCCCTTTGGGCATCGTAAACTCCTCCCACGGTTCCCGTTGCCGGCGTGGGAGTATTCTTGTACCATGTACCGTTGCAGTAAGAGAAGAAATCGTCACCGGGCGATACGGACAGGTCCTTGTAATCGTCCATCGGGAACGGAAGCGGATCTGTTTTCCCTTCCATGTCATCTTTACGGCAAGATATCACCGTGAACGTAAGGCACATGGCCATTAATACAAAAACCTTTTTCATTGTCTCTTAGTTAATTTCCTCAGCAAATATAGAAATAAAATCTCATCTTTGCACCGTAGCAAGGCCCTGTGAAGGAGGGACGAGTCGGCGGAGGACGATAACCATTCCGATTTTTTGTTATATTTGCAGAGATAAACCTAAAAACCTCACACTATGCTTGGAACCATTCTTTACATTGCAGGTCTTGTCCTGGCCGTCCTGGCCGTCATCGACATTCTCAAGAAACCCATCTCCCTGGTTGGAAAACTTATCTGCAGCATCCTGGTGCTGGCCACCAGCTGGGTGGGCATAGCCGTCTACTACCTCTACGCCAAAGACCACCTCACAGAGTGGTTCAAGTAGGAAATTGCAGAGTTCAATTTTTTTCGTAACTTTGCAACCCCTAAGCAGGTGAGTTGTCCGAGTGGTTGAAGGAGCCTGCCTCGAAAACAGGTTTGCGTGCGAGCGCAACGGGGGTTCGAATCCCTCACTCACCGCAAAAAGCGTCTGTTCATCAGGCGCTTTTTTGCATTTCACCCGGATGAAAACCGCAAAAATATTTGTTTTTTCCTGTTTTATTCTTACCTTAGCGCAAGAAACATAACACATTACAATAATCATCTTAAAACTAACAAAACAATGGAATCTATTATTGCTAAGATCAAGGAGCAGATTGCTGCCATCGAAAAGGACATCGACAAGGTTGAGAACAAGGCCGCAAAGGCTCGCGTTCGCAAAGCCACCCTCGCCCTCGAGAAGATCGGTAAGGAGTATCGCAAGAAGAGCATCTAAAGCGAAACTTTTCAACAAGACTTTTTTATTGGTTGGTTCTGCTGCCTCCCCCGGGCAGCAGAACTTTTTATTTTAGGATTTCCCAATTTTTCTTCCTAACTTAGCCGGGCTATGAGATGGATCATCAAACACAAAGCCGGCATTCTCTTCGCCACAGTACTCACTGTGTGTGTACTGCTGAGCCTGTGGTTGGCTCATTTTATCTCCGATGATTACTTCGACAACGTCATCACCCCCATATTAACGGCAGCAGCCACCACCATCGAGATTACCGGAGCCTGCATCATCTTCAAGCATTCCGAGGGCCTCCGTATCCGCAAGGTGTGGGGAACGGCACTGGCCACCTGGGGCATATTGGACGGTCTCTATTTACTCTCCTGGATGACATCCCCCACGCCCGTGATGAATATGGGCGCTTACGAACTCAGCACCCACGAACTTCTCTTCGGCAACATCCTGTGTTGGGTAATGCTGCTGTATCCCGCAGAGGTGCTGAGGCCCGGATGGCTTAACTGGAAACGCAGTATGGTGTACCTCCTGCCCATGTTTGCCCTGGTGGCCCTGGACTATATCCTGCCCGCCAGACTGGCGCCCATCATAGCCCTCTATCCTTTTACGATGCTGTTCCTGCTGCTCAATCATATGCACGCCTACCAGGTCTGGTGCGAAGAAAACTACTCCACCCTGGACAACATCAGCCTGGAATGGATTATTCGCTACTTGATTATGGTGATCCTCTTGGGCATCGTCTATGTGTATATGTGTGCCACCCACAGCCACACCCGCGGCTTTACCCAGCAGTGGCTGGTGCTGGTCATTCTGTCCTACGCTACGGAACAGATCATCTACAGACCGGACCCTTGGGCCCTGATCCGCCAGGGAGAAAAGGTGAAGGCTCAGGACAATAATCTGTTCCCTGAATCTTCCGGTTCCGACGATGTCAACCGGGCCAAAGTGGAAGCCTGGATGGCCGATGCGAAACCTTACCTCAACCCGGGTTTCAAGCTCATCGACCTGCAGGCCGTACTGCCTATGAACCGCACCTACCTGTCCCAGTTCATCCACAACGAATTCGGCTGCAACTTCTACCAATTTGTTAACCGTTACCGCATTGAAGAAGCCAAGCGCCTGAAGGAGCAGAATCCGAATCTTAAACTACAGGACCTGGCCACCCAATGCGGCTTCTCCTCCCCCACCGTATTCTCCCGTACCTTTACGGAAATCATGGGCATCTCCCCCCGTGAATGGGCTCAGACGCTGTCGGCTTAAAAGAGGTTTCATATCTCCGCTTCAAGGCTGTTTTTGAAACAACACGGAAGCAAGAATCCATTTTGCGTAAAATAATAGGGTCCAATTCATGACGCTGCGTAAATAATTGCTACCGGGCTATTGCGCGGAAGCAAGGATAAACGTACCTTAGCCGGAGACTAATAGAAAAACGGTTATAAATAGGTAGTAAAAAGAGCCCTGCCAGAAACGACAAATTCTGCGGGGCTCTTTTTATTTTTACCCTTTTTTACAAAGATTTGTGGAGTTTTGACAACAGCCTATATAATAGTATCTATCTTTGCAACAGAGAAATTCATTAACCACGTTTAGATATGAAAAAGAAAAGCATCATCATCCTGGCCTCCGTAGTCGCCGTGTGCGCTATCGGCCTCCTTGCCTCCTTCCTGTTCAGCTGGCCTGTCAGCGAAGACAGCACCAGCGGTAATATCGGCAAGTCTTCCCGCTTTTCCCGCAAGACCACTACCGAGCGCATAGATAATATGGAGGAACTCCTCCGGGCCGATGAAGACTATAAAAACAGCATCGTACTGGCCTATACCGTTATGCAGGCCCGTGCCATTCAGTATGGCAACCTGGTGGATATGTCCAACCAAGTAGCCGGAGACATCCCCGAGTTTGAGGATGTCCTCAAGGAAATGAATGAGCAGGCCCCCATCTTTACCAATGTAGCCAATGCCCTGGTAGAGGCCGGCAACAACCTCAATACGGTCCTGGGCGGAATGCCTTGCCCCGATGTAACCCAGAGCACCATCAACGCCAGCCTGTCCTACACCACCCTCCAGAAGCAGAACTACCTGGCCAACCGTTTCATCGATACCACCGACAAGTATATCAAGAAGGCCGATGCTACCGAAGAACTGATGCTGGTCCGTGACCTGTGGCTGGAATACCAGCAGATGACCGCAGCCATGGAAGGAGATAAAAAGGCTGCCAAGGCCCTGGACAAGAAGGGTGTGCTCCTGACTCCCGAACAGGCATTAAAGGCTGCTGAGACCTTTGAAACTGTGAATCAGGCAGGCATCATTATCAGCGGAAATACGCTTGTTGGTCTTCTTCCTGTAGACGTTTTCTACATACCCTTCCGCAACAGCTTTGATGCAAGCAATGAGAAGTTAGATTTCTCTATTGCTATAACTCCAGATGCCAGACACATTTTTTATAACGAAGGCGTTAACCAGCTCATTCAGAACTCTCTGAACAAACCGGATCTTTTCATTAGTGCCAGTCCTATCATTATCAGTAATACAGACCCGGCTGAAGTTTGCACTCAGTTGAACCAAGTCATCACCCAAACCGCCGAGGGAAATGTGGAAACCCTTAATCTGAGTGGCCCAAAGATTAATCCGTAACTAAGAATTGGTTAAAAAATAAGTTCAAAAAGACCTCCTCTGGATCATCCCAGGGGAGGTCTTCGTTTAAGCTTCACGGGAGAGGAAGCAGGCGATGGTGTTTTTCATGAGCATCGCAATGGTCATGGGACCCACGCCGCCGGGGACGGGTGTGATCCAACCGGCCACCGGCAAGGCGGATTCATAATCTACGTCTCCGCAGAGCTTTCCTTCCGCATTGCGGTTCATACCCACGTCAATGACCACGGCACCGGGCTTGATCATATCGCCGGTCACCAGGCCGGCCTTTCCCACAGCCACCACCAGAACGTCTGCCGTACGGCAAACGGCTCCCAGGTCGGCGGTACGGGAATGGGCGATGGTCACGGTAGCGTGGCGGTCCAGCAGGAGCTTGGCCACGGGCTTGCCCACAATATTGCTTCGGCCCACCACAACGGCGTTCTTGCCCTTGAGCTCTACGCCCACGCTGTCGATGAGGCGCATGATGCCGGCAGGGGTGCAAGGGACAATGCAGTCCTTGCCCAGCCACAGGCCGGCCACATTTCCGGGGTGGAAACCGTCCACATCCTTCTCGCGGGCGATGGTGTCAATCACCTTCTCCTCGTCAATGTGTTTGGGGAGAGGGAGCTGGACCAGGATACCGTCCACCTTGGGGTCGTTGTTCAGGTCCACAATCTTTCCCAGCAGGGCCTCTTCGGAGATATCGGCCGGCAATTCGATGAGCTGCGACTCCATTCCGGTGTAGGCTGCGGCCTTTACCTTATTGCGTACATATACCTGGCTGGCAGGGTTTTCACCCACAATGATCACCACCAGGCAGGGCTTGCGGCCGTATTTGGCCTCCAAAACGGGGACTTCGGCCTTTACCTCGTCCTTGACTGCCAGACTTAATGCTTTTCCGTCAATGATGTTTCCCATACTTTATTCAAATGCTATGTGTGCTATGTCTTTTCTGTAGAAGAGGTTGTCACATTGGATCTGCTCCACCTCGGCGTATACTTTGCGGCGGGCTTCGGCCAGATCGGTACCGGCGGCAATGACCATAAGCACACGGCCGCCGTTGGTAACCAGCTGACCGTCCTTCAGGGCCGTACCCATATGGTATACCTGGGTGCCCACGCGGTGCATACCGTTAATGGCCACGCCTTTCTCGTAGTGGCCCGGATAGCCTTTGGAAGCCAGGACCACACCCAGCGTCACGCCATCGGCCCAGACGGGCTGCTCCACTTCACGGCCGGTTGCCACCCCCTCGAAGATATCGTAGATGTCGCTTTGCAGCAGGGGCAGCACTACCTCGGTCTCGGGGTCCCCGAAACGGGCGTTGAACTCGATGACCTTGATGCCCTGGGGCGTCTTCATAAGGCCGCCGTAGAGCACGCCGGAAAGGGGTAATCCCTCCGAAACCATAGCCTGGGCGGTCTTGCAGAGAATCTCCTTGAAGGCAAACTCCCGGTCCTCTTCCGTGATGAACGGCAGGCCGGTATAGGCGCCCATTCCGCCGGTGTTGGGACCCTTGTCGCCGTCAAAGGCGCGCTTGTGATCCTGCGAAAGCGGCATGGGATACACGCGGGAGCCGTCTACAAAGCACAGGAAAGAGAACTCGGGACCGGTGAGGAAATCTTCCACCACTACCCTGCCCTGCCCAAAGGAATGGTCCAGGAGCATATCGGCCAGGGCGGCCTTGGCTTCCTGAAGATCCTGGGCAATCACAACACCCTTTCCGGCAGCCAGGCCATCGTATTTGAGCACCGCCGGGAAAGGACGGGCCGATACATAGGCCAAAGCCTCCTCATAATCCGAGAAACCCCGGTAGGCAGCCGTAGGGATGCCGTACTTGTCCATCAGCTTCTTGGCAAATTCCTTGGAGCTCTCGATGGCCGTAGCAGCCTTGGTATGGCCGAAGATCTTGAGGCCGGCCGCCCGGAAGGCATCCACGATGCCGGCGGCCAGGGCCGCTTCGGGGCCCACCACCGTCAGGTCTACCTTGTGCTCGATGGCAAAGGCCTTGAGGCCCTCCACGTCGGTGTCCTTGAGGGGCACGTTGACGGCCTGTTCCCCAATTCCGGCATTGCCGGGGGCGCAGTAGATCTTTTCAACCTGGGGAGAACGGCTGAGCGCGTCAACTATGGCATGCTCACGCCCGCCGCCTCCTATTACTAGCACTGTCTTCATCTATTAATGTTTGAAGTGTCTTACTCCCGTGAAGAGCATGCAGATACCCAGTTCGTCGGCCTTCTTGATGGCGTCCTCGTCGCGGATGCTGCCGCCGGGCTGCACAATCACGGTTACACCGTAGTTGGCGGCCAGGGCCACGGTATCGTCGAAGGGCAGGAAGCCGTCGGAAGCGAGCACCAGACCCTCGGTGAAGCCGGCATTCTTGGCCTCGTTCAGGGCAATCTCGGCAGAACCTACGCGGTTGGTCTGGCCGGCGCCGATACCGATGGTGTGGTTGTCACGCACAACGGCAATGGCGTTGGACTTGACGTGCTTCACAATCTTCCAGCCAAAGTTGGCATCGGCCAGCTGGGCGGCGGTGGGCTTCACCTTGGTCACGCACATCTCGGGGGTAACGGTCTCCACCTGGGTATCCAGCTGCTGGGCCAGCATACCGCCGTTCACGCTGATGAACTGGGGCACGGAGGCTCCGTCGCGGGTCATATCCACCTTCATTACGCGGAGGTTCTTCTTGGTGGAAAGGATTTCCAGGGCTTCAGGGGTGAAATCGGGGGCAATCACAATCTCCAGGAAGATGGGCTTCATACCGGCGGCAACCTCGGCGGTGAGGGTGCGGTTCACACCCACGATACCACCGTAGATGCTCACCTTGTCGGCCTCATAGGCGGCCTGCCAGGCTTCCTCGATGGTCTTGCCCACGGCGGCGCCGCAAGGGTTCATATGCTTGAGGGCCACGCAGAAGGGCTCTTCAAAGTCACGCAGCACATTGAGGGCAGCGTTGGCGTCCTGGATGTTGTTATAGGAAAGTTCCTTGCCCTGGATCTGGGTGGCGAAGGCCAGGGAGAACGGGGCGGGTTCCAGGGTAGCGTAGAACTTGGCGCTCTGGTGAGGGTTCTCGCCGTAGCGGAGACCCTGCTTGAGGTCGTACTCCAGGAAGAGCTTCTCATTGAGGCCGGCCTGGGCACGCATATAAGTGGCAATGCAGGCATCATACTCGGCCGTATGGGTATAGGCCTTGGCCGACAGCTGCAGACGGGTCTGGTCGGAGGTCTTGCCATTGGCCTTGAGTTCCTCCAACACCTTGCCGTAGTCGGAAGGGTCGCAGACGATGGTCACGTCCTTCCAGTTCTTGGCAGCGCTGCGAACCATGGAAGGGCCCCCAATGTCGATGTTCTCGATGGCATCCTCCAGGGTTACGCCTTCCTTGGCGATGGTCTGCTTGAAGGGATAGAGGTTCACGCAAACCAGTTCGATGGTCTGGATACCGTTCTCCTTAAGGGTTTCCATATGGGCGGGAACGTCGCGGCGGGCCAGGATGCCGCCGTGCACCTTGGGATGCAGGGTCTTGACGCGGCCGTCGCAGATCTCCGGGAATCCGGTGACCTCGCTGATACCGATGGTCTTTACACCTTTGCTTTCCAGCAGTTTCTGGGTTCCGCCGGTGGCGATGATTTCCCAACCCAGATCTACAAGACCCTGGACAAATTCTACCAGCCCAGTCTTGTCACTTACACTAACTAACGCTCGCATAATACTTTATTAATGGTTTCTACATATAATTCATGTTCGATCTTCTGGCCGATAGCGTGAACCTCGGCAGGGTCGGAGCCTTCGTAGGGGAAGGCACGCTGGGCAATGATCTTGCCCCCGTCCAGGTCGGAGTTGACCCAGTGGATGGTGATGCCGTACACCTTCACGCCATAGGCGACCGCCTGTTCCACGGCGTGGGCGCCCCGGAAAGCCGGCAGCAGCGAAGGATGGATGTTGATGATCTTGCCTTCATAGGCCTGCAGGAGGGTCTCCCCTACTATTCTCATATAGCCGGCCAGGCACACCAGATCTACCTTCAAGGCATCCAGGCGCTTTACAATCTCCGCCTCATAATCGGCCTTGGAGGCGTAATCCTTTGCGCTGAAGACAAAGGTATCCACTCCCAGCTCCCTGGCACGGTCCAGCACGGGGGCTCCGGGCTTGTCGCATACCAGGAGCGCCACCCGGGCGTCAATCACGCCCGCAGCGCAAGCCTTGGCAATGGCCACGAAGTTGGTGCCGGTTCCGCTGGCAAAGACCGCTAGAGACTTCATTTCAGGATGATGTTTACGCCTTCCTTATCCGTTACCTTGCCAATGACGGAAGCCTTTTCGCCGCAGGCCTCCAGGATCTGGATGGCCTTGGGGGCTTCGGCCTCGTCCATTACGGCAATCATACCGATACCCATATTGAAGATGTTGAACATCTCGCGGTGCGGAACGCCGCCCCACTTCTCCAGCATCTTGAACACGGGAAGGATTTCCCAGGTACCCTCGTGAATCTCCAGGCCCTGACCGGGACGGAGCACACGGGGAATGTTCTCGTCAAAGCCGCCGCCGGTGATGTGGGCCACACCGTGTACGTCACACTGACGGATCACGGACAGCATCTGCTTCACATAAATGCGGGTGGGGGTCAGGAGGACCTCACCCAGCTTGCGGCCGCCAAACTCGGGAATGGCGTCCTGATAGTCCAGGCCGGCATCGGCCACAATCTTGCGAACCAGGCTGAAGCCGTTGGAGTGCACGCCCGTGGAGGCAATGCCCACCAGCACATCTCCCACCTTGACCTTGGAGCCGTCAATGAGCTTGGATTTCTCTACAACGCCCGTGGTGTAACCGGCAATGTCGTACTCGCCGTCGGAGTACATACCCGGCATCTCGGCGGTCTCGCCGCCCACCAGGGCGCAGCCGGCCTGGCGGCAGCCTTCGGCCACACCGGCCACGATGGCTTCCACCTTGGCGGGAATGTTGTGTCCCAGGGCCACGTAGTCCAGGAAGAAGAGAGGCTCGGCTCCCTGGGCGAGGACGTCGTTCACGCACATAGCCACGGCGTCGATGCCGATGGTGTCGTGCTTGTCCATAGCAAAGGCAATCTTGAGCTTGGTGCCCACGCCGTCGGTACCGGATACCAGGACGGGCTCCTTGATGCCCAGGACGGAAAGGTCAAACATACCGCCAAAAGAACCGATGTTGCCCATCGAGCCCACACGGGAGGTCGAAGCCACGTGCTGCTTGATGCGTCGCACCACTTCGTAACCGGCTTCCAGATTTACGCCGGACTGTTCGTAAGATTTTGCCATATACTAGTTTTCGCTGTTAAAGTCGTCATACAATAAGGTAGGATACTCGCCCGTGAAGCAGGCCTGGCAGGGATCGGCGCAGCCAAAGCAGGAGTCGCGGGTGCTTTCCGGGCTCAGGTAGCCCAGGGAATCGGCCTGGATGGCCTCGCAGGCCTCTTCCAGGGTGCGGTGAGAGCAGAGGAGTTCCTCAGGGGTAGAAGTATCCACTCCGTAGTGGCAGGTGTACTTCATCATAGGGCTGGCAATGCGCACGTGCACTTCCTTGGCACCGGCCTCCCGCAGCATACGGACTATCTTCAGGGAAGTGGTACCGCGCACGATGGAATCATCCACCAGGACGATCCGCTTGCCGGCCACGATGCTGCGAACGGGAGAAAGTTTCATCTTCACGCCCAGTTCGCGCATCGACTGCACGGGCTGGATGAAGGTTCGGCCCACATATTTGTGCTTCACGAGGCCCATCTCGTACGGGAGGCCGCTTTCCTCGGCATAGCCCATGGCGGCGCTGAGGCTGGACTCCGGCACACCTACTACGATATCGGCCTCGGCGGGGCATTCGCGGGCCAGGCGCCGGCCGGCCTCTTTTCTATAGGCGTGCACGTTGCAGCCGTCTATGTCGCTGTCCGGGCGGGCAAAATAGATGTATTCCATAGCGCACATACGGTGGCGCGAGAACTTGGAATACAGGTTGCTGCGAACGCCGTGTTCGTCCAGGCAAATAACCTCGCCGGGGTTGATGTCGCGGATAAATTCGGCCCCCATAATGCCAAAGGCACAGGATTCGCTGGAGACCACGTAGCCGTCTCCCAGTTTACCCAGGCACAGGGGCTTGATGCCGTATTTGTCCCGGCAGGCGTAGATGCGGTTCTTGGTAACGATCACAAAGGTGAAGCCGCCTTCCAGCATATTGAGAGCCTTGATGAGGCGGGTAATGCGATCTTCCTTGCCCGTCTTCTTGATCAGGTGGGCCAGAATCTCACTGTCCGTGCTGGTTTGGAACAGGCTGCCCTGCTTCTCCAGATAGGCGGTGAGCTGGGGAGCATTGACCAGATTGCCTTCGCCGGCCATGGCAAAGTCTCCGGTATAGTGGCGGAAGAACAGCGGCTCCACGTTCTGGAGACCGCCCTTGGAGGCATTGGCGTACTTGACGCTGCCCAGTCCCAGGTTACCGGGGAGTTTCTTGAGCTCCCCGTTGGTGAATACTTCACTCAGAAGGCCCTGTCCCCTGTAAGAATGAGGAAGGCCTTCCTCGTCAAAGGTAATGATGCCGGCTCCTTCCTGACCTCTGTGCTGGAGGTTGTGAAGCCCGTAATAGATGAGAGTAGATGCGTCCTGAACGCCGTATACTGCAAGTACGCCCATTATTCAATAGAATTAAGTCTGTCAAGTACTACCCGGTAGCTGGCCACTACATCGCTCAGGTCCAGACGGAAACGGTCCTTGTCCAGTTTCTCGCCGGTGGCCTCGTCCCAGAAACGGCAGGTATCCGGGGAAATCTCATCGGAAATGATGATGTGGCCGTTGTCGGAGGCGCGGCCAAATTCCAGCCGCATATCCACCAGCTCAATGCCCACCGTGTGCAGGAGTTCTCCCAGCAGCTCGTTGGTCCTCAGAGCCACCTGCTTCACATGGGCCAGCTCTTCGTAAGTCATCAAGCCCAGGGCCACCGCGTGGTGTTTGTTGATGAGCGGGTCTCCCAGCTCGGAGTTGTTGTAACGCATTTCCACGATGGTGTTGCCGGGCTTGAATCCGTCCTCAACACCCAGACGTACCGCTTCGGAGTTCACCAGGCGGTTGCGAACCACCACCTGCAGGGGGATGATCTCAATTTTGCGGCACAGCTGCTCATCCGGTCCCACCACTTCGATGAAGTGGGTTTCAATCCCGTGCTGGTTCAGATAGTCCAGCAGAATGGCCGAAATCTGGTTGTCCAGCACGCCCTTTCCAACGAAGCGGGCGCGCTTGATGTTGTTGTAGGCCACCGTGACATCCGTGTACCGGAAAATCACTTGATTGGGGTTGTCGGTAGCAAAGACCTCTTTTTCGTTTCCTTTGAAGATGAGTTCTCTTTTTTGCATATTATGCGTTCGTTTTACGGAAATAATTCACTGCGTTTTGGAAAAGGGGTTGGCAGCGGTTGCCGCTGATGTTCTTGAAGACGTTGTTCTCGTAACGCTCGGAGTGGCCCATCTTGCCCAGGATATGGCCGTCGGGGCTCAGGATGCCCTCGATGTCATAATGGGAGCCGTTGGGGTTGTCCACGTAGCGGAAGGCCACCTGACCGTTGGCAAAGAGTTCCCTGGCCAGTTTCTCCCCTACCACAAACTTGCCCTCGCCGTGGCTGAAGGCAATGCTGTGCCGCTCGCCTTTGCGGAAGCCGGCCAGCCAGGGAGAATTCACGGAAGCCACCTCGGTGGTAGCCACCAGGGAGATGTGGCGGTTGATGTCGTTGCGGAAAAGAGTGGGCGAATCCGGCGTCACGCAGCCCAGCTTGCCATAAGGCAGCAGGCCGCTCTTGACCAGGGCCTGGAAGCCGTTGCAGATGCCCAGGATAAGGCCTCCGCGCTTTTGGAGAGCCGATATGGCAGCGCCCACCTTGGCATTGCCGATGACGCTGGCAATGAACTTGCCGCTGCCATCCGGTTCGTCACCGGAGGAGAAGCCGCCGCAGAAAGCCAGGATGTGGCTTTCGGAGATGCGGGCAGCCAGCTCGTCGATGGAGGAAAGGACGTCGGCAGGGGTCAGGTTGCGGAATACGAAGGGACGGACCTCGGCGCCGGCAGTGCGGAAAGCCTTGGCGGTATCGTAGTCGCAGTTGGTGCCCGGAAACACCGGCATACACACAACGGGATGCTCCACCGGAGCCCCGGCGTACACCAGGTTGGAGGGCCGATCGGTGTCGGCCATGATGGTATTGACCCCTTCGTCATGCCCGGCTTGACCGGGCATCTCCACTCTGGGAGGATAGAGCTTGAAGTACTTGCCTTCATAAGCCGCTTCCAGCTTCTCCAGCGACACGCAGGTGCCGTTGATGCAGATGCCGGCAGCGGTAACTTCGCCCAAAAGGACGGCCTCTTCAAAAGATTCGGTAGATTCAAATACGACCGATCCGTAGCCCAAAGAGAAGAGGTCGTCCTCGGGAAGTTTGACGTTTACGCCCAGGGCATTGCCCAGGGACATCTTGACCAGGGCCTCGGCCACGCCGCCGTAGCTCAGGGACCAGGCCGAAACCACCTTTCCGGCCTCAATCTGCCTGCGCAGCCAGGTCCAGTTGCTCTGGAGCTGGTCCGTGTTGGGCATATAATTGGCCAGGGGCGTATGCTTAAGCAGGTAAATCTTGTTGCCCGCTTTCTTGAATTCCGGAGAAATGACCGTTCCGGCATTCACGGTGGTGATACCGAAGGCCACCAGGGTGGGAGGAACGTTCAGGTGCTCGAAGGTGCCGCTCATGGAGTCCTTGCCGCCAATGGAGGGAAGGCCCAGGGCTGCCTGCATCTTGAGGGTACCCAGGAGGGCCGAAAGGGGCTTGCCCCAACTGTGAGGGTCGGAAGTCATCCGCTCGAAGTACTCCTGGTAGGAGAAACGCATCTTGGAATAGTCAGCTCCGGCGCAGGAGACCTTGGTGCAGGCCTCCACCACGGCATAGGCAGCGCTGTGGTAGGGGCTCCACAGAGCCAGGTCCGGGTTGTAACCGAAAGCCATCACGCTGGCGGTATCGGTGTAACCGTCTACCGGCAGTTTCTGCACGGAGACCTGGGTCTCGGTGGCCTGACGGGCTCCGCCGTAAGGCATCAGAACGGTAGAACGGCCAATGGTGGAGTCGAACATCTCCACCAGGCCCTTCTGGGAAGCCACGTTGGGGCTGCTCATCACGGCCACCAGCTTCTCTTCCAGGCCGGCGCCTTCCGGTTTGCGGATGAAGGGATTCTGATTCTCCACGGTACCCATAGCAGCCTTGGCGTAGTGCTTGGCACCGGCGCTGTCAATGAAGGTGCGGGCAAGGTTGCAGACCTCCTCCCCGTGGAAGAACATTCTCATCCGGCCGGATGCGGTGACATCGGCCACGTGGGTTACTTCTATATTATCGGCCCCGCAGAGGGCTTCGAACTTTTCCTTATCCTTGGCTTCCACCACCACGGCCATACGCTCCTGGGATTCGGAGATGGCCAGCTCGGTGGCATTGAGGCCGGCATACTTGGCGGGAACGCGGTCCAGGTAGATGTCCAGGCCGTCGGCCAGTTCGCCGATGGCTACGCTCACGCCGCCGGCGCCGAAGTCGTTGGACTTCTTGATGAGGCGGGTCACTTCCGGACGGCGGAACAGGCGCTGGAGCTGGCGCTCCTCGGGGGCGTTACCCTTCTGCACCTCGCTGCCGCAACTCTCCAGGGAGGCCTCGGTGTGCTGCTTGGAAGAACCCGTGGCTCCGCCAATGCCGTCTCGGCCGGTGCGGCCGCCCAGCAGCAGGATCACGTCTCCCGGAGCGGGGCTCTCACGGCGTACGTTGGAAGCCTTCACGGCGCCCACTACGGCGCCAATCTCCATTCTCTTGGCGGTGTAGCCGGGAGAATAGATCTCGCGCACGTGCGTGGTGGCCAGACCAATCTGGTTTCCGTAGCTGGAATAACCGGCGGCGGCCTTCTTGGAAATCATCCGCTGGGGCAGTTTGCCGGGGATGGTGGCGCTCACGGGGGCGCAGATGTCACCGGCGCCCGTCACGCGCATGGCCTGGTACACATAGGCACGCCCGGAAAGAGGGTCACGAATGGCACCGCCCAGGCAAGTGGCAGCGCCGCCGAAAGGCTCAATCTCCGTGGGATGGTTATGCGTTTCGTTCTTGAACTGGAGCAGCCACTTTTCCATCTGGCCGTCCACGTCCACGTTCACGAAGATGCTGCAGGCGTTGTTCTCTTCACTCTGCTCCAGGTCCTCCAGCTTGCCGTTCTTTCTGAGCCAGCGGGCTCCGATGGTAGCCAGTTCCATCAGGCAGAGGGGCTTTTCGCTTCGGCCCAACTCCTTGCGCATCTTATGGAAGAGGTCCAGGGATTCCTGCAGTTCGGCCTTGATGAAGGACTCGTCCACCGTGATTTCCTCCAACTGGGAGGTGAAGGTGGTGTGGCGGCAATGGTCGCTCCAGTATGTGTCCAGGATGCGGAGTTCGGTCTCGGAGGGGTTGCGGCCTTCCTTGCGGAAGTAATTCACCACCTCGCGGAGGTCGTCCGTATTCATAGCCAGTCCGTGGCTCTTGCAGAAGGGGCCGAAGGCTTCTTCCTTCATATCGATGAAGCCCGTCAGGTCTTCCAGGGGCTTGACGTCTGCTTTCTCGGCCAGGGAGAGGACGCTCAGGTCTTTGCGGCGACTCTCCACCGGGTTGATGAAGTAGTGGGCCACACGGTCCAGCTCTTCGGGGGTAATCTCTTCTCCGAAGACCAGCAGGCGGGCGCTCTTGATCTGGACATCGGCCTCAGGGTCGATGAGGTGGACGCAGTCCACGGCCGAAGAGGCGCGCTGGTCAAACTGTCCGGGCAGGTACTCCACGGCCAGGTATTTCTTGCCCGCAGGGGCGTTGTCGCTTACCTCATCCGTCACCGTTTCTCCAAAGACGGTGTAACGGCACTTCTCCAACAGCTCGTCGGAAAAGCCGAAGAGGTCGTAAACATTGTAAAGGCTGAGTGAACGAAGAGACAGCGAGAGGTTCTCGTTGAAATCCTTGAGGAGGCTGGCAGCCTCAACGCGGAAGCCTTCCCGCTTCTCTACAAATATTCTCCGGGGTCTTTCCATAAATTAAAAAGCAGTGCCCACCAGCGCGTATGCGGTGGTGGGCACAATTCTATATTACTGTATTGAGTACTTTTTCGCTCTGCTGTTTGCGGAACTGTTCCAGTTTCTGCGCGAGGGTCTGGTCGTGGAGGGCCATGATGGCTACTGCGTAGAGGGCAGCATTCTTGGAACCGTCGATGGCCATGGTGGCTACAGGGATTCCGGAGGGCATCTGCACAATGGACAGGAGGGAGTCCATTCCCATCAGAGCCTTGGATTTCACCGGCACCCCGATTACAGGGAGCGTGGTGAGGGCGGCTATGACTCCAGGCAGATGGGCGGCACCGCCGGCGCCCGCAATCACAATCTCGCAGCCTTTGTCCTTGAGGGAGCTCACATACTCTGCCAGGGGGCCCGGATTGCGGTGGGCGGAAAGCACTTTTTTCTCGTAGGAAATGCCAAATTCATCGAGGGTGGACATAGCCGGCGACATTACTTCGTAGTCGCTGGCACTACCCATAATAATAGCAACCTTCATATTTTACAAAAACTAACCCAAAAAACAAGTTGCAAAGTTAAACCGAATCCGGCATTCTTACAAGAAAGGCAAGAAGAATTTTACCAACATTTTTATTAACTTTGTGACAACAACTAAAACTGATATCTATGAGACTGGACGGAAGACGCGAAAGCATCCACGTAGAAGACCGCAGAGGCATCACCGGCAAGGCTGCCGGCCTGGGCATTGGCGGCGTATTGGTAGTAGCTCTGGTTACTTTCCTGATGGGAGGAGACCTGGGAGACGTGATTCAAAATGTAGAAAAATCCGGCGGTATGGGCGTGGGCAAGACCGTCACCAGCTACGAGCCCACTCCGGAAAACGAAGCCCTGGCCAAATTCTCCCGCCAGATCCTGGCTTCTACGGAAGACGTCTGGACCCAGTACTTCGCAGACAACGGCCTGGGTGCCTACAAGGCCCCTACCCTGGTTCTCTACACCGGCAGCACCTCCACCTCCTGCGGGCAGGGCCAAGCCGCCATGGGACCCTTCTACTGTTCGGCCGATGAAAACCTCTACATAGACCTTTCCTTCTTCTCCAGTATGCGCCAGCAACTGGGGGCCGACGGCGACTTCGCGTACGCGTACGTAATAGCTCATGAGGTAGGCCACCACGTCCAGCACCTGCTGGGCACCCTGGACCAGGCCCACGCCAAGATGGCCCGGATGTCCAAGGCCGAAGCCAACCATATGAGCGTGCGCATAGAGTTACAGGCCGATTTCTACGCCGGCGTATGGGGCCACTACGAGAACGCCCTCTTCGGCTCGCTGGAAGACGGAGACCTGGAAGAAGCCATCCGCTGCGCCCAGGTCATCGGAGACGACTATCTCCAGAAGAAGGCCCAGGGCTTCGCCGTGGAGGAATCCTTCACCCACGGGACGGCCGCCCAGCGTATGCGCTGGCTCAAGAAGGGCCTCACCACCGGAGACATCCGCCAGGGAGACACCTTCAGCCTCTCCGACAGCCAGCTCTAGCCTCTCCGGTATTCCGAGGGAGTCATACCCGTATGGGCCTTGAAGAACTTGTAAAAGACGGACTGGTTGGGGAAATGGAGTTCATAGACGATTTCCTTGATGCTCTTGTCTGAGTACTTGAGCATATTCTTGGCTTCCAGAATCACAAACGAATCTATCCAGGCGGGCGCACTGCGTCCGCTTGCCTGTTTTACCAGTTTGGACAGATACTTGGGCGTAAGGCAGAGCTTCTCTGCATAGAACGCCATCCCCCGCTGCGTGATGTGGTACTCCGTCACCAGCGACATAAACCGCTCGAAGAGCTGGTTCACGCGGGCCGATGAGGGATTCTCATCCTCCTTGGCCTCGTTGATTCTACGGGTCCAGACATCCAGGACCGCATAGGTGAAAGAGGTTAGCAGCGAACCCAGGATTTCCTTCTTGTTCAGCTGCTCTCCCAGCACGATGCTTCGGCCCAGCTTGAAATATTCTTCGGCCAAATACAAATCTCCCTCGCTTAACGTGATGCAGGGATTCTTCCAGAGGCTCAGCGTCTCCTGGAAGATCTTGTTGAAGTCAAAGCGGATGCCGTTCATAAACTCCTGCGAAGCCAGCACGAAATAGAGTTCCGCATCCCCGATGTGGTCTTCGTCATAGGACGAGAGCTTGATGATGTTCCCCGGCACGCAGACCAGCAGCGACTGGGGCTTTAACTCGTACGTATTAAGATTAAGGTCCATGGAGAAGTGCCCCTTCTTGAGGAAGAAGATGATATGGCCGTCAAAGCGCACGGGGTACTTGAGCATGGACAGGATGGCCTCGCTCTTTTCAACCTTTTTACCGCTCACCTCTCCCATAATGAAGTCGGTTCCCAGGGAGTACTCATCAATGATGGGAGCCAGCGCCAGGATGCGCTTGATATCAATGGTTTGCAGGGTTTCTTTCTCCATAGATGCGAATTTTTGACAAAGGTAATGCTTTTATTCGATATTTGCAAAAAGACGCATAATTCGACCTTTTGAATAATTCTGTCCCCTAAAAGCTCCCAACATTGTGCAAAAATGGCAGTAATTTTGCAACCCGAAAGAATAACGTTTCCCAAAACGACAATTTGACAAAATGACAATTATATGAAAAAAACTCTTCTTGTAACCCTTCTGGGATTGGCAGCCCTCACGGCTTCCGCCCAGCAGACCCTGACCCTGGAAGACTGCCGGCAGATGGCCGTCCAGCAAAGCAAAGACCTGGAGCAGGCCCGTGGCCAGATTGAGATGGCCTCCTACGACCGCAAGATTGCCCTGGCCAACTACTTCCCCAATGTAAGCGCTACGGGCGCGTACCTATATAACAGTCGCGACATAGCCCTCATCAGCGACGGCCAGAGCGCCCTCCTGCAGAACGCCGGAACCCTGGTACAGGGCCAGCTGGATGCCGCCATGGCCGGAGCCACCCAGCAGATGAGCGCCGCCATGACCCAGAAGATGACCGAGCTGATGACCGCCATCAAGACCAACCCCGCCCTGGCCCTCGACTATATGGGCAGCCCTATGTGGCAGACGGTCCTGCAAATGCTCCAGGGCGTAGACCCCTCCTCCCTGGCCGGACTGGTTCCCAACATTGCCGAACCGGTGAACGCCATCGGGACCGACATTGACAAAGCCCTGCACCCGGACCTCCACAACATCTGGGTAGGAGCCGTCACCGTCAAGCAGCCCGTATTCGTGGGCGGTAAGATCATCTACAGCAACCAGATGGCCGCCCTGGCCCAGGACCTGGCCCAGAGCAAATACGAAATGAAGTACGCAGATGTGGTGATGGACGTGGACCAGGCCTACTGGCAGATCATCTCCATCGCCAACAAGAAGAAACTGGCCGAAAGCTACCTGGCCCTCCTGCAGGAGATGCAGACCGATGTGGAGAAATCCATATCTGCCGGCGTAGCCACCGAATCCGACGCCCTGCAGGTGAAGGTGAAAGCCAACGAGGCGCAGATGCTCCTCACCAAGGCCGACAACGGCCTCACGCTTTCCAAGATGCTGCTTTGCAAGCGCATCGGCCTGCCCCTGGACAGCGAGATTATCCTGGCCGATGAAACCATCGAGGTGATTCCCGAGCCGGAGTGCCCGGCGGACAAGTCCCTGGAAGACATCTACGCCGACCGTCCCGAGACCCGCAGCCTCCAGCTGGCCCAGCAGATCTATGAAAAGAAGGCCAAAGTGGTACGGGCCGACCTGATGCCCCAGGTAGCCCTCACCGCCAACTACCTCATCTCCAACCCCAATGCCTTCAACGGCATCCAGAACACCTGGAACGGCGGCACGGTGGTGGCCGGCGTGATGGTCAACGTCCCCATCTTCCACGGCCTGGAAAACGTGAACCGCTATAAGAAAGCCAAGGCCGAAGCCGGTCTGTACCGGACCCAGTACGAAGATGCCCGCGAGCTCATCGGCCTGCAGGTGGCCCAGCAGCGGAAGGTCTTCGTGGAAGCCCGCGAGAAAGTGGAGATGACCCTCTCCAACCTGGAGAGCGCCGAGGAGAACCTCCGCAAGGCCAACCTGGCCTACGAGGCCGGCGTCCTTCCCACCAATACGGTGCTGGGAGCCCAGACAGCCTGGCTCAGTGCCCACAGTGAATATATCGATGCCGGCATCGAATACCAGATGGCCGCAGCATCTTTGAACAAAGCCCAAGGAAATATCAAATAAGAAATATAAATTATGAAAAAGAATTACAATCTGATTGCAGGTGTGGCCGGCCTCGTGGGCCTGGTCCTGGTAGTGGCCGTCATTGGCTATATGGTATCCCGCCCCAAGGACAAAGTCATCCAGGGCGAGGCGGAAGCCACCGAATACCGCGTGTCCGGCAAGGTTCCCGGCCGTATTGAGTCCTTCCGGGCCCAGGAAGGACAGATGGTGCACAAGGGCGACACCCTGGTGGTCATCGACTCTCCTGAGATCCGTTCCAAGATAGCCGAAGCCAACGCCGCCAAGGCCGCCGCCGTGGCCCAGCGCAACAAGGCTTACAACGGCGCCCAGCAGGAACAGATCACCGGCGCTTACGAAATCTGGCAGAAAGCCCTGGTGGGCGAAGACGTGATGCGCAAATCCTATGAGCGCATCAAGGCCCTGCACGAAGAGAAAGTGGTCTCCGACCAGAAGTTTGACGAGGTGGAAGCCCAGTACAAGGCTGCCGTTGCTACGGCCCACGCCGCCAAGAGCCAGTACGATATGGCCGTGAAGGGCGCCCGTCAGGAAGACAAGGATGCCGCCGTGGCCCTGGTGGAACGGGCCAACGCCGCCGTGGAACTGGTGAACGCCTATCTGGACGAAATCAACCTCACCTCCCCTTCCGACGGTGTCATTGCCGCCCGTTACCCCAAGGTGGGTGAACTGGTGGGACAGGGTTCCCCCATTATGACCATCCAGGACCTCAGCGATATGTGGTTCACCTTCAACATCCGGGAAGACCGCCTGCACAGCCTGCAGTCCGGCCAGCACGTAAGCCTGAAGATTCCCGCCCTCGATAACCGCGAAGTGGAAGCCGTGGTCTACTACCTGGCTGTCCGTGAATCCTACGCCACCTGGCGCGCCACCAAGGAAATGGGTGAATTTGACACCCGCACCTTCGAAGTACGCTGCCGCCCCCTGGCCCCCGTGGAGGGTCTCCGTCCCGGCATGAGTGCCATTATGATTGCCAAAGAAAAATAATGCTACAGAATCTTTATAACGTAATCCGGCGTGAAATCCGCATCTGGTGCAATCGGCCCATCTACTTCCTGGGCTCGGTGGGCGTGATGCTGGCCGCCACGCTGTTCTTCACCACCTTTATGAAGGAAGGCTTCCCGCAGAAACTGCGGATTGGGGTTGTGGACTTGGACAATTCGTCCACGTCCCGCAACTTCCGCCAGCAGCTGGATGCCACCCAGATGGGCCAGGTAGTGGAGTTTGCCTCCCTGTCGGCTGCCCAGCGGGAGTTGGAGACCGGCCGCATCAACGGCTACGTGGTGGTTCCGGAACATTTTGACCGGGAGGTGCAGGCTTTCCACTGCCCCAAGATGCAGGTCCAGGTGAACCTGATGTATCCGGTCATCGGAGGGGCTCTGGCCTACAAGGACATCCTGTATATGGTCAACCTCACCAACGGCGCCGTGCAGCGGCAGGTCCTGAGGGCCAAGGGAGTCCCCGAAAGCGAAATTATGGGACGCCTGCAGCCCGTTACCCTGGACGCCCACTATATCGGCAACGCCCCCACCAATTATGCCTATTACCTGATCAATATGATCCTGGCGGGCATTCTGGGGATGTGCGTCACGCTGGTAGTGGCCTACTCCGTGGGCTCCGAGCTCAAGTACGGTACTTCCAAGCAGCTACTGGAGACCACCGGAGACGACCTCTGGACGGCCATTATGGGGAAACTGGTGCCTTACACCGTGCTCTTCACCGTGCTGGGCGTCTGCCTGCAGCTGCTGCTCTTCGGCCCGCTCCATTACCCCTGCGCCGGGTCCGTGGGCTGGCTCATCCTGGCCACTTTTGCCATGATCCTGGCCTATGAAGCCATTGCGGTGTTCATCGTGTCCGCAGTACCTACCCTGCGTCTGGGCGTCTGCCTGAGTGCCCTTTACAGCGTGCTGGGCTTCTCCTTTGCCGGATTCACCCTGCCCATATCGGCCCTGCCGGCCGGTGTCCAGGGACTCAGCGTGCTCTTCCCGCTCCGCTTCTACTACTTGATTTACACGCAGGTGGTCTACTTTGGAAACGGTTTCGCCGCCTGGTGGCCGTACCTGATTGCCCTGCTGGGATTCCAGCTGCTGCCCCTCTTCCTGTACAAGCGCCTGTACAACGCCTATAAGTATCAGAATTATCCCAGGAACTAATATGAGTTACATTAGCAAATGGTTCAGTGGAACCTGGCAAATCTTTATCAACGAGCTGCGGGAAGTGTTCCACGACAGCGGCGTGATGATCATCTTCTGCTTTGCCGGCCTGGTGTATCCGCCCCTTTACAACTGGATTTACTCCATCGGCTCGGTGGACGAGATGCCCGTGGCCGTGGTGGACCTGTCCCAGGGAAGCTACAGCCGCCGCTATCTGCAGAAGCTGGACGCCACCCGTGAGTGCGAACTGGCCTACAACTGCATCTCCCTGGAGGAAGCCCGCAACCTGATGGCCTCCGGTAAGGTGCACGGCGTGGTGCTCATCCCCGAAGATTTTGACACCCGCATTGTCCACGGGGAGCAGGCCACCGTAAGCACGTACGCCGATATGTCCACTTTCCTGTATTACAAGGCCCTTACCATAGGGACCAACCTGGTGATGCTGGACGAGGTGCACACCATCCAGACGGAGCGGTACGCGGCTTCCGGTTTTACCGGGCAGGACGCCCTTCAGCTGGTGGAGCCCATCCAGTACGACGATACCCGCCTGTACAACCCCAACATCTCCTTCACCATGTTCTTCGTGTATATGTGCCTGTTTATGATTCTGCAGCAGGTGATGTTCTACGGATCCACCACCCTGGCCGGAACGCAGCGCGAAGAAGGGCGCAGTTTTGCCAGACTGGTGGGAGGCAACGGGGCCGGCCGCATTGTCCTGGGCCGGGGAGCCGCCTACTTCCTCATCTTTATGTTCCTGGGAGTCTATGGCGCCATCCTCATTCCCTGGCTGTTCCATATGCCCATCCAGGCCTCGTTCTGGGATACGCTCCTGCTCCTGGCCTTCTTCGTGGCCGATATCATCGTGTTCAGTTTCACCTGGTCATCGGCCATCACCAAGCGTGAGACGGTGCTGGTATTGCTGCTGTTCGTGTGCCCCATCGCCGTGTTCCTCACCGGCTTCACCTGGCCCGCCAGCAACTTCTCCCCCTTCTGGAAGGTCATCTCCTATGTATTCCCTACAACCTTCGGGTGCCGGGCCTATATGACCCTCAGCAATACGGGGTCGCTCAGCGCCATTGCCCCGGAACTGTGGTATATGACCCTTCAGACCGTAGTCTACTATATCCTGGCCTCCGTGGCTATGATGGTGGAGAACCGGCTGCACAACTTTCATAAGAATGTGGCCAACTAATGGGAAAGTTTACTATCTTTGTGTCAATTAGTAATACTACGACCATGAAAAGATTTTTACTTGTTTCGGCCCTTTTGCTGGCCTCCGTTTCCCTCTTTGCCGCCAAGCCTTTCAAGGTAACCAATGGCAGCCTGGATGTTCTTAAGCAGGATGCTACCGCCACTTGGAGCATCGATCTTTCCGAGGCCCAGTTTGTCAACAACGGCGTATTTGCCAAAGAGAACAAGGGAGATTTCAAGACCTGGTGCGAAGGCGACTACGACGAGCGCGTACGCCTGATGAACGAATCCTTCTTCGAGGCTTTCAACCAGTACAGCAAGGGTCTTAAGCTGGTGAACGAGGGGGATGCCCCGTACAAGGTGGTTCTCAAGGTGAACACCTTCGAGCGCAGCCAGGGCCCCGGCGTGATGGGCAGCTGCTACATCAGCATCTACGGCACTTTCACCGTGGTGGATACCGCCACCGGAGAAACGGCCCTGGAGGTTCAGGTGAACAACGTAAAAGGAGACACGGACTTCGTAGAAACCGACCGCTTCCCCAAGACCATGAACTGGTTCTGCCGCGATCTGTTCAAACTCAAGAAATAACGGCTCTACACAAAAAAGAACCCGGGTCCTAAGATCCGGGTTCTTTTTTGTAGGGACGATCGGATTCGAACCGATGACCTCTTCAATGTGACTGAAGCGCTCTAAACCAGCTGAGCTACGCCCCTATGATTGGGATTGCAAAGGTAGTAAAAAAATTAATCCTTGCAAAATTTTTCGTCTTTATTTCTTCAGGCGTCCAATGGCGTGCTCAAGGCTCTCGGAGGGCTCTATGATATTGTAGTCTTTCCAGAAATCCGGGTCCATGAATTCCTGGGCCTTGTCGTTCAGATAATCCGTGGTGCGGAAGCGTTCCTTGCGGGGAATGGGGATGGCCTCGGGCCTTACATCCGTTACCACAAGTTCGTTCACAGCGGTGTAGTGCGTCTTGAACAGGCGCTTTCTCCAGTCGCAGGCAAAGCGGATGGTGGAGCGGAAGTATTCCAGTCTGATTTTATCTCCTACCGGCCTGTAGTTGAGCACTACGCTGGCTTCTTCCGGGAAGAAGCGAAGGCTCATAGGCTTGGACACCAGGACGGCCTTGATGGCCTTGGCGCGGTCGCTCATATCCAGGGAGGCTTCTATACGGGTGAACGTGAGACGCTCTCTGTCAATGTATACCAGGGCGTGATAGAGGGCATAAGGAGCATCCACGGCGGGCGTGAGCTTGATCACGTACTGCAGGCGGTCTCCGATGCGCACGGGCGTCTGCATCTCCAGACGGTAATGATCCAGCTCGTCGGGAGCGAACATCAGATCCGGATTCTTCAGGAAATCGCAGTTGAGAGCCATCTGGGGGCCACCCTGCGTTTTAACGCTCAAGGTATCGGAGCGGCGCTGGCTCACCAGCAGGCGGCTCTTTTCAAGGGCCGATGCATCCGGGTTGTAGAAAGCCTGCTCAAACTCCTGGCGGTACAGGCGGGCCACTGCTTCGGCCACATAAGTATACCGGCTTCTCTTCTGGACGGTTTCCCGGTAGAAGCATTCCAGGAGTTCGGGCTCCGGGCAATACGTATGGGGCAGCCGTTCCAGGGCTTCCTGCAAGATATCGATAGGGTCACCGCCAATGATGAGGGCCTCCGGCAGGGAGATGGCTTCCCGTACCAGGGAAACCGTCATCTTGTCTTTGGCCGGCACCCGCTGGGACTTGTAGCCCAGATAGGTGAACAGGACGGCGTCAATTCTGGTATCGCTCTTCAAGACAAACTCACCGTCTGCATTGGTGACGGTGGCATAATGGCGCCCGGGCACCGAAACGTGCACCGACTCCAGCGCACGGCCCGTCTGGGCGTCTTTGACCTTACCCCGCACGGAATACCCGAGACGCACGGAATCCGTCTGGCCCCAGGCAACCAGGGACAGGAGGGCAAAAACTATGAGCATCAACCACTTGCGCATACAAAAGCAAAAGTACGAAGAAAAGCAAAAAAAACAAATATTTTCCGTAACTTTGCAATCCTTTCCGGAGGTGTGGCCGAGTGGTCGATGGCGGCAGTCTTGAAAACTGTTGTACCGAAAGGTACCGGGGGTTCGAATCCCTCCGCCTCCGCAAAAAGCTACCAAAAAGTCCAGATCAAACAAGCTTGACTGGACTTTTTGGTAGCTTTTTGCAAAGCCCCGCGCAGCGGGGAGGGATGTCGGAACGAAGCGACGAAATCCCTTGGAGGCGGAGGGAAGAAATACCTAAAGCAATCTCACCATCTCTTCCGCCTGCTCCAGGGAATCCAGTTTGCCCACGTCCACCAGTTGGAGGGAAGGGGCCACAGCACCGTAGATGGGATAGCGGGCGCACTGCCGGATATAGAAATCCATAATGGGGAACCGGCCCGAGAAACCGGACTCTTCAAAGGCCTGGAAAATGGCCGGGGATACGTTGTGGATGCCGGAAAAGGCATATTTGCGGCAGCCGGACAGTTCTTCCAAAGGATAAGGGGAACGGACTTCTCCTGTAGCCACATTGGTCCAGCCCATCAGCCTCATATCAGGGCCAAAGAGAAGATACCGGCTGGTTTCCCGCTCGCTTACCAGGAGGGTGGAAAGGGCCGAAGGACGCACCTGGGAACGGAACCAGGAAAGGTCCAGGTTGGACAGGATATCTACATTATGAATCAGGATGGGCTCCTCCGAAGGAAGCAGGAGGTCCTTAGCGTGGGCAATGCCGCCGCCGGTCTCCAGCAACTCCTCCGTCTCATCAGAAATCTGAATGTCTATACCGTAATCGTGGGTGGCCAGATACTCCCGGATCTGGGAGGCGAAGTGGTGCACATTGACCACCAGATGGTCATAACCTGCTGCGCGCAGTTTCACTATCACGTGATGCAGCAGCGGCTCTCCACCCACGGGCACCAGGGCCTTGGGCATAGTATCGGTGATGGGCTTCAGGCGGGTTCCCAGACCAGCCGCAAAGATCATCGCCTTCATAATTAGAGCATTTTTTCGATATTGAGTTCCCGGTGGGTAACCGTGACCTTGACATCAAACTTGTCCATCAGGTGACGGGCCAGATGCTCGGCGCTGTAGACGGAACGGTGCTGGCCGCCGGTGCAACCGAAGCACACCTGCAGGTTGGTGAACTTGCGCTCCATAAAACGCTTTACGTGGGCATCTACCAGATTGTAGACACTGTCCAGGAACACCTTGATTTCTCCATCGTCCTCCAGGAACTTGATCACCTCGGGATCCATTCCGTTGAACTGACGGTAATACTCGTATTTGCCGGGGTTGTTGACACTGCGGCAGTCGAAGACGTAGCCGCCACCGTTGCCGGTGGTATCGGCCGGAATGCCTTTCTTGTAGGCGAAACTGTAGATATGAACGGACAGACGGTGGTCCTGCGCAATCTCGTTGAGTTCCGGCAGGGAGGCCATCTTGGTGAGGAGGTCGTTCATATAAGGGTAATCGGCGAAGGGCGTCTGCAGCAGTTTGCGCAGGTTGCTCAGGGCATAGGGAACGCTGGCCAGGAAGTGGGGCTTCTTTTCAAAGTAACCGCGGAAACCGTAGGCTCCCAGCACCTGCAGGGTGCGGAACAGCACAAACAGACGCAGGCGGCTGCGGAAATGGTCCTCGTCTACCTTCTTGTACTGCTGAAGAGCCTGCAGATAGGTGGCGATAAGTTCCTGCTTGAGGTCTTCCGGGAAGCGGGAACGGGCCTGCCAGATGAAGGAAGCCACATCATAGTAGATGGGACCGCGGCGGCCGCCCTGGAAATCGATGAACCAAGGCTCGCCGTCCTTGACCATCACGTTGCGGGCCTGGAAGTCCCGGTACATGAAGGTATTGTCGTCTTCCTGCAGCAAATCGGCCTTAAACTTCTCGAAATCGTCCTGCAGGAGGACCTCGTTAAACTCCAGGCCGGTAGCCTTGAGGAAGCAGTATTTGAAGTAATTCAGGTCAAAGTCCACCATACGGGCGTCGAACGCCTCCTGGGGGTAGCAGTTCTTCCAGTCCAATCCTTCGGCCCCCACAAACTGAATCTTGGGGAGCTGGGCCATGGCACTCTTGAGAAGGGCGGTTTCTTCCGGGCTGTAGAAGCCGCTCTCGCGGCCCTGGGCCACCATCCCGAAGAGCACCTGGTCTCCCAGATCCTCCTGGATGTATGCGCTGCCGTCCTCGCTCACGGCCAGCACCGTGGGGACCTTCAGGCCTTTCTCCTTGAAATGGTTGGCCAGATAGATGAAACTGTGGTTTTCCTGCAGATTGGTGCCCACGGCGCCAATGAGCGAGAGCTGGCCACTCTTCAAGCGGAAATACCGGCGGTTGCTGCCCGAGGCGGGAAGCTCCAGGATTTCCGTGAGTTTCTTTCCGGTATAGGATTCAAATAAAGGTCTGAGGATTTGTTCCGACATAGAGCTGGGGATTATTCTTTGGCGAAGAACTTCCAATGGAATAGGATGAGATAGATGGCGCCGCAAGTGACGCAACTGTCTGCAAAATTGAACACCGGTTCAAAGAAGATGTGGCCTCCCAGGCCGGGCACCCAGTCTGGCCAGACCCAGAGCGGGAAGTAGAACATATCTACCACTTTGCCCTGCATAAAGGGGGCGTAGGAGCCCAGCGTGGCCACCGTCTGGAAGGTGGACTCACTGAAGATGAGTCCGTAAAAGAGGCAATCAATGATGTTGCCCAAGGCTCCCGCCGTAATGAGCGTAAGGCCCACCAGCACCCCGGTAGGGACCGTTTCCCTTTTGATAAGGGCCGATATCCACCAGGTAAGGAAGCCAAAAAGGGCCAGGCGGAAAAGGGTAAGCAGGTACTTCCCTATTACGCCGCCGAAGGCCATGCCAAAGGCCATTCCTTTGTTTTCCACAAAGAAAAGCTGAAACCAGTTGCCCAGCACCGGAATGCTCTCCCCCAGCGTCATATGGGTCTTGACCAGGACTTTGATGACCTGATCAATCACAACCAGCACAAGACCCAGAAGGAGCAGCCGGACGCCTTTGGAAAGACGTACAGCCATTACTTCTTGCCCGTCTTTTCCAGGATGGCTTTACCTTCTACCGTAGTGGTGGCGTGCGGAACCAGACGCAGGCGCTCCTTGGGGATAAGCTTGCCCGTAACACGGCAGATGCCGTACGTCTTGTTCTCGATGCGCACCAGGGCGGCTTCCAGGTTCTGGATAAACTTGTACTGACGCTGGGCCAGTGCACCGGCTTCTTCCTTGGAAAGCTGGAAAGCGCCGTCGTCCTCTACCGTCTTAAAGGTGGGGGCGGTGTCCAGGATGTCATTGCCACCGGCGTGGGTCATGGCATCCCTCAGGGTGTTGTACTCTGCGCGCGCCTTCTCCAACATCTCGTTGATAATGCCGCGGAACTCCTCGAGTTCCTCGTCAGAATAGCGGGTTTTGTTGTTCTCTTCCATATCCTTAGCGATTGATAGTTAGCTTGATGGTTCCTTCGGTCCATTCTACCTCCGCGGCATCTGCCGGAGCCTTTTCAAAGGCTTCCAGGCCGATGGAAAGCGAAAGCGTCTGGGCCTTCACATAGTCTCCGAAGACCTTCAGGGCTTCGGTCAGCCCTCCGTCGTTGGAGTAGACCACGGTGTTGATGCGGTCCGTAACCTCGAATCCGGAGCTCTTGCGGAGGTTCTGGATGCGGTTCACCAGTTCTCTGGAAAGGCCTTCCTTCCTGAGTTCAGGGGTTACTTCCACATCCAGGGCCACGGTGAGCGAGCCCTCGGAGGCTACCTGCCAGCCTTCCACGTCTTCCGAGGAAATGGCATAGTCTCCGGGATTGAGGATTACATCTCCTCCGGGGAGAGCGAGGGTGTAAGCAGTGCCTTCGGTTTCGGCCTTCTGGATGGCGGCAATCACGGGCTGCTCCAGGGCGCCGAAAGCGGCGGCAATCTCTTTCATACGGGCTCCGTACGTCTTGCCCAGCACCTTGAAGTTGGGCTTGATACGGAGGGTCATAATGCCGGTGGTGTCCTCCACGAACTCCATCTCCTTCACGTTCACTTCCGGCAGCACAATGTCTTTGACGGAATCCAGCGCCGTGCGGACTTTCTCGGAGATGACGGGAATCATCACCTTCTGCAGGGGCTGTCTTACCGGGATGTTCACCTTCTTGCGAATGCCCAGGATGAGGGAGGTGGCCAGCTGGGCCAGCGACATCCGCTCTTCCAGGGCGCCGTCGATGAGGGCGGCGTTCACTTCCGGCATCAGGACAAAGTGCACGGACTCGGCGCCGGGCACGAGGTCGCAGTACAGCTGGTCCATATAGAACGGAGCAATGGGGGCGGCCAGGATGGCTACGTCCTTGAGCACCGTGTACAGGGTGCTGTAGGCGGTCTTCTTGTCTTCCGTCATTTCTCCGGCCCAGAAGCGGGCGCGGTTCAGGCGCACGTACCAGTTGGAGACGTCGTCGCAGACGAAGTTCTCCAGGATACGGCCGGCGCTCTTTACATCGTAGTCTTCGTAGGCGGCACGGACGTCGCGGATCACGGAATTGAGCTTGGACAGGATCCAGGCGTCCAGTTCCGTGCAGGCCTTGCCCTCAGCAGCGGGCTGCCAGCCGTCGATGTTGGCGTAGCGGGCAAAGAAGGCGTAGGTGTTGTAGAGCGTGCCGAAGAACTTGCGGCGCACGTCTGCCACGCCAGTCTCATCAAACTTGAGGTTGTCCCAAGGCTCGGCGTTGGTGAGCATATACCAGCGCAGGGCGTCTGCACCGTACGTATCCAGGGCCATGAACGGGTCTACCGCATTGCCCAGGCGCTTGCTCATCTTGTTGCCGTTCTTGTCCAGCACCAGGCCGTTGGAAATCACGCGCTTGAAGGCGGGCGTTCCGGAAATCATGGTGTGGATGGCGTGCAGGGTATAGAACCAGCCGCGGGTCTGGTCCACGCCTTCTGCGATGAAGTCTGCCGTGGAGCCAAAAGCAGGGCTTTCCAGGTTGCGGAGGCCTTCCTGGGCATAGGGCATGGCTCCGGAATCGAACCATACGTCAATGAGGTCGGTTTCGCGGGTCATCTTCTTGCCACTGGCCGATACCAGGAAAATCTCATCCACCACCGGGCGGTGAAGGTCTATCTTGTTGTAGTTGTCCAGGCTCATATCCTCCGGGTTGAAGCCCTTGTCCTTGAGCGGATTGGAGGGCATAACGCCGGCGGCCACGGCCTTCTCTATCTCTGCGTAAAGTTCCTTGACGGAGCCGATGCAAATCTCTTCCTTGCCGTCTTCCGTGCGCCAGATGGGCAGCGGAGTGCCCCAGTAGCGGCTGCGGCTCAGGTTCCAGTCCTGGATGTTCTCCAGCCACTGGCCGAAGCGGCCGGTACCGGTGGAGGCGGGCTTCCAGACAATCTGCTGGTTCAGCTTCACCATTTCATCCTTCACGGCCGATGCCTTGATGAACCAGCTGTCCAGCGGATAGTAGAGGACGGGAAGGTCCGTTCTCCAGCTGTGCGGATAGCTGTGCACGTGCTTGAGCACCTTGAAGGCTCTGCCGTCGGCCTTCATCATTACGCAAAGGTCAATGTCCAGCGTTCCTTCTTCCTCTACGTGCTCGAAGTACTGCTTGTAGCCGGCTTTTACGTATCGGCCCGAATACTCCTTGTAGGAAGGGTCTACGGTGGCGGCATAGGCGGGATCCATATCTTCCAGGCGGAAGAAGCGACCCTGGCGGTCTACCTGGGCCTGGGGATTGCCGTCCTTGTCTATGGGCATAATGGCGCCGATGCCGGCAGCGGCGGCCACACGCTTATCGTCTGCGCCGAAGGTGGGGGCGATGTGTACGATGCCCGTACCCTCGGAAGTGGTCACATAGTCTCCGGAGATGACGCGGAAGGCGTCCCCGTCCGGTTTGAACCAGGGAATGAGCTGGTGATAGCGGATGCCTACGAGCTCGGAGCCTTTCCAGCTGCCGCCCAGGAGTTTCCAGGGAACTACCTTGTCTCCCTTCTGATAACCCTCCAGCGGGAGATTCTCTCCCTTGGGGTTGAACCAGGTGCCCACCAGATCCTGAGCCAGCACATATACGGCGGGTTCTCCGGTGTAAGGGTTCAGGGAAAGGACACGGACATATTCGATGTCCGGTCCTACGCACAGGGCGGTATTGGACGGGAGGGTCCAGGGCGTGGTGGTCCAGGCCAGGAAATAGACCGGGAACACGTACGTGCCGTACAGCGGCTGGGAAGCGCCGTCCTTGATGACCTCAAACTGGACGGTGGCCGTGGTGTCGCTCACGTCCTTGTAGCAGCCGGGCTGGTTGAGCTCGTGGGAGCTCAGGCCCGTACCGTCCGTGGGAGAATACGGCTGAATGGTATAGCCCTTGTACAGCAGGCCCTTGTTGTAAATCTTCTTGAGGAGATACCAGAGGGTCTCGATGTAGCGGTTGTCGTAGGTGATGTACGGGTCCTGCATATCTACCCAGTAACCCACACGCTCGGTCATATTGACCCACTCCTTGGTATATTTCATCACCTCTTTGCGGCAGGTGGCGTTGTATTCCGCCACGGAAACCTTGGTTCCGATATCGGCCTTGGTGATGCCCAGTTTCTTCTCCACTCCCAGTTCTACGGGGAGGCCGTGGGTATCCCAGCCGGCGCGGCGGTTCACCTTGTAGCCGGTCTGCGTCTTGTAGCGGCAGATGGCATCCTTGATGGAACGGGCCATCACGTGGTGGATGCCGGGCATGCCGTTGGCGCTGGGCGGACCCTCGAAGAAAATGAACGCAGGGGCCCCCTCACGCAGTTCCAGCGAGCGCTCGAAAGCGTGCATCTGCTTCCAGCGCTGCAGGACATTGTTCCCACATTCGGTCAAATCCAGCCCCTTGTATTCTTTGAATGTCATATTTTTTGCTAATTTTGTATCGTAAAAATATTTCACAAAGTTAAAAATAAATACTGATTTAGGCAAGCCATGAACACACTGGATATCATTATCCTAGTTCTCTTTATTCCGGGCATTCTCCGCGGCATTTCCAAGGGACTCCTGGAGCAGGCTATCTCCTTGATAGGCATAGTGTTAAGCGTATACCTGGCCTTCAAGTTTTCCGGCGCCGCCTGCACTTGGCTTTCCCAATACCTCAATGTTTCCCCTACCGTCCTCAACATCCTGGGGTTTGCGTTGGTGCTCATTTTGGTCCTGCTGGCGGTCCTGTTCGTGGCCAAACTCATAACCGCCGCCGTAGAAAAAGCCTCCCTGGGATGGATCAACAAGGTGCTGGGACTGGTGTTCAGCCTGGCCGTCACGGCCGTGGTCATCGGCCTGATCATCATTATGTTTGACACCATCAACGGCAAGTTCAGCCTGGTAAAAGGCTCCGCATTGCAGGATTCCCTGCTCTACGGAGCCCTCAAAGACTTTGGCTATTTCGTTTTCCCCTACCTCAAGAAACTGCTTACATCTGTCTCCTAATCTTGATCTTAGCACTTAGGAGCGAAGCGACCCAGGGGGTCTGGGGGATTAGTCCCCCTGTACGTGCAACGTACTATACCAACAATTTCTTTGGAATTGTTGGTATAAAATCCTTCAGATAGAAGGGTTCAAAGTACGCCAGATTTTCAAATTTTCCCTCTTCAAAGGCCTTCTGGGCCCTTGTAGCCATATGCCTGGCCAGCGGGAAAGCCTCCTGGAAGCAGGCGTTGGGATGCGTAATCACGTCCTTTCCCTTGAGGGCGCCGTCCCCCACAAAAAGGACCTTTCCCTTTTCCAGATAAGGAGCAAAAGAATCCGGGCCGATGATATGGGCCTCGATCTCCGTAAGCCGCTCTCCTTCAGCATTGTAGACGGCGGTATATACCTCCATCCGTCGAGCGTCGATCATAGGGACAACCGTCATTCCCGGCTCCACCTCACATCCATCTACGAGGATGTCCAGGGTGCCCACGGCTATGAGGGGTTTTCCGGCGCCGAAGGCCAGGCCCTTGGCGGTGGATACGCCCACTCTCAGACCCGTGTAGGAACCCGGGCCGGAGCTCACGGCAACGGCGTCGCAGTCGGGGGCCTTGAGGCCGGCCTCGTCCAGCACTTCCTTCACCAGCGGAGCCGTGAGAGAAGCCTGCATACGGGGCTCCCGGCAGATGCGTTCTGCCACAACGGTCCCGTCAACGGCTAACGCCACGGACAGGACCGATGTAGATGTCTCGATGAGAAGAATGCGGGCCATTACAGCTTTTTACGCAGGTAATTGCGGATGTCGGAAGCGTTGCTCACCTTGGCTTCGCCGTCCACGTTGCCGTCTACGATGAACCAAACCATAGGCAGGCTGCCAATGCCGTAAGAAACCACATAGGGAGACTGGGCGCCGCGGGTGTCGCAGACGTTTACCCAGGGAAGTTTCTGGTTGCGGATGGCCGAAGCCCAGGCAGCCTTGTCGCTGTCCAGGGATACGGCGTACACCTCGAAGCCCTTGCCGTGGAACTGCTCATAGATGGGAACCAGGGCATCCAGGTTGAACATCTTCTGCCCGGCCGTAGCCTGCCAGAAGTAAACCATAGTAACCTTGCCCAGGTTCTCGGAGAGCTTGATGTTCTTTCCGTCAATGCCGGGGAGGTTGATGTCAATGTAACCGATTTCCTCGGCGTCCTGGAGCCTGGCGTTCACGTCCAGGATGTTGATGCGGCGCTGGGCTTCCTTCTCCAGGGCCTTCACGTAACGGGACTCGGGATAAACGGTCTTGAGGGAATCACAGACGGCCTGCATCATAATGCCGTCCGTGGGCTGGCCGAACACCGGGAAGGTGGGGTTCACCTGCTGGAACAGCACGGGCACCACGGTAAGGGACTTGGTGTTACCCATCACGTAGGCGATGCGGTCTCTGTAGTAGGCCACATACCGGCGGCTCAGGGAAGCCTCAGGGTCGATTTCGCGGGCCATGATATGCTCCATATCGCGCATAAAGGAGTTGTACTCCTGCTCCACCTTCTGCAGTTTCTCGGATTCTTGGGAACCTTCTACGCTGTATGCGCCCAAAGTGTCGGTCTGCACCTTCACCTTGTCTCCCTTCTGGAGAAGGAGGGAAGCAATCTGGCGGTCTCCGTAGAAGAGATAGACAAACTCGGGCTGGGCCTTCTTGAGATCCAGTCCATAGGAGAAATGGCCCTTGGAGTCTGTCTTTACGGAATCCAGCACCTGGAAACGGTTTACGTCCAGCAGCTTCACGATTACCTGGCTGTCGGGCGTTTCATAAAGGGTTCCTTCAATCTGGGTATTTTTTCCGCAGGCGGCGGTAAGCAGCACCAGGGCTGCGGCGGCCATAAGCTTAAAGCTTCTCATATTCGGTAAGAATTTTATTGGCAATGGTTTTCATCTCTTCGGGCTCCAGCTTGAGCTTGGCCTTGCGGAAGTCCAGGTCTCCTTCTGTCTGGAGCGGGACCAGGTGGATGTGCGTGTGGGGCACTTCCATCCCCAGCACGGCCACGCCCACGCGCTGGCAGGGCACGGCGGCCTTGAGGGCTACTGCCACCTTGCGGGCAAAGGCCCAGAGGCCTTCGTAGGTCTTGGCGTCCAGGTGGAAGATATAATCGTCTTCCACGTGCTTGGGAATCACCAGCGTGTGTCCTTTGGCCAGCGGGGAAATATCCAGGAAAGCGTAGAAATCTTCGTTTTCCGCGCACTTGTAGGAGGGAATCTCTCCCTGGGCTATCTTGGTGAAAATGGTTGCCATAACTTACTAGAGGGAAATTTCCAGGATTTCAAACTTTATAACGCCGCTGGGCACCTTGGCCTCAACGATGTCGCCTTTGCCGTGACCCATAAGGGCCTTGCCGATGGGCGTGGTGGCGGCCAGGAGTCCCTTGGAGAAATCGGCCTCGCTCTCGGGTACAATCTGGAAGTTCATCACCATCTTGTTGGCGGCATTGCGCACCTTGACCTTGGAAAGGAGCTGGACCGTATCGGCCGACAGCTTGCTCTCGTCAATCACGCGGGCGTTGGCCACCTTTTCCTTGAGACGGGCAATCTTTACCTCCAGCAGACCCTGCGCATCGCGCGCAGCGTCGTACTCTGCGTTCTCGGAGAGGTCTCCTTTCTCACGGGCTTCCGCAATGGCTGCGGAAATCACCGGCCGCTGGGCCAGTGCTTCGGCGAGTTCCTGCTTAAGCTTATCAAGACCCGCCTGAGTCATCATCTCGATGGGCATGGATATAAATAGTTTTTAGTTTTGTCAAAAAAACAGCCGACGACCGGTGGAGGCCGTCGAGCTTTATCTCCCTACAAAGATAGGAATTATTTTTTGTTTTTCAACGCCTGCTCATATTCTTTCAATGCGGCAAAGGCTTTGGGACTGAGAATACCAAAACTTTGCCCATAAAAAATAGATACCCGCGCCTCACGGCGCAGGTATCAACGCTAAGGGATCAATATCAACACAAAGTGTGTGTAGCTGATGAACGTTTCAAACTTCTAACAGTGTTAGTCTGTTCCTTGCTACAATCGACTGGTGCAAAATTAGCGCATATCCAGTTCTCCTAAGTGCTAAAAAAAATAATCCCACGATTCAAAAAACAAAAAGAGCCTCTTAAACTTGACAATAAGTAAAAAGGCTCTCCGAAACTTGACAATAAGTAAAAAACCGGGCTAAATGCTCAACTTGTCCTGCACAAGCTGCTCCTTGAGCGCATCCAGCGAAGGGAACTTGCGTTCATCGCGGATGCGGCGCAGGAAACGGAGCCGCAGCGGCAGGCCATAGATATCCTGATCGAAATCCAGGATGTGCGTCTCAATGGTGCGCACCTTTCCGTCCACGGTGGGCCGCACGCCAATGTTGCACATTCCTTTATACTTCTGGCCCAGCACTTCCACCTCCACGGCGTACACTCCGTTCATAGGCACCAGCTTGAGAGGCTCGTACAGCTGCATATTGGCCGTAGGGAACCCGATGGTCCTTCCCAGGCGGTTTCCAGCCACTACCACGCCGTACAGCCCGTACTCATAGCCCAGCATTTCATTAGCCTGCTCAATCATCCCCTCTTCCAGTGCTTTCCTAATCTGCGTAGACGATATAGCTACTGTTTGCGAAGGGCTGGAAGAGCTCTGCAGGAAATTGGTTTTTTGCGCACCGTCGCAAAAAATAATTTCCTGCGGAGCCGATGGATAAGACTCTTCTATTATTTCCAAGGCTGTCTTTCTGTCAGACCCTATCCTGTTGTCATAGCCCATAACCATAAGGGTCGTCCCGAAGGTCTTTCGAAGGAAGTGCAGGTACTCTTCGGCCTTCATAGCGGCAAACTCCTTGGTAAACGGGAGCACCTCTACCCGGTCTATGCCATTGGCCTCCAGGAGCATCTTCTTCTCTTCCAGGGAAGTAAGGATGCGGAAGTCCCTGGCGTCCTGCTGCAGGACCGTCCTGGGATGGGGCCAGAAAGTGACAACGATGGCCTCCTCTCCCCTTTCACGGGCAGAGGAGACCACAGTCTCCAATACGTGACGGTGGCCCAGATGGACCCCGTCAAAAAATCCAGTAGTTACTACAGCCACTTGACACACTCAAAGCTCTGACGGTGCGGCAGCAGGGCGTTCTTGGCAAAGACGCGGGCGCCCACATTGTAAGCACCGGTCTTTTCCGGAAGGACATCCACGCTGTACTTGGCCACGCCGTCCTTGAAGCTGACTACCTTGCACTCCTGTACGTTCACGATGTGCAGCTTGCCCTTGGCATCGGCCTGGGCAAACACCACCTCAACGCCCACCTCATCCGGGGACAGGGAGCCCAGTTGGAGTTCCGCCTCCGCGTGATACGGCTGAGACTGCGTGATATCGTAGGTGGTAGCCGCCTCCGTGCGGGACACCTGCATCACATTCTCCCACTCGCGGCGCACACGGTTCTTCCAGGCAGCCAGTTCGCGGGCCTTCTTGAAGTCGTGGGCCACCATGGCGGCGGCAGCCTTGGACTGGGGCTCGTAGTACTGGTTGATGTAGTCCGTGAGCATACGGTTGGTGGTGAAATTGCAAGCCACCTGGGCAATGGTATTCTTGATGTAGCCAATCCACTCGGAGCTTCTTCCCGTGGTGCGGTCTACATTGTAGTAAGCCGGGGCAATGTCGTTCTCCAGGATCTGGTAGATAGTGGCGGCATCCAGTTCGTTCTGGAAGTTGTCGTCTTCATAGGCCTGCTCGATGGGAAGGGCCCAGCCGGCGCCTTCCTTGTAGCCCTCTACCCACCAGCCGTCCAGCACGGAGAAGTGCATGGTGCCGTTCATCGCAGCCTTTTCACCGGAAGTACCGGAGGCTTCCTGGGGACGGGTAGGGTTGTTCATCCACACATCCACGCCCTGGACCATGCGCTTGGCCAGGGTAATGTCGTAACCGGGCACAAACACAATCTTGCCAATGAAGCGGGGATCCTTTGAGATGTCCACAATCTGCTTGATCAGGTCCTGGCCGGCCTTGTCGGCGGGATGGGCCTTACCGGCAAAGAGGAACTGCACGGGCTGCGTGGGGTTGTTCACAATCTTGTCCAGGCGGTTGAGGTCCCGGAACAGCAGCGTGGCACGCTTGTAAGTAGCAAAACGACGGGCGAAACCGATGGTGAGGACATCGTCGCGGAGGTTTTCCAGAATGGTGACAATCTGGGACGGGCTGTAATGGTCGGACAGGGTCTTGTCCTGCAGACGCTCGCGGATAAAGTCAATGAGCTTGGACTTGAGCTCCTTCTTGACGGACCAGACTTCCTTGTCCGGAACTTCGTAGATGCCCTCGAAGCATCTCTTGTCGTAGTGGTGGGTGGCAAACTCAGGGCCGAAGACCTTGGCGTGTACCGGCTTCCACTCGGGGGCGCACCAGGTGGGATAATGCACACCGTTGGTGACGTAGCTCACGAAGAGTTCCTCCGGCAGATAGCCCGGATACATATGGGAGAAGATATCCTGGGACACCTTGCCGTGCAGCATGGATACACCGTTCACATTCTGGGAGATGTTGGCGGCCAGGTTGCTCATGGAGAACTTCTCGTCGGGGTTCAGCGGATTGTCCTTACCCAGGGACATAAGCGTCTCCCAGTCTACCTTGAGACGGGCGGGATAGTGGCCGATATACTGGCGCAGCATGGCCTCGTCAAAGGCATCGTGACCGGCGGGAACCGGCGTATGGGTGGTGAACAGGGAGCTGGCCTTGACCACCTCCAGGGCCTCGGAGAAGTCCAGGTTGTCCTGCTCGATGTACTCGCGCAGACGCTCCATGCCGATGAAAGCGGCGTGACCCTCGTTGCAGTGATACACCTGAGGGTTCAGGCCCAGCCTGCGGAGGGCGCGGATACCGCCCACACCCAGCAGGAGTTCCTGCTTGAGGCGGTTCTCCCAGCTGCCGCCGTAGAGGTGATAGGTTACCTCGCGGTCTTCGGGGATGTTGGCCTCATAGTCGGTGTCCATCAGATAGAGGTCGGTTCTGCCTACCTCCACCTTCCACAGACGGGCGGTGAGGTTTCGGCCCGGGAAGGCCACGGAAGTGGTGACCCAGGTGCCGTCCTTGTCCAGCACGGGAACAGCCGGAATCTTGGTGAAGTCCTGGGCGTCGTAATTGGCCACCTGATAACCCTGGGCGCTGATAATCTGGTTGAAATAGCCATAGCGATACAGCAGACCCACGGCCACCAGGTTGGTGTTCATATCGGAGGTTTCCTTCAGATAGTCGCCGGCCAGGATACCCAGACCGCCACTGTAAATCTTAAGGGACGTATCCAAACCGTACTCCATGCAGAAATAGGCGATGGAAGGGTCCTTGCGGTCTGCCTTGGCAGCCATATAGGTATCGAACTCGTCCAGGACGGCCTTCATGCGGGTGAGGAAGTCTTCGTCTTCCGAGAGCTGCTGGAAACGCTTGATGCTCACGGTATCCAGCACCACCAGCGGGTTGTGGCCGCTTGTATGCCAAACTTCAGGGTCGATGGACTTGAAGAGATCCTTGGCGCTCTCGTTCCAGCACCACCAGAGGTTCTTGGAAAGCTTCTCCAGACGGGAAAGCTTTTCCGGGAGATGTCGGGTTACCAGAATGCTCCTCCAGTTGGGGCTGGTAACGTCGGCTTTAAAATACTGCATAGTCTTCTTTTGGGATTTGTAGGAGTCCAGCTGTTCCTTCACCTTCTCGAGGGCAATGGAATAGGCCTCCTGATAATACTTGATCTGGTTGTCCCAGAGGGCAATCTGGGCCACTTCCCGGGCATTCTCCCGGTACTTTTCGCGCTCTGCCAAATCCAGAGCGGCCACTTCTTCCACGCGCTTCTCGACGCCGTCCACCACTTGATCGTAGTTGTTGTCGTCGCGGTCCAGGACCGTAATGCCGGGATGTTTGCCCTTGTAGTGGGAACGCACCCACATGCCAAAGCCGGCCAGGGTGGTGGTAAGGGTGGGAATGCGGAAGGCCAGGGCCTCCAGCGGGGTGTAGCCCCAAGGTTCGTAGTACGACGGGAACATGGCCAGGTCCAGGCCGCAGAGGATGTCGTAGTACGGCATATTGAACACGCCGTCGTCTCCATTGAGGTAGGAAGGGATGAAGTACACCTTCACCTTGTCCCCAATGGCATTCTGCAGGCCCCTCTCCCGCAGGTAGCGGGTTACCATGTCGTATTCCGCATTCATCAGGTAATGCGACACCTGGGTCTGGTAGCCGGGATTGCCTTCCCCGGCCAGTTTGGCCACCAGTTCCTTGTCCGGGCCGTGATGGCCGGAAGGAATCATAATGAAGGCCTGGATGCTTCTTCCCTGATAACCGGACTGGTTGAGTTTGCTCAGGGCGTCAATGAACACATCGATACCCTTGTTGCGGAACTCGTAGCGGCCGCCGATGCCGATGAAAACGGAATTGGAGGGCACTTCCTCCGCGCACATAGCCGATGCCACTTGGGCCAGACGTTCTCTGGCGGCATCGTGCAGGCGCACGTATTCCTTGTCCGAGGCAGGCGTGAAGCTGTTCTCGAAGCCGTTGGGCGTCACCACATCCACGGGACGCTCCAGGAACTGGGCGCACTCCTTGGCGGTAATCTCGCTCACGGTGGTGAAGACATCTGCATTCTGGGCCGATTTCTTCTCCAGGGAATAGATGGCCATCACGTTGAAGCGGCGGGCCATCTCGTCTCCGTTATACTGGGAAAGGTTGCTGTAAAGGGGCAGGTTGTTGCCGGCCAGGCATCGGCCCAGCATAGTGGCGTGCGTGGTAAACGCAGTGGCCACGGGGACGTCCGACTTCTTTAGGTACAGCACGCCGGCGCCGGTCTGCCACTCGTGGAACTGGGCCACTACCTTCTCCCCTCCCTTGAGGTTGTAATGGTAGAAGCTTTCCACCACGCGGCCGGCCAGGTAACCGAATACGGCCGATTCCTTGTAATCCCAGTTGCCGGAGAGGGAGTCCACTCCGTAATCTCTCCACAGTTCTCCCAGGATGTCATCGGCCTGGGGGATGTGCTGCTTGTAGTCTACCAGGATGGCCACCGGGCTGCCGGGGATGTTCCAGCGACCCACGCGGAAGGTCAGGCCTTCCCCGCGGGCCTGCTCCCTCCAGGAACGGTACAGATGCGTATCTTCCAGGAAATCGGGGTTGCCGGTGCGGTGCATCCACACATCGGGGCCGATAAAAATATGACGGCGTCCCAGCTGGGACTGTAAATGGAGGGCCTTGGTGGCAATCACGGTATAGATACCGCCCACCTTGTTGCAAACCTCCCAACTGACTTCAAATAGATAGTCCGGCTGTAAAAACTCTTTTTTCTTTGTCATTGAGCCTTATTTCTTCTTCACCACTTTCTTCCGCACAGGCTTGGGAGCCTTCTTGAGCTCCTCTTGGGCCGTTTCCTTCACATCCAGGGCCGCCCGCTTCTCATCCAGGCGGATCTGGAAGTCGGAAATCACGTTCATATAGTTGATAAATGCCTCGTACGGGGTATCGTACGGGTTAAAGTACTTGTGCACTTCTCCGTCAGAGAAGAACTTGGTGCACATATAATAGAAATGGTCGCTTTCCTGGAGGTGACCCCAGTCTGCGTACAGGTCTTCGTCGTTCACGATGGCCAGTTTCTCCGTCATCGCATAGACCTTCTTGAAGGCCTCGCTCTGGAGTTCGTTGCCCAGCCAGGCGGTGACGTCTCTCTCTTCATCGGCCCAGGAGATGGGATCATCCACGGCGATGTCCGAGACGGGTTTGTACTTCTTGGCTACCTCGGAAGGGGTGGCGAAGCCGAAGGTTCCGTCCTTGAGCACGGCGGCCGGCAGGGCCTTCATAAAGGCGAAAATGCCGGTATCCTCGCTCTGGTGCTCGCCGAAGGTCTCGTAATCCATAAACAGGTTCACGATGTCTCCTTCCTTGGCGCTTTCCTTCATCCAGCCCACATACTGATCGGCCGTAACCTTGTTCTGGTTGAAGCGGAAGGCTATGTCGTCCGACAGCATATAGTTGCGGAGAAGGAGCTTGAGCTTGGGCTGGGTCTCCCCGGTGTATACGTAGTTGGGGCTCTGCCAACCCATGATGTGGCGGGCGCCCTCGGTGAGCATGGTCTTGTAGCCCATATCATACACCATCTCTCCAATGCCGTTGGAGTAGATGAGCTCCGTGTTGCGGAAGGTGACGGGCTTGACGCCGAACAGCTCTTCAATGAGGGCCGAATGTTTCACCACCTGGTGACGGAACTCCGACTCGGAAGCCAGGGAAGCCAGGGAGTGGTAGTAGGTCTCGGCCAGGAATTCCACCTTACCGGTGGCGGCCAGGGCCTTGAAACTATCGATGACCTCCGGGGCAAAGCGCTGGAACTGCTCCAGGGCGCTACCGGAGATGGAATAGGCAATCTTGAACTTACCCTTGTTCTTGGCGATGAGTTCCAGCATAAGCTGGTTCATCGGAAGATAGCACTTCTGGGCAACGCGGCGCAGGATGGTCCGGTTGGCGAAATCGTCGTAGTAGTGCGAATCCTTGCCAATATCGAAGAATCTGTACAGGCGCAGACGGGTGGGCTGATGGACCTGGAAATACAGGCAGATACTCTTGGATGCCATAATATCTTATTTTACTACTGATTCATAAACTTGCTTGAGCTTGGCGCATGCCCCGTTCCATTTGAGGGCATTGACCTCGTCGTATCCCATACGGGCGCTGAAGTCCGCGAGGGCCGGGTAAGAGAGGAGGGCGTAGATGTCGTCGGCCATCGCGTCCACGTCCCAGAAGTCCACCTTGAAGGCGTATTTGAGGATTTCTGCGGCGCCGGACTGCTTGGAAATGATGGACGGCACACCGGTACGCATGGCCTCCAGCGGAGAAATGCCGAAAGGCTCGGAGATGGACGGCATGATGTAAACGTCCGAGAGGGCGAACATCTTCTGCACGTCTGCTCCGCGGAGGAAGCCGGTAAAGTGGAAACGGTCGCTGATGCCCAGGCGGGCGGCGTGACGGATGGCGCGGTTCATCATATCGCCGCTGCCGGCCATCACAAAGCGGACGTTCTTGGTGCGCTTGAGCACCAGGGCTGCCGCCTCGATGAAGTACTCGGGGCCCTTCTGGTAGGTGATTCGGCCCAGGAACGTAACCACGGGTTCCTTGACGCCGCGTTCCACCACCATGTTCTCGCGGCCGCTGAAGTCTACCGCGTTGTGCACGGTGACCACCTTGGCGGGATCTATTCCGTAACGGTTGATGACGGTGGCGCGGGTGAGGTCACTCACCGTGACCACACGGTCTGCCACCTGCATGCCCTTTTGCTCAATGGCAAAGACACGGGTGTCAATGTTGTCTACACTGCCGCGGTCGAAGGACGTGGCGTGCACGTGGATTACCAGCGGTTTGCCGGTAAGCTCCTTGGCGGCTATTCCGGCGTAGTAAGTAAGCCAGTCGTGGGCGTGGATGACGTCGAATTCATCCTTGCGCTGCATAGCGATGGTGCCGCCCACCATGGCGTAGCGGGCCACCTCTTCCATAAGGTTGGCGCCGTACTTGCCGGAGAACTTATATTTCTGGCCAAAGCTGATGGAGAAGTCCTTTACCTGACGCTTCTTGTCCTCTTCTACCAACTGGCCGAACTCCTCGGGGTCTGCGTAGGGAACCAGGTTGGAGCCGATGTGGATGAACTTGACCTTGTCCAGGTATTCTTCCACCGTTCCGGCCACGGTCTCCACGGCCACATCCGAAGCGTTGATGATGGTAGTGGCGCTCTGGTCTTCGTCTCCGGAGGCCGACGGCATCACGAACAGGGTTTCGACGCCATTGTTGGCCAAGCCCTTGACAATGCCTTCGCAGGCCGTACCCAGACCGCCTGCAATATGGGGAGGGAACTCCCAACCGAACATTAGTACACGCATAGCTTAATCCTCCCTGTATTTACTGATGAGCCAATTGATGTTAAGGAGGGCCGAAGTGGTCATGGCCGATGAGATGGCACCGTGCGGCTCGTGCGGCGGGTCTCCGTCGTAAAGCTCGGAGAAGCAGCCCACGCCGTGCTTGGAAAGGTCTTCATAGAAACCTTCCGTAACGTACTCGGCCTTCTTGACAAAGTTGGCGCCCATCATATTGAAACCGGCATAGCAGTACTGGGCCAGCAGGAAAGGCCAGGCGCAGCCGTTCATATAGGCTTCGTCGCGCTGGTGCTGGTTGCCTTCGTACACGCCCTTGTAGCGGATGTCGCGGGGACTCAGCGTGCGGATGCCGCGGCGGGTCACCAGCTCTGCGTTAACCACGCGCATAACCTCGTTCACCGTCTCGTCCGACACGCAGCGGTGGTCCAGGGATACGGCCCAAAGCTGGTTGGGACGCAGTTCCAGGTGCTGGCCGCTGTTGTCTACGTAGTCTGCCAGGAAGCCCACGTCTGCGTTCCAGAACATAGGTTCGAAGTTCTGCTCGATGATTTCCTTGATCGTCGTCCACTTCCTGGCAAAGGCACTGCCTTTCTTTTCGTGCTCCAGGGCAAAGCAGATGGCATTGTACCAAAGGGCATTGGTCTCCACCTGGTAACCGGCGCGCTCCGTGACGGCGCGGCCGTTGATATAGGCGTTCATCCAGGTAAGGGCCACGCCGTCCTTCTGGGCCCACAGGAGGCCGTTGGGCTGCATGGCTACCTCCTGGCGCCTGCCCGGGAGATAACTTTCAATGATGGCCTTCATCACCGGACCGTACTTTTCCCACACGGCCTTGGAATGGCCGATGTAAGCAATGTACTGCTGCAGGGTAACAGCCATAAAGAGCGGGGCCTCCACCTGCGTGGTACGGCTGCTCAGACGCTCCTGGTTGGCGGCGATGAGGTTGTCCAGGATTTCTTCAAACTCCTTGGGATCGTGCTTTCCGTAGAGGGTCAGGCCCGGCAGGGAAACCAGGGTTTCTCTCAGCAGGCCCGTATACAGCCAGCTGTAGCCGGCCACAATGCGCTTGACGCCTCCATCTTCGCGGATGAGGGAATCGGCCTGACGGACCAGTTGGTCGTGGAAAGACGTAATGGGGCCAATCTTCTCCACCACGGTGTTGAAACGGCGCTTGAGGGTGCCGGCCTTCACCGGTTCGCCTGCGTTGGCGCTTACCACCAGGGTGTCTCCGCTGTGGAGTTCCACTTCAAAGCTGCCGGGGACCAGGAGGTCTTCCCTGCAGTCGAAGCCTCGGCGCATCTCGTCGGAATACGTGATGCCCTTGTACCATACGGGATTGGCTTTGAAGGAAGTGGCGGCGCTAAGCTGGAGATTAAGCACCGGGAAGTTTTCATAGAGGCAGAAAGCGGCGCCGTTCTGCACGGGGGTAAAGCCCGTGTTGGCGGTGGCGTTTTCTCCGGTGAGGCCGTGAACGCTGCGGAAAGCCAGGAAAGGCTTGAGCTCCAGCTTGACCTTGGCCGGGGCGTTGACCAGCTCATACTGGATGAGCAGCTGGTCGCTGTCCGGCGAGAGGGCTATGCGCTTGCGAAATACGATTTCACCGATTTTGTAGGTAACACACGGGACGGGATCGGCATCAAAGTCCACGATGTACTTGTGGCCGCGGGGCTCATAGATGTCCCCATAGCAGTGGATTCCCAGATTGAAGCGCTTGCCACGGAGGGTAAGGCTCTCGTCGAGGGAACTCAGCAGCAGGTGGCGGAAGCCATCGAACTTTTCTACCGGAACCGCCAGCAGGCCATGATAGCGACGCGTATTGCACGTTACGATGGACGTGCTGCAGAACGCGCCGGTCTTATTGGCCAGGAGAATCTCTCGCTTCAAGGAATACTCGAGATTCACCAGTTCCGACTTGTTGAATTTCAAAAAAGCCATAAATATGTGTTTATATTTGCTTCAGTACAATCGCCGTGCGGGCAGGCAGGTACAACTTGAGGGTGTGGTCGTACGCCTGATTGCCGTTGGGGCATCTTTCCGGTAGGGTTACGTGGCGTTCTCCCTCCTTGAGACGGCCGAAGCCGTTGAAACGAGGTTCATCGGAGTCCAAAACAACTACGTACTCCCCCGCTGGCGCCGAGACCCCATAGTCTGCGAACGAACCCGCGGGCGAGAAATTCAGTGCAAAGATACAGTTTTTCCGTTTGAAAATCAAGATTTTCTTCTCCTCATCGGCCACCAGAAGCTCTGGATGGTCATTCAGAAGTTTCTCTTTTTTAAACAGATGGATCATTTCTGCATCGAAGCAGCGGAGGTCTCCGTAGCGGAGATCTTCGTTGTCTGCCAGGGACCACTGGCGGCGGGCATACTTGAACGACCAGCCGTTCCCTTCCCGGGGAAAGTCTATCCACTCGGGATGGCCGAATTCGTTGCCCATAAAGGTGAGGTAGCCGTCTCCGGCGGTACCGGCGGTCACCAGGCGGATGAGCTTGTGGAGGGCTATGCCACGGTCCACGATGCTGTTCTGGCTGTCTTTGCGCATGGCAAAGTACATTTCCTTGTCCATCAGGCGGAAGATGATGGTCTTGTCTCCCACCAGGGCCTGGTCGTGGCACTCCGCATAGGAAATGGTCTTTTCGTCTACGCGCTTGCCGCTGAGCTCCCACCAGATTTCTCCCATGGACCACTGCTCGTCGCTTCTTTCCTTGATCCACTTGATCCAGTGGTCCGCTATGCCCATGGACATACGGAAGTCAAAGCCCACGCCGAAGGCCTCGAACGGGGCGGCCAGGCCGGCCATACCGGACATATCCTCCGCGATGGAGAAGCCGGCGGGGTTGATTTCCTTGACCAGGCGGGTGGCCAGGGCCAGGTAGATGACGGCATCCTCGTCCACTCCGCCGTCAAAGTACAGGCTGTAGTCCACGAAATCCTTGCCCAGGCCGTGGTCCCAGTACAGCATGGAGGTGACGCCGTCAAAGCGGAAGCCGTCTATGTGGTACTCCTCCATCCAGTACTTGACGTTGGACAGCAGGAAGTAACGGGTTTCATCTTTTCCATAATCGAAGCAACGGGAACCCCAGGCGGGATGGCGGCCGGCGGGACCCTGGTGGAAATACAGGTGGTCCGTCCCGTCAAACTCGCTCAGGCCCTCCAGCGTATTCTCTACGCTGTGGCTGTGCACGATGTCCATAATTACGGCTATGCCCTTGCCGTGGGCATCGTCTACCAGGGCCTTGAACTCTTCCGGCGTACCGAAGCGGGAGCTCAGGGCGAAGAAATTGGAGACCTGGTAGCCGAAGGAGCCGTAGTACGGGTGCTCCTGCAGGGCCATGATCTGGATGGTATCGTAACCCAGGGCCTTGACCTTGGGCAGTACGTCTTTGCGGAATTCATCGAAGGTACCCACTTTCTCCTTCTCCGAGGCCATACCTATATGGCACTCGTAGATGAGCGGATGCGGGCGCTTGCCGGCGTGGCCGTGCTTCCACTGGAAGGGCTTGGCAGGGGCCCACACCTGAGCGCTGAAGACCTTGGTCACATCGTCCTGCACCACACGCGTGGCGTAGGAAGGGAGGCGCTCTCCGCCGCCGCCCGGCCATTCGATATAGAGTTTGTACAGCTGGCCGTGCTTGAGGAACATAGCGGGGATCTTGAGTTCCCAGTTGCCGTTGCCGATGGGCTGGAGGGCATAGGCGTCCGTGCGCTTCCAGTTGTTGCAGTCTCCGATGAGGAAAATCTTGGAAGCGTTGGGGGCAAATTCACGGAACACCCAACTGCCGTCTTTCAGTTTGTGCAGGCCGTAGTAAAGATGGTTGTTCACAGCATCCTTCAGGAGGCCGTCTCCGGCAATGTGCCTGAGCGTTTGCCAGATGTGCTCGTGCCGGGCGTCGATGGCGCCTTTGTACGGCATGAGCCAGGGGTCTTGTTCGTAGATCTTTTTCATACCTTACTCCTTGTCCAGTGAATCAATCTTATCTTTTACGGTGCGCAGGTACTCCCGGCACTGTTTGAGAAGTTCCTTGCTCCGGCTTATGAGCGCGTCAATGTCATCCAGTTTGGTCTCGGGGTTCTCCACTTTTGCAGCGATAACCTCGAGTTCTTCGATAGCCTTTGCGTAATCAAACTTCTGAGCCATACTAATTATGCGGTTTTTACTTGGTTGTTGTCAATTTTGTCACTGTAAATCTCATCCACCTTGGCGGTGAGGGAACCGTCCGAGAAGCGGACTCCGATGCGGTCTCCCCTGGACACCTTGTCCACGGTCTTGAGCACTTTGTTGTCTTTGCCGGTTACCAGCACATATCCCAGGGCCAGGATGCTGCGAGGGTCCGAAGCCTTGATAAGGGCCTCCTTGAGGGCCACCTTGGAAACCTCCGCGCTCACGCGGGCCTGGGCGGCGAACTGGACGCGGTGAACGGCGTTGTCCTTCAAACGGGCCACATCTGCGTATTTGTGCAGCAGCCCCCTGGAAATGCGGCCCATACTGCGCTGAAGCAGTACATCCAACTGTCCGATGCGGCGCTGTACGGCCTGGCGGATGGCGGCATCTGCCTGGGCCACCCGAAGTTCGCTGCCGGAAACCAGGCGCTGAAGGGAACCGCCGATGCGCTGGGCCAGGCGGTCCAGGATGGCATCCTGCGCCTCGTAGGCCTCCAGGAAGAGGTCTGCCAGGGCGGTGGGCGTCTTCACGCTGGCGTGGGCCACCATATCTGCAATGTGCACGTCCTTGTCGTGGCCGATGGCGGTAACTACCGGCACGGGGCAGGTGGCAATGGCCACGGCCAGTTCATAATCGTCGAAGCAGGCCAGATCCAGTTCCGATCCGCCGCCCCGGAGGAGGAGGACGGCGTCGTAGTTCTTTTCTCCGGCTTCTTCCAGCGCTTCCATAATGGAGGCGGGGGCCTGTTCTCCCTGCATCAGGGCCTCGAACAGATCCAGCTGGAACGCATACCCCTCCGGGTTGTCCAGCAGGTGGTGGCAGAAGTCCTGATAGCCGGCGGCCGTTTTGGAAGTGATGACGGCCAGGCGGTACGGAAGGTCCGGCAGGGCCAGTTCCTTCTGCATTTCCATATAGCCCTGGGCCGTCAGTTTCTCGATGGCTTTCTTGCGCTCCAGGGCCTGTTCTCCCAGCGTGAAGGCGGGATCTATGTCTTCCACGAAGAGGCTGATGCCGTAAAGCTCGCTGTAGCTTACCGTTACCTGCACCCGTACGGTGAGGCCGGCCTGCAGGCGCTGGCCGGTGGAGGATTCGAAGGACTGGGTTAGCAGAGGGTACTTCCACTTCCAGATCATGGCGCGGATTTCCGCGATGGACTTGCCGGAACGGCTCTGGGAAAGGGAGAGGTAGCAGTGACCGTTGGAGCGGGGGCTCCAGGAGGCAATTTCCGCCTTGACCCAGTATCTTCCTGGAAAGGCATCCGTAATGCTCTCCTTAATCCTGGTTTGGAGCGCCAGGAGATCGATATAATTCCTCTCTCCCATAGTTTTACAATTATAACAAAAAATCCGCGGAATTCCGCGGATTTTCAGAATATTTTAAAATTTCGGTTCAAAATGAGGGATGGGCTTCAACTTGAACAGGTTGGTCACGTGCTTGCGGTCGATGAGGGCCTTGGTGGCCGGATCCTCACACACGCCCGTGCGGATGTACTTGTCCAGGACGGCGTAGGTAAAGCCCAGATTGTCTTCGTCCGTCTTGCCGGTAAGGCCGTCCGAGGGGGCCTTCTCCACCAGGTCTATGGGCAGGCCCATCACTTTGCCAATGGCAACAACTTCCTGCACCGTAAGGCCTCCGAGGGGCGAAAAATCGCCGGCGGCGTCTCCGTAGCGGGTGCTGTAACCCACCCAGTCTTCGGACAGGTTGCAAGTGTTTACCACACGGCCGTTGTTGCTCTGGGAAACGGCATAGAGGGTGGTCATCCGCAGACGCGGGGCCATATTGACGTAGGTCTGGCGGCTGGCTTCGTGGCCCAGCTGAGCCTCAACTTCTGCCATCAGGGCCTTGAAGGCGGGACCCACGTTTACATTGTAGCGCTTGATCCCCAGGTGATTGATGAGCTTGACGGAATCGTCAATGTCCGGCTGGACGCCATTGGGCATAGTGACACCGATTACGCGGTCCACACCCAGCGCCTCCACGCAAAGGGCGGCGCAAACACTGCTGTCTTTTCCACCGGAAATTCCCAGCACAGCATTGCAGCCGGGGCCGTTCTCTTCAAACCAGTCGCGAATCCATTGGACGCACTGGTCTTTAACTTTTACTGCGTCAAACATAGTTTATTTAGCTCGTGTATATACCTGTATGGGGCAGCCCTCGAAATCGAAGTGCTCGCGGAGCTTGTTCTCCAGGAAGCGCTTGTAGGGGTCTTTCACCCACTGCGGCAGGTTGCAGAAGAAGGCAAACTGCGGGGTGCGGGTGGGAAGCTGCGTCACGTATTTGATCTTGATGTATTTGCCCTTCCACGCCGGCGGCGGGTAGTTTTCAATCTCCGGCAGCAGGGCATCGTTAAGGGCCGATGTGGAGATCTTCCGGCGCATATTGTCTGCCACGCGGGCGGCGGCATCCAGCACATCCAGGATACGCTGTTTGTTGAGTACGGAAGTGAAGATGATGGGAATGTCGTTGAAGGGGGCCAGGCGGGCCTTGAGGCCTTCCGTATAGTCCCGCATAGTGTTGACATCCTTCTCAAAGAGGTCCCATTTGTTCACCACGATCACGCAGCCCTTGCGGTTTTTCTGGATCACGTTGAAGATGTTCATATCCTGGGCTTCCATACCCAGATTGGCGTCAATCATAAGGATGCACACGTCGGAATGCTCGATGGTGCGCATCGCGCGCAGCACGGAGTAGAACTCCAGGTCTTCCGTGACCTTGCCGCGTTTGCGCATACCGGCGGTGTCCACAATCATGAACTCGTGTCCGAACTTGTTATAGTAGGTGGAAATGGAATCGCGCGTGGTGCCGGCTACCGGCGTCACAATGTTGCGTTCCTCTCCCAGCAGGGCGTTGGTGAGAGAGCTCTTGCCCACGTTGGGGCGGCCCACGATGGCTATGTGGGGGATGTCGGCGTGGTCATCGGCCTGGGCGTCGTCTTCGGGAAGAACCTTCAGAATCTCGTCCAGGAGGTCTCCGGTGCCGCTTCCGTTGGCGGCCGATATGGTCCAGACCTCTCCCAGACCCAGGCTGTAGAAGTCGAAGGCGTCGTACATCTTCTCTCCGCTGTCCACCTTGTTCACGCACAGGACCACCGGCTTTTTGGAGCGGCGGAGGAGGTCTGCAATCTCGGAATCGTAGTCCGTGATGCCCGTGGCGGCTTCGCACATAAAGAGTACCACATCGGCCTCTTCGATGGCTATGCCCACCTGGCGGCGGATGGCGTCTTCGAAGACGTCATCGGAATTGGACGTGTATCCGCCCGTATCCACTACGGAGAATTCGCGGCCGTTCCACTCGCACTTGCCGTAATGACGGTCCCGGGTTACGCCCGCCGTCTCATCTACAATGGCCTGGCGCATTCCCACCAGGCGGTTAAAAAGCGTTGACTTTCCAACGTTCGGTCTCCCGACTATCGCAACTAAAGCCATAATTTTCTATTTTTTTGCAAAGATACACTTTTCTTCGTCAAAAGCGGGGCTTTCAATGCCAAAGAAGCGTAAAACACTGTGAAATACATGATGTTGCCCCACCCAGTCCAGGGGTTTTACCTTAAGGTCCGGTGCATCCGTCCAAACCACGAAGGGAATCTCCAACTGCTCGCGCGGAGCCATGGAATACGGCACGCCGTGCATATAGAGGTTGTTTTCGCCCAGGGATTCTCCGTGGTCGGAGACAAAGAGCACACAGCCCCTGCGGTCCGGCAGGTTCCTTACCATCTCTATCACGGAGTGCATAAGATAATCCGTGTATACAAGACTGTTGTCGTAGGCGTTGTTGAGCTCTTCGGGGCTGGTCTTGGCCATTTCCACCGTATTGCAGACGGGTTTGAACACCTCGAACTCCGGCGGATAATTGGTGTTGTAGGCCGGGCCGTGGTTGGTGTAGCCGTGGATGACCACGAAGATCTTTTCGGCCTGGCTGTTCTTCAGTTCTTCTTCCAGACCGGCCAGGAGGATGCCGTCGTATCGGCCCTCTTCATTGGGATACATCTCCCGCAGCTGGTCTATCTTGTAGTACTTTTCCGTATGCACCGGCGGTTCTCCCCAGTTGCTGGTGCGCCAGCTCACGTCTACCCCAGCGCGCTGCAGGTAGTTGGGCAGAATCTCGTGCAGTTCCCTGGTTTCCGTGGGTTCCAGGATGGCCCGCACGCCGGCTGCTGTGTAGGTGGCGGCGGCATCGGCCACCAGGGCCACTACGCTGTCCTTGGAGGTGTAGGGGTTGGTTTCCTTGGGGTATCCGTACAGGGAATAATGGTCCCGGCGGGCCGATTCCCCAATCATCAGGACACACACGTCGCGCGTCTCGGAGATGGCCGAAGGATCCGGCAGCAGGATTTCCTTGACGTTCTTCTTGCGCTCGCCGTCAAAGTAGCGGACGGTGTTGACGATATACGACCAGGGCATCAGAAGGCTGCCCAGTTCCGTGGAGTTGCGGTCTATCCAGGGCCAGTTTTTCATATTGCCGAAGACCACGGCCAGGATGGCGGCCACGGTAATGCCGGCCTGTCCCAGGAAGCGTTTGAAGGAGCCGTAATCCAGTTTTCTCTTGATAACGTAGACGGACGGCAGCACGCCCAGCAGCAACACGTAAAACACGAAAGCCCAGGAGAAGAAGCCCGAGGCCTCCGAGAACTGCGTGCGCCAGACGTTGCCCATCATCTCGTCGGTTACCAGTACCTCGTAGTTGTTCACGAAGTACAGCATAATGGCGTCTCCCACCAGGGTGAAGGCCACAATAATACGGCCCACCAGGCGGAAGCAGTAAACCAGCAGGTAATAGAACAGGTAATTGAGCCCCACCAGCAGCACCAGGCCCATCACCGTGAGGAGCACGCTGTTCCAGCCCCCTTCCAGGCAGGCGGCGACGTGCCGCGCAAACGGAAGGTGGAAAGCCACCAGGGTGTAGAGGCTCAGAAGCAGGCTGTAAGTGCTCAGACGGGCTTTCTTGGGAGGCAGGGGAATCATTTTCTCTTATACAGTCTTACAAACAGGTAAACGGTGCCGGCCATCAGTGCCAGCAGCAGGAGGTTCCACAGCACGGTGAGCACGCGGTCCAGCGGCTGGTGCTCGTTGTTGACGGGGCTACTACTCACGGAGGAGTCGTAGCGGGCGAAGGGGTTGGTATAAATCACTTCCCCGTCCGGGAAATAGGCCGTGAGACGGGCGTAGGGCACATCGGCCCCCAAAACATAGCGGATGCTGTCCGTATCTTTCTCCAGCTTCAGCGTAGCGTGTTCCTGGCCGTTGATGCGGATGCTGTCAGCCCTTTCCGTGAGCGTCATCCGGATGGTATCTCCCTCCACGCCTATCCAGCTGATGGCCGGCAGGTCGTGGTTCTCTTTCCGCTTCACGTCCCAGTCTCCGTTGCCATAGTCCGGTACGCGCATAGCGTAGTAGCAGCCGGTGAGCAGGGTATGCTTGATATCTTCATAGCGGGCCGATGGAGTACAGAGGAAGTTGCACCGGATGGCAATCAGATGCGGATTGCGGGCGTGATGGAGGTCATCGTTGGCCAGGCCGAAGCTGTAGTGGCCGGCGCTGAGGGCCTGGTCCCAGTACTCGTTCTGGGTGCTCACGTGGGTGTCCAGTTCCATAATCTCGTACCCGGAAAGCTTCTCCATATCCGTCTTTGTAAGGCCGGTGGTGCGGTACGGATGGTTGATCTGGATAAAGTCCGAGCCCTTGCCCAGATAATCCAGTTCAAACTGCATCTGGGAGGTAAGGAGGGGCAGCAGAGGGTCCCAGTGGATCACTTTCTGGCTGCCGAAGACCAGTTTATGGAACTTGAAGGGGCTGTAGCCCTGTTCGTACACATTCACCTGCAGGGCCTGGTCGAAGGGGTGCACCGTGAGCTCGTTGTGGTTGGAGAAGGTTACGATGTCGTAACCCAGGCCTTCGTAGACGCCGTAGGTTTCCAGGGCGTCGGCCTCGCACTCGTTGGGCGGGAACGGTCCCTTGACCCTGGTGTGGGTGTGGAAGTTGGCGCGCTTCCAGCCCTGAACCGTATCCAGTGCGCTGTACGGATTGAAGATGTCCGGTCCGCTGAAAGGCCGGGGGTCGCGGAAGCGGTAGATGGGGCTCACCCCGGTAACCAGAACGGCCATCAGGAAGAGCAACGCCACCGACGCTACCAGCACATACAGGATATGAAAGAACTTTTTCATCAGATTTTCTCGCTTTTGGAACAGGGCACCAGCACGCGGAGGGCGCCGGGCTGCACACTCAGTTCAAAGGAGGTGCCACCTTCAAAGGGATCCCCGTCAAAGTGCACGGCTCCGCTGCCGTTTCTCCAAATGAAGAAATGGTTGCCCCTGAAGTGCAGGAAATGCTTGCTGGTGGGAGCCTGTCCCAACATCAGGCGGGTGGCCAGGTCCGGGATTTCCAGGGTGGAGAAGGGGTTCACCACCACTATGTCCAACTGGCCGTCCTGCAGGGAGGCCATAGGCGCAATCCGCGCCTGGTTGCCCCACTGGTTGGCGTTGGCCACTGTCACAAAAACGGCTTTTCCTTCCCACAGGATGCCTTTTTCCGAGCGGATGGCGTACTGGGCCAGGGACTGCTGTTTCCACTCTTCCCAGGCCAGGGCGATGTAACGCGGAAGGCCCCGTTTGGTAGAGCGGGCAAACTCCATACTCACCCGTGCATCCAGGCCGAAGCCTGCCGTACAGAAGAAAGGCTGTCCGTTCATCAGGGCTACGTCTATGCGGGCCTCGCAGCCCTTGTTAAGGGTTTTGACGGCGAGGAGGGGCAGGCGGCTGATGCCCAGGTGCAGGGCCAGGCCGTCTCCGCTTCCGCAGGGTATGATTCCAAGGATTTTGTCGGTTCCCACGAGGCCGCGGGCTACTTCGCTCACGGTTCCGTCCCCTCCCACAGCCACTACCACTTCGGCCTGGCTTTCCTTAGCCATTTCCTGGGCTTCTCCGGCTCTGGAGGTGAACAGAATCTGGGGCTGGTATAAGGACAAGTCCAGGTGTTTTCCAATTGCGGAAAGCACCTGTGACTTATCATTCTGCCCCGATATGGGATTAACTATAAAAGTTATTTTCCTTGGCATATCATGGTTTTAAAGCGCAGGATTCGCAGGCTTCGGAGTAGTTTCCACTACAGCCCTTCTTGCCTTTCTGCGCCGCTAACATTTCCATTTCTTCCTGCTTGGCGCACTTGATGCCCCGCTTTCGCATTTCCGGGTTGGTGGAGATTTCTCCATCGGGGAACGGCCTCTTGAAAAAGAAGATGTTCACGCCCAGCAGCAGCACGGCGAGTCCAACAAACAAAATAGCGGCAAGCAATGTTTTCATTACAGGGGGAATTCAGAGGAAATGGGCTGGTAGTTGTATACGCGGAGGATCATTCTGGCAAAGGTTTCGGCCAGGGAGACCACGCGGAACTTGCTCTGGAAGGCCTTCTTGGAAGGATCCAGGGGAATGGTATCGGTTACGTAAACCTCGGAGAGGGCGCTCTTGTCAATACGCTCGTAGGCAGGGCCGGAAAGCACCGGGTGCGTAGCAAAGGCACGCACGCTGCGGGCTCCGCGCTTGAGCAGTTCGTTGGCAGCCTCGGTAAGGGTACCGGCGGTGTCAATGATGTCGTCGATGATGACGATGTCTCTGCCTTCCACTTCTCCGATGGGGACAATCTTCTCAATCACGTTGGCCTTTGCACGGGTCTTGTGGCAGATGACCATAGGGGTGTGCAGCTTCTTGGCGTAGGCGTTCACGCGCTTGGCACCGCCCATATCGGGGGCAGCCAGGGTGAGTGTGTCCGGATACTCCTTGGCCATCTTTTCCAGGATGTTCAGGAAATCGTAGCTGGCGTAGAGGTGGTTCACGGGCATATCAAAGAAGCCCTGGATCTGGTCTGCGTGGAGGTCGCAGGTCATCACGGCGTCTGCGCCGGCCACCTTGAGCATATTGGCCACCAGCTTGGCGCCAATGGAAGTACGGGGCTTGTCCTTACGGTCCTGACGGGCCCAGCCATAATAAGGGATTACGGCAATGACCCTGTTGGCCGATGCGCGCTTGGCAGCGTCGATGACGAGCAGCAGCTCCATCAGGTTGTCGGCCGTGGGGAAAGTGGACTGGATAATAAAGCAGGTTGCACCTCTTACGCTCTCGGCGTAGTAGGGCTGGAATTCACCATCGCTGAAGCGGGAAACCTCCAGGGGGCCAAGGGTGACCTCCGGATCGGACTCCGGCTTGATGCGATTCATAGCTTCAACTACCTTCTCCGCGAAATAGCGGGAGGCATCACAAGTAAACAGCGCCATCCGGTGCTTATGGACATCGTTTATCATAGGGTTTTGAGTATAGAGTCTATGTAATTGAGAATTTCTTCTTTTCCGGTGCCTTTCACCGAGGAGGAGATGAATACGGGCGGCAGTTCTTCCCAGTCTTCCAGCAGGCGGCCCTTGTTCTTGAGCACCTGGGCGTTCAGGGCTTCCGGGCCCTGCTTGTCGGCCTTGGTAAAGATAAGGCCGAAGGGAATGCCTTTTTCTCCCAGTTCGGAGATGAAGCGAAGGTCTACGTCCTGCATGTCGTGGCGGGAATCCAGCAGGACAAAGAGCATAATGAGCTCCTGCGAGTTGTTGATGTAATCCCAGATGATGTGACGCAGCCGGGCGCGGTCCTTGTCCGGCAGTTTGGCGTAGCCGTAGCCGGGGAGGTCTACCAGGTACCACTTGTCGTTGATGAGGAAATGGTTGACCAGTTGCGTTTTGCCGGGGGTCTGGGAAGTCTTGGCCAGTTTGGAGTTGCCGGTGAGCATATTGATGAGCGAACTCTTGCCCACGTTGGAGCGGCCGATGAAGGCAAACTCCGGCAATTTCTGAGCCGGTTTCTGCCCTACGCGGGTACTGCTGCCCGCAAATTCCGCCTTGCTGATTTTCATTTATTGGCCTCCTCCAAAGAATCACGCAAAGATAACAAAAAAGAAAGAATTACGCCACCTTTTTCCCTGTTATCTTTGCCCTTCGGGTATTTTACGTTACCCCCTCCCGAAACCCCTCCCCTCGGGGAAGGGACTTTTCAATATTAATATGTAAATTTGCAGCATGAACGAGGATGAAAAATTCATGCGCGAAGCGCTTCGTGAAGCGTACGCCGCCGCCGAGGCCGGAGAGATTCCCATCGGGGCCGTTGTGGTGTGGAAAGGCCGCATCATCGGCCGCGGTCACAACCAGACCGAGCGCCTGCACGACACCACCGCCCACGCCGAAATGCTGGCCATCACCGCCGCCACCGAAGCCATGGGCGGCAAGTACCTGAGCGACTGCACCCTCTACGTTACCGTGGAGCCCTGCCCTATGTGCGCCGGCGCCATGGCCTGGTCCCAGCTGGGCCGCGTGGTCTACGGCGCCCCCGACCAGCGCCGCGGCTACTCCCTCTTCTCCCCTTCCCTCCTCCACCCCCGCACGGAGGCCGTCGGCGGCATCCTCCAGGAAGAATGCGTCCAGCTGATGCTGGACTTCTTCAAGGACAAAAGGTAGCCCCTCCTTTTTTACCATACATCCTAGGGAAACCTAGACCACCATCCTACGGAAAACCAATTTCCTCCGGATTTATCAGTACCCCTGTTCTAACGTCCCATCCACTGGACCGTTAGGTATGGTTTGGGTATGGATTTCCGCCTAACGTCCCACAGTTTGGACCGTTAGGCCGATTGACGGGCACCGCCGCCTCGGTAACGAGGCTCGGCGGCTACAGACTCCGTCTGTTGCCCGGTGAAGTGGAAAGGTTGAGGAACGGAAGGCACCGCAGCCGGAGTATACGACCTCCGGCTGCTACGGATCAACCCCTGCACGGGCTCCATTAAAGGGCCCATGCAGGGCTTGCCCGTTGCCCACTTCAGGCAGAGAAAAAGGAAGTGACAGAGTTTGGGTCTGGCACTTAACACACAATAAATCAACAGAATAGATACATAACCCCCCATCTCGAGACAGGGGGTTATAGTGGTTAACTATCACATGATCACCAACTTAAGCGCCAGCGATTTCTGACCTTAAGCGCCAGCGATTTCTGACCTTTCTCACGGTATTTTTCTTTCTGGGCCGTAGGCCCGGCACCCGACCCCCGAATAAATGTGTGCCAACCTTTGAACCCATGGGCATGTGATGAACGTTGCCATTGGCACCGCTGGTGGGGTGTAGGTTCCTTAAAAGGGCGCGGCGTTTGCCCACAGGCAAACGAGGCGTAACCGCTGGCACAGGCCCCCGCACCGCACCCAAAGCTTTTCTGGGCGTTGCACAGTCTCCCGCGCTTCTTCTGATCCTTCTATCTCCACCGAACCTTAACCTGACAGCCTGCACTTTTGGCGATTTTTGCTGGTTGCGGCGTCAAGATTAACGGTCAGGTGCGGTAAACGGGACAAGAAAAGGCACGTTAGGGTCGAAAAACATGGGTTTTCGAGGTAAACGGGACAAGAAATGGCTCGTCTACCTCGGGCTGGGTGGGAGATGGCCGATCAGGTCGGCCATAACGACGGCTAAGGTCGGGATGAAGGTGGGGCCGAGCACCAGGAAGGCCCTATTCGTGCTCGGGAGGGGGAAAAACCGGGTTCCGAGCACCAGGAAGGCCATTTCCGTGCTCGGGAGGAAAAAATACCGGGTTCCGAGCACCAGGAGAGTCGTTTTCGTGCTCGGGAGGGGTGGAAACTCATTCCGGAGGCCGAAGGCCGACCCAGGGGGTCTGGGGGATTAGGCCCCCAGTCTGTCGGAGACCTTAGTTCCGGCGCGGAGCGACGAGGGAGGGGTTTGGGGAGTCCTCTCACCAATGAATCGAAGATTCTATCGATGCAGTTCATAAAAAAAAGAAGCACGATAGGTGCTCCTTTTTTCTGTTGAACTGCAGCGATTCGAACGCTGACTGAGGGAACCAAAATCCCTAGTGCTACCATTACACCACAGTTCAATACCGGGCTGCAAAGATATAACAATTCTTTGGAAAAAGTGCTATCTTTGGGGAAAATTGAATTCGTATGAAAGGTGTAACCTTGTTTTTAGCCAACGGCTTTGAAGATATGGAGGCCCTGGGCACGCGCGATGTGCTGGTAAGGGGCGGCGTACAGGTTTTGACGGTATCCATCACGGATGAATATCTGGTGGAAAGTTCCCACGGGGTGGCGGTATCGGCCGATACCTGCTGGGCCGATGTGGAAGTAATGGAACCCGGCACGGACGCCTCGGACGTGATGATCTTCCCCGGCGGAATGCCCGGCAGCAAGAACCTGGCCCAGCACGCCGAACTGATGGAGATCCTCCAGGACCACTGGGCCCGCGGCGGTACCGTGGCGGCCATCTGCGCCGCACCCGGTCTGGTAGTTTCCCAACTGCCCAGCCTGGAAGGCAAGAAGTTCACCTGCTTCCCGGGCTTTGAGGAGGCCCTCATTGCCAAGGGAGCCGTATTCACACCCGAAAGCACCGTCACGGACGGCAACCTCATCACCGGTCGCGGAGCCGGGCACGCCGTCAACTTCGGCCTCGCCATCCTCCGTTATCTGAAGGGCGACGAGGCCGCAGAAAAGGTCAAAGCCGGACTGACGCTCTAGTTCCTTCTGTTAGCCAGGGAAATATAATAGAGAAGCGTAGCCAGGGAGCCAAGGGCTGCAATCACGTACGTGTAGGCGGCCCACTTGAGGGCGTCCTGTGCCATGGGCTTGGTTTCGTAGCCAACGATGCCGGCGCTGTCCAGCCAGGCCACGGCACGGGAGCTGGCATTGATTTCCACCGGAAGGGTGATGAAGCTGAACAGGGTGGTAAGGGCAAACAGGCCGATTCCCAGCCAAAGCAGCGAAGGCATCACATTGATCAGGATTACGCCGGCCAGCAGCACCCAGGATACGATATTGCTGGAGAAGGACACCACCGGAACCAGGGCCGACCGCATCTTCAGCGGAGCATAGCCCGTGGCGTGCTGCACCACGTGGCCGCACTCGTGGGCTGCCACGGCGGCTGCGGCTACCGATCGGCCATAATAAACGCCCTCGCTCAGGTTCACCGTGCGGGTGGTGGGGTCATAGTGGTCCGAGAGTTTGCCCGGGATGGAGACAATCTTCACGTCGCGGATGCCGTGGGCCGCCAGCATACGGCTGGCTACCTCGGCCCCCGTAATGCCAATGGGAACCTCACTGTACTTGTCAAATCTACGCTGCAGCATGTTCTGGATCAGGAGACTCAGAACCATTACCACAATCATCACAATCCATATGAATGTACTGGACATATTCTTAAGTTTTAATTTTCACGGGGACACCATCAAATACCGCGCCCTCCTGCAAAATTACAATTTTTATGACTATATGTCAGTCCAAAGTGTTAAATTTGCATTATGATTGAGGACGATTTCTCCCGGTTGGAGCTTAATCTGAAAGCGGCCACGGAGAATTTCAGATATTTCCGCTCCCTGCTGGCGCCCCAGACCAAACTGCTGGTTTTGGTCAAGGCCAACGCGTACGGTCACGGCGGGGTTGAGTTCGCGGCTATGATGCAGCGCGCCGGGGCAGATTACCTGGCCGTAGCCTACCCTGTGGAGGGTTTGGAGCTGCGCCGCAACGGTATCTCCCTGCCCATTCTGGTCCTCACCGCCGGAACGGATTTCTATCCGGAAATCATAGAGACCCGAATGGAGCCTTCCATCCCCAATCTGTACTCCCTCCAGAAACTGGTTTCCGTACTGAAGGAAAAAGGCCTCAGGGACTACCCCATCCACATCAAACTGGACACGGGTATGCACCGCCTGGGCTTTATGGGAGATGAGATTCCCGCCCTCATCGATTTCTTGAAAAACAGCCCCGAGGTCCGTGTCAAAGGCCTCTTCTCGCACCTGTGCGTGGCCGACGAACCCGACCAGGACGCCTTTACCCACGCCCAGTTGGATCTCTTTGAAGAGCGCACGAAGCAGCTGGCCCAAGGCCTGGGCTATATGCCTATGCGGCACATCCTCAATTCGGCCGGTATCGAAAGATTCAACGACCACCAGTACGATATGGTGCGCCTGGGAATTGGCATCTACGGTATCAGCGCCCTGCCCAACGTAAAACTGGCCCCCGTGGCCTCCCTGAAGGTGAAGATCCTGCAAATCAAGAAGCTGGGCACCGGTGACACGGTAGGTTATGGCCGATGGGGCCAGGCCCACGAAGGCACCACCATCGCCACCATCCCGGTAGGCTATGCAGACGGCATAGACCGCCACCTGGGCCGGGGCGCCGCCTCCTTCTCCCTCAACGGTCATCGCGTGCCCACCATCGGCAATATCTGTATGGATATGTGTATGCTGGACGTAACCGGCGTACCCTGCGCCGTGGGAGACACCGTCACCGTCTTCGGGGAAGACCCCACCGTCTCCGAACTGGCCGGCATCCTGGGTACCATCCCTTACGAAATCCTGGCCTCCGTACCCCGCCGCATCCACCGCCTGGTGGTACGAAGATAGAAAAAGGGAGATAAACTACTCCAGTTTATCTCCCTTTTCATTGTACATTTCATTCTGCAGGACCGTGAAATCGGTCACTTCCTGAAGTTCCAGCTTTACCTTGTAGCGCTTGCGCCACCGCTGGATGTAGGAATTGAACAGTCCCCGTTTGAGATAGGCTCCCAGGATGGGGCTGGTCTTGAGTGTGATGGCCCGGACTCCCTTTTCAATGACGTAGAAGGCGATCTTGCGCTCGATCTCTTCGTCAATGACCACACTGGAGTGGATTTTGCCGGTGCCGTGGCACACGGGACACTGCTCGGAAGTATTGATTTCCGTAACCGGCCGGATGCGCTGACGGGTAATCTGCATTAACCCGAACTTGGTGAGCGGAAGCACGTTGTGCTTGGCTCTGTCGGCCTCCATCAGCTCCTGCATATATTTGTGGAGGGCGTTCTTGTGCTCATTGGTCTCCATATCGATGAAGTCAATGATGACGATGCCTCCCATATCGCGGAGCCTCAGCTGCCGTGCAATTTCTTCTGCGGCTATCTTGTTTACCTCGAAGGAGTTCTCCTCCTGGTCGTTGGTTTTGGTTCTGATGCCGCTGTTTACATCAATTACATTCAGCGCTTCGGTGGTTTCGATTACCAGATAGGCGCCCTGCCGCATAGGTACTACCTTGCCGAACGAACCCTTGATCTGACGGGTGACCTCAAAATGGTCGTAGATGGGTTGCTTGCCTTCGTAAAGGTGGACTATCTTTTCCTGTTCCGGAGAGATGAGCGAAACGTACTTCCGGGCTTCTTCGGCCACGTGCTCGTCGTTGATCCAGATGTTGGAGAACGAGTCGTTGAGGAGGTCCCTCAGAACGGTAGTGGTTTTGCTGTACTCCGTGAAGAGCAGCTGGACATTCTTGTTTCTGGCAATCTTCTTCCAGGAGTCTTCCCATTTCTGGATGAGGGATTCCGTCTCTCCTACCAGCGTGGCGGCGTTTTTGCCTTCGGCGGCGGTACGGATGATGGCCCCGTAGTTTTTGGGAAGGATGCTCCTGACCAGTGTCTCAAGTCTACGTTTCTCTTCCTTCGAGCCAATCTTCTGCGAGATGGACACTTTCTCTGCGAAGGGGAGAAGTACGATATTTCGGCCTGCCAATGAAATTTCCGCAGTCAGTCGTGAACCCTTTGTGGAGATGGGCTCCTTCACTATCTGAACGACTACCATCTGTCCGGGACGGAGGAATTCCTCCATTCGGCCCTCCTTGGGGAGCGGCTCTCCAATCTTGATGCGCGAATACAGGTCCTTGAGGTTGGTATTCGCATTGGATTCCCGTACAAACTGGTCAAAGGCGGGGAAGTATAATCCCAGGTCCAGATAGTGGATGAAGGCTTCCTTCTTGTCTCCGATATCCACAAAGGCAGCATTGAGATTGGGGAGAATCTTCTTTACCTTTCCCAGGTAAACGTCTCCTACCGAAAACTGGTTCCCAGTGCTGGACTCCGTGTTGTACTCTATCAGCCGATGGTTCTCCATCAGGGCGATATGTACTTCTGTTGGCGTTACGTCAACAATCAGATCCTTGTCCGGTTTTTCAGACTCCATGTGGAAATTGTTGGTTTGGTATGAAAAAGGGCCTGCGACGTTTAGGCAAGCCCTTTACTCTTGGAAGAAGCTCTTACTTCTTCTTGTGGCGGTTCTTGCGCAAGCGCTTTTTACGCTTGTGCGTAGCCATCTTGTGTCTCTTATGCTTCTTACCGTTGGGCATAATATAAAAAAATTAAAGGTTTATTTCTCCTTGACAGCATTTACGAAGCTCTTGGCGGGCTTGAAAGCGGGGATATCGTGAGCCGGAATGGTCATCGTGGTCTTGCGGGTGATGTTGCGGGCGGCCTTCTGAGCGCGGTGCTTGATGATGAAGCTACCGAAGCCACGCATATACACGGGGGTGCCAGCAATAAGGGAACCCTTAACCACGTTGGTGAATTCTTCAATTACGGCCAATACCTGAGCCTTCTCAAAACCTGTAGTCTTTGCTACTTCGTTTACAATCTCTGCCTTAGTCATAGTTTTTATAGTTTAAAAATTTAGTTTTTACTCTAGCGGAAAAACTTGGCAAAATTAGACTTAATTTTTGAGATTTCAAAATGTTAGGCCCAAAAATCTTTTTCCTGTCAGCATCTTTCTTTGGCACAAAGATTGACCATATAAGGGACCGGGCAAATTGTGCCCCAAAGTATGACATTTTGGCAGATATGATTGATTTTTTAGACAATATGAATACGCCCGCCGGCGTCGAAGTTAACATTATGCCTGTGGTGGGAGAAGCCGCATCCATGAAAGTGGACACTTCCCAGCTCCCCCCTGCCCTGCCGGTGCTGCCCCTGCGCAACGCCGTCATCTTCCCGGGAACGGTCTTCCCCGTTACCGTGGGGCGGGAAAAGAGCATCAAGCTGGTGTCCGACGTAGAGTCCGGAACCGGCTGGCTGGTGGCCATTCCCCAGGCCGATATTTCCGTAGAAGAACCCACGGAGGCAGACCTCTGCAGCCACGGCACCGTCTGTAAGCTCATCAAGACGCTGGAGATGCCCGACGGCAGCGTAACCGCCATCCTGCAGGGTTCGCAGCTCGCCGCCCTGGAGAGCGTCATCAGCTACGACCCTTATATGATGGCCCGCGTGACGTACCTGGAGGAGTCGGTTCCCACCGGAATCGACGAGCGGGAACTTCGCGTCCTGGCCGAATCCCTGAAGGAAAAGGCCGCTATGGTAGTGAAGTCCTCTTCGTTTGCTCCCAAGGAAGCCATCGGCGCCCTCCGCAGCATAGAGAACTTCCACTTCCTGGTCAACTTCATTGCCACCACCATCGAGGTGGAGAACTTCCAGGAGCGCACCGCCCTGCTGTCCATCACGGACATCCACGAGCGCGGTATGTCCCTCCTCCGGGTGCTGGACGCCCAGACCCAGCTCCTGCAGATCAAGCAGGAGATCAACCAGAAGGTCAAGACGGACATAGACCAGCAGCAGAGAGAGTACTACCTCAACAACCAGCTCCGCACCATCCAGGAAGAGCTGGGTATGGACGAGGGAGAAGAGTTTGAAAAGATGCGCAGAAGGGCCGATGAAAAGAAGTGGTCCAAGGAAGTCCGCGCCATCTTTGACAAGGAAATGGCCCGCCTGGAGAAGTACAACCCCACCTCTCCGGACTACAGCATCCAGTTTGCGTACATCCAGTTTATGCTGGACCTCCCCTGGGGAGAGATGTCGGACGACAACCTGGATCTGGCCCACGCCCAGGAAGTGCTGGACCAGGACCACTTTGGCCTGGACCAGGTCAAGGACCGTATCATCGAGTACCTGGCTGTCCTGAAACTCAAGGGCAATATGAAATCGCCCATCCTGTGCCTGTGGGGCCCTCCCGGAGTGGGCAAGACCTCCCTGGGCAAGTCCATCGCAAGGGCCCTGGGCAGAAAATATATCCGCATCTCGCTGGGCGGTATGCACGACGAGGCAGAGATCAGAGGCCACCGCAAAACCTATGTAGGAGCGCTTCCGGGCCGTATCCTCAGCGGTATCCAGCGTGCCGGCACCTCCAATCCGGTAATAGTCCTGGACGAGATTGACAAACTGGCTTCGGACTTCAAGGGAGACCCGTCCAGCGCCCTGCTGGAAGCCCTGGACCCCGAGCAGAACAGCACCTTCCACGACAACTACCTGGACATCGACTACGACCTCTCCAACGTCCTGTTCATCACCACGGCCAACGGAATTGGCACCATCCAGCCGGCCCTCAAGGACCGTATGGAGATGATCAACGTGTCCGGTTATCTGGCCGAAGAAAAGCTCCAGATTGCCCACCAGTACCTGGTTCCCAAGCAGCTCACGGAGCACGGCTTGAGGGCCGATGAACTCTCCATCTCCGACGAAGCCCTCAAGGAGATTGTAGACAAGTACACCCACGAGAGCGGTGTCCGCGGCCTGGAGAAGCAGATTGCCAAGATAGCCCGCGTGACGGCCAAGAAGATGGCCATGGAGCAGGAGTTCCCCCGCACCATTGGCCCGGAGCACCTGCGCGAGTACCTGGGCCTGCCCACCGCCTTCCACGACGATGTGGCCGGCAACGAAGGCGTAGGCGTGGTAACCGGCCTGGCCTGGACCGAGATGGGAGGAGAAGTCCTCTTTGTGGAAAGCCAGGTTTCGGACGGCAAGGGCAACCTGTCCATGACCGGTAACCTGGGAGACGTGATGAAGGAAAGCGCCCAGATTGCCTGGCAGTACATCAAGGCCCATCCCGAACTGGCCGGCATCACCACCGAGGAGTTTATGAAGAAGGACATCCACCTGCACGTGCCGGAAGGCGCCACGCCCAAGGACGGTCCTTCGGCCGGCATTACGATGGTCAGTTCAATGGTGAGCGCCCTGCGCGGCCAGGCGCCCAAGAAGGGCATAGCCATGACCGGCGAGATGACCCTCCGCGGCCGCGTGCTGCCGGTGGGTGGCATCAAGGAGAAGATCCTGGCGGCCAAACGGGCCGGCGTCCACACCATCGTGATTTCGGAAGAAAACCGAAAAGATGTAGAAGATATCAAGGAAATTTACATAAAAGGACTTATCTTTGTCTATGTGAAAACGATAGCAGACGTTATCAACTTCATCTTTTAGATGCCCGGTCGGAGCCGGGCATGACGAAAAGGCATGGACGTAAAAATCGAACAAAGTTGGAAAGACGCACTGGCGCCGGAGTTCGGGAAACCGTACTTTGAGCAGCTGGTGCGCTTTCTGCATCAGGAAAAGGCCGAAGGGAAGGTCATATACCCGCCCGGAAGCCAGATTTTCCACGCCTTCGACCTTACGCCCGTAGACAAAGTCAAGGTCGTGATCCTGGGGCAGGATCCCTACCACGGACCCGGACAGGCCATGGGCCTCTCCTTCTCGGTTCCGGACGGCATCCTGGCGCCCCCCTCCCTCAAGAACATCTTCAAGGAGATTGAGAGCGACCTGGGTGTCCGGATGAGTGGAGCCACCAACCTGGAGCCCTGGGCCCGGCAGGGAGTGCTGCTCCTCAACAGCGTCCTCACCGTGTTGGCCGGTATGCCCACCTCCCACAGCCGCATCGGCTGGCAGGAGTTCACCGATGCCGTCATCCGCTACCTGTCGGCGGAGCGCAGCGGCCTCGTCTTCCTGCTGTGGGGCCGGTATGCGCAGGAAAAATCGGCCCTCATTGACACCACGCGGCACCACGTGCTGCTGGCGGCCCATCCTTCTCCGCTGGCCCGGGGAGCCTTCTTCGGGTGCCGGCATTTTTCCAAGACCAATCAAATTCTTCAATCCGAGGGCCTCGAGCCCATAGACTGGCAGTTATGAAACACGTTGCACTTTTCCCCGGCTCTTTTGACCCGTTTACGGCCGGCCATCTGAATATCCTAAGGCGCGCCCTCACCATGTTTGACGAGGTAGTGGTGGCCGTAGGTATCAACCAGGACAAACCGGGCTTTTTCTCTATGGAAAAGCGCCTGGACATTATCCGGCAGGCCACCCAAGGGATGGAAGGCGTTTCCATTACCCAGTACGAAAACCTCACCATCGAAGCCTGCCGCCAGATGGGCATCCACCACATTGTGAGGGGTGTCCGCAATATGATCGACTTCGAGACGGAGCGTTCCATCGCAGACGCCAACCGCCGCCTGGCCCCGGAGATCGAGACCATCATCATCCCTACCGCCCAGGAGTTTGCGCACATCAGCTCCTCGGCCGTGCGGGACATCCTGCGTCACGGCGGAGACCTCTCCACCTTTGTTCCGGAGGGCGTGGTCTTATGAGAAAGCTTCTGCTAAGCCTGTCTGCCCTGCTGCTGGGCCTGGGGGCCTTTGCCCAACAGCCCTATCCGGAACTGGGGGCCAAGCTGGACCAGTATTTCATTGCCCTGGCCGGCGAACCGGCCGCCGTGCAGAACGAAGAATGCGATTTCCTCATTGAAACCTGCCAGGACTCCCTGGTGCGGCAGTATACGGCTCTCAAGATTTACGACCACTATCTCAAGTCCAAGATTATGGGAGACGATGCCGTGGCCGTCCACGTGGCCCGCAAGTGGTTCCTCTCCGGAGACGTCAAGATGAAAACGGACGAGGACCTTCTGAACGCGCAGATTTACGTAAAGTTCAACGAGTCTTCCCTCATCGGCTGCCCGGCACCGGCCCTTACGCTCTTTGCCCCGGACAGCACCACGCTGCGCATCCCGGCCAAGGACACGTACTCCGTCCTGTATTTCTACGACACCGGCTGCGCCACCTGCAAGCGGGAAACCCCCAAACTGCAGAAACTGGTGGCCTCCGAAAAGTATCCCATCACCGTTTACGCCATCTATGTAGGGGCATCGGCCCAAGAATGGGCCGCCTACCGCGAGAACTTTGAAGGCGTCACCCATCTCTGGGATCCCGCCGTCAGTTCGGACTGGCAGATTCTCTACGGCGTCCTTCAGACGCCCCGGATGTTCCTGGTGAATGGCGGCGGCGAAATCGTGGGCCGCGGGCTGGATACATCGGCCCTGGAAATCCTCCTCAACCGGGAATTCTCCAAGGAAGATTACATCTATGGCGAAGAAGGGGAAATGGAGCGCCTGCAGCAGCTCTTCTCCGCCTACGGAGATACCCTCAAAGTTTCCGACGTAATGTCCGTGGCCGATTATATGGCCCAGAGGACCTTCGGAGAAGGAGACGTCAACGCCTACAAGCAAACCTTCGGAGACCTGCTGTACTACCTCTTCTCCCAGCGGACGGAGGTGTACCGGGACGCCAGTGTCCCCTTCATCCAGAAGTACATAGAGCAGCCCGAGATTTGGAATACCGAGGCCGACAAGGCCCAGATCACTTCCCTCGGAGAACTGATGGTGGCCCTGGCCAATCGCACCCCGGTAGGTTCAGAGGTCCCGGACCTTTCCGCCGACGGCGTCCTGAGGCGCAAGCCCGGCCTGTTCCGGAAAGCCCGCAAGGAGGGCACGTTCAAGTTCCGCAAGCTCAAAGGCAATCCTACCTTTATAGTATTCTACACCCCCAGTTGCTCCGCCTGCAAGGAACTCCTGGGAGCCGTGGACACCATTGTCCAGGAAAACCGGAAGGCCAAGGTCCTGCTCATAGATATGGACGCCCTGTACAGCGACAAGCCCGAAATGGCCAACGAACTGCTGGACCATTTTGACCTTTCCGTGTTACCGTTCGTGATAGAACTGGACCGCAAAGGCATTGTGCAGCACCGTTATGTGCAACTCTTGAAATAATTCGTTATCTTTGTGACCGTCATGCCGCGGAAGAAAAAGAGCATACCGGGGGTAGATCCCGCGTACCTGGAGAAGCAGAAGGAGATGCTTCTCCGGAAGAATCGCTATATGCTCTATTTTAATGACAGTGAACTGGCAGCCATTGACGAGTATTGTTCCCGTTTCAAGGTCCACGCCAAGGCCACGCTCTTCCGCGAAGCCATTATGTCCAAGGTTCTCTCTGAATTAGAAGAGAATCATCCTACACTTTTCTAGAAAAACATCTTCCGGAAAGAAGTAGTGCCCTTCAGGGAGAGCCTCCTGAAGGCGTAGCCGCCCATGGCCCCCGTAAGGGCAGATGTCCCCTGGGGGACTATAGGGGGAAAGGGTGGGGATCTCCCAGTATGGGAGAGGGGCCCGCCGCGAAGCGGTGGGAGGGATAGGACCGAAGGTCCGTACCTTCAGGAGGCTCTCCTTGAAGGGCACCCATCCAAAATATAGAATTATTGTTTCCGAGTGGAGCCTCTGAAGAGGGCGGCGGCGAGGAGGAGGAGGAAGAGGAAGACGGAGGTGCGGCCTACAACATCCCCATAGCGTACGAAGAAGGTCTGCTCGGTGGAGAGTCCCACGCGGCCTTCGAGGAGGGCGGGCTCCCACCAGGGGGTGCGGTCTACGATTTTACCATCAGGGCTGATGAAGGCCGATATGCCCGTATTGGCGCAGCGGGCCACCCAGCGGCGGGTCTCGATGGCCCGCAGGCGGCTGTAATTGAGGTGCTGCCGGTAACCGGGGGTGTTGCCCCACCAGGCATCGTTGGTGATGACCGCCAGCAGCTGCGCACCTTTTCGCACATAGCCCGTGCAGAATTCACCGTAGACGGATTCGTAACAAATGGCCGTGCCGATGGGAAGATTCCCGTTCGGGGATTTCATCGTCAGGCAGGAAATCTCTTTCTGTCCCACATCCTTGGCCATCAGATTGCCACCCAGGAGGTTCTCCAGCGGGATAAACACCTTGGGATAGGGCGTGAGTTCCGTGCCCACCACCAGTTTAGACTTGTGGTACATCTGATACACGCCGGCGGTATCGGTCACGAAGGCCGAATTGTGCGTGAGCGCCCACAGGTGCTTGCCGTCGGCTTCCTGGCCCAGGTCATAGGCGCAGTCGTGAGGCCTGGCATAAGAAAAGAGGCGTTCAATGGTGGAGGCGCCATACAGGAAGGTGGCCTGCGGATGCTTCCTCAGGAACTGCTGGAAGCGGAGGAAGGTCTCGTGCTCCAGGACCCGGTCCGTGAACACGCGCGAAGTGAAGGTCTCGGGAGCCAGCACCAGGGTGGGCTCATCGGAGGTCCAATCGGCCTGTTCTATTAAAGCCAGATAGCGCTTGTCCTGATCCGCGCGGGAGAGGGACTGGAATTTCTCGTAAGGGTCATAGTTGGGCTGGCCGATGACCACCTTCAAGGTGGGCTCGGAGGGTTCCGGCTTTTCAAAGGCAGACCAGACCATCGGCCCGAAAAGGGCCAGGAGCGTTCCTCCCAGGGCTGCTACGCGGGCCTTGGCATTCCAATTAGCCACGCGGCCATCGGACAGGGCCACCATCAGGCCGAAGAGGCTCAGGTTGCTAACCCAAACCCACAGCGAACCGCCCAGAGTGCCCAGAATCTCGTACCACTGGATGAGGCCGGTGGTGTCGGCAAAGGCATTGCCCAGCACCAGCCAGGGCCAGGAAATCTCCGCCACCGTGAGGTAATACCGCTCCCACGCTATCCAGGCGGCGGCCAGGAACACGTAGGGCAGCACGCCCCGGGTGCGGCGCTTGACCCAGCGGAAGGCCCCAAAGACCACGCTCATCTGCAGGGCGTTGGCCAGGATGGCAAAGACGGCTCCCCCTACGGTGGCACCTCCCACCCACCAGGTGGTTGCGGCATTCCAGAGCACGAACGCGCCATAATGCCACCACCAGAAGTGCTTCACTTTGTACTCCGTGGCCAGCCGCTCCAGGATCAGGAGAGGAAGAAAGCCAACAAGCGCCAGCCAGCCCACGTGAGGAACCAGCCAGGGAAGGCTCATCAGCAGGGCGAAGGCCAGTGTGAGGGCCCCGAATATGAGGGTTTGTCTTTTCACCAACGCAAAGGTATAAATATTTTTCGTATCTTCGCAGAGATAATCTAGAACTGAGTTTATGGCTTCAAAAATCAACGCCGCTAAAGCCAAAGCGATAGTAAAGAAAGAGAGGTGGATTTGGAAGAACCTCTTTCTGGGATTGGCCTTTGTACTGGCACTGGGTATTCTGGCCGCTTGGGCCCTGAACATCATCACCCGCCACGGACAGGTGGTCAAGACCCCGGACTTTGCCAACCTCACCGTTCCCCAGGCACAGGAACTGGCTTCCCGTTCGCACGTGACCGTGAAGGTAGTGGACTCCGTGTTTGTGCGGCGTCTGGCCGGCGGCGTGGTCTACCGCCAGCAGCCCAAGGCCGGTGCCACGGTCAAGAAGGGCCGCAGCATCTTCCTCACCATCAACTCGGTGATACCCCGCAAGGTGGTGATGCCCAACCTCTTCGGTTATTCCGTTACGGAAGCCCGGTCCGAACTCCGCAACCGCGGTCTCAACCTGGGCCGTCTCAACTATGTGAAAGACATAGCCACCAACAATGTGCTGGGTCAGAGCTGTGAAGGACTGGAAGTGGCCGCCGGAGACCTGGTGGTGAGCGGTTCGGTCATAGACCTCATTGTGGGCGTGGGCGCCCAGGACAACCAGACCACGGTTCCCAAGCTCACCGGAATGAAGTACGTCAACGCCATCGACGCCATTCACGAGCGTTTCCTCAACGTGGGTAAGATTACGTTCGACCCCGATATCAAAACCTACGCAGACTCTATGAACGCCGTGGTCTATAAGCAGGATCCGGCTGGAGCCGGCCGTTCCCTGGGGGCCAACGTCAACTTTGCCCTCACCCTGGACCAGACCAAACTCCCCGCCAACAAATAATGTCCGAAGACCTTCTCAAAAAGGTAGAGATCCCCGGTCAAGCCGGGGATGACTATGACGTCATGCCCGACACCGATCGGGCATCTTCCGACGAAATGTTTGAACATTTCAGGATGGTTGTGGACAGAGGTCAGGAGCCGGTCCGGATAGACAAATATATAGCCGACCATCAGGAAGACACCTCCCGCAACCGGGTGCAGCAGGCCATCAAGCTGGGCTATGTGCTGGTCAATGACAAGGTGGTCAAGGCCAACTATATCGTCCGCCCCCTGGACGTGGTCAAGTTCGTAATGCCCTACGAGCGACGCGGTACGGAGATTCTTCCGGAGAACATTCCCCTGGACATAGTCTACGAAGACGATGACGTGCTGGTGGTTAACAAGCCCGCCGGGATGGTGGTGCACCCCGGGCACGGCAACTACAACGGGACGCTGGTCAATGCCCTGGCGTATTACCTGAACCTCTCCCCCGACGTGGAGGACGAGCGGATGGGCGTACTGGTGCACCGCATCGACAAAGACACCAGCGGTCTTCTGGTGGTGGCCAAGAATCCTTCGGCCCAGCTCAACCTGGCCGACCAATTCTTTGTCCATTCCATAGACCGCATCTACACGGCGGTGGTGTGGGGCAACATTACCGAGGACGAAGGCACCATCGAGGGCACCATCGGCCGGGACCCCAACGACCGCCTGCGCTTCCGCGTGTACGACGATCCGGAGAAAGGCAAATGGGCCGTGACGCACTGGCGCGTGCTGGAGCGCTTCGGCTTCATCACCGTGGTGGAATGCCGCCTGGAGACCGGCCGTACGCACCAGATCCGCGTGCATATGTCGTCCATCGGCCATCCCCTCTTCAACGACGAAAGATACGGCGGCTCCGAAATCCGCCAGGGCACCATCTACGCCAAATACAAGCAGTTTATCCAGAACTGCTTTGCCATCTGCCCCAGGCAGGCCCTCCACGCCCGCACCCTGGGCTTCACCCATCCAAAAACAGGAGAGAGACTTCATTTCGAAGTCCCTCTCCCGGAAGATATGTCCGCCCTCATCGAAAAGTGGCGGAATTACATTCAAAGTAATTAGTCAATCCGGTCAAAACCGGTGTAAGGACGGAGACAGGCGGGAATCTCGATGTATCCGTCTTTCTGGTTGTCTTCCAGCAGGGCGGCCACTACGCGGGGCAGGGCCAGGGAACTGCCGTTGAGCGTGTGGACCAGCTGCATCTTGCCGTCTTCATCCTTATAGCGGCACTTGAGTCGGTTGGCCTGGTAGCTCTCGAAGTTGGACACGGAAGAAATCTCCAGCCAGCGGCCCTGAGCGGCGCTCCAGAGCTCGAAGTCGTAGGTGATGGCGCTGGTGAAGCTCATATCACCGCCGCAGAGGCGAAGGATACGGTACTTCAGGCCCAGCTCGTTCACCAGGCTCTCCACGTGGGCTACCATCTCGTCCAGGGCGGCGTAGCTGTTCTCGGGCTTCTCTACACGCACAATCTCCACCTTGTCAAACTGGTGCAGGCGGTTGAGACCGCGCACGTCCTTGCCGTAGGAACCGGCCTCGCGGCGGAAGCAGGGCGTGTAAGCGGTAAGCTTCTGGGGGAACTGGTCTGCGCTCAGGATCACGTCACGGAAAATGTTGGTAACGGGGACCTCGGCGGTAGGAACCATATAGAAATCGTCCAGGTTGGCGTGGTACATCTGGCCTTCCTTGTCCGGCAGCTGACCGGTACCGAAACCGGAAGCGGCATTTACCATCACGGGAGGCTCCACTTCCTTGTAACCGGCTGCGGTGTTGCGGTCCAGGAAGTAGTTGATGAGGGCGCGCTGAAGTTTGGCACCCTTACCTTTATATACAGGGAAACCGGCGCCGGTAATCTTGACACCCAGGTCGAAGTCGATGATGTCGTACTTCTTGGCCAGTTCCCAGTGCGGGAGGGCATTTTCCGGGAGGTTTACCTCGGGACCGCCCATCTTCACCACCAGGTTGTCCTCGGCGCCCTTTCCTTCGGGGACCAGGTCGCAGGGGATGTTGGGAAGGAGCACCAGCTGGTTCTGCAGCTGCTCGATGGTCTCATCGGCCTCCTTGAGGAGAGCGTTGGAGCGCTCCTTCAGGGTTCCTACCTGAGCCTTGGCGGCTTCGGCATCGGCCTTCTTGCCTTCCTTCATCAGCTGGCCGATGGCGGCGGCAGCCTTTTTCTGCTCTGCCAGCAGGGCGTCGCTCTCGGTCTGCAGGGCCTTGCGCTTATCGTCCAGGGCGATTACATTCTCCACAATGGCGCGGGCGTCAAAGTTCTTGACAGCCAGCTTCTTGATAACAAACTCCGGATTATCGCGGAGGAGTTTCAGTGTAAGCATATACCTTAGTATTAATGATAAAGGAGGACTGTCCCCTAGGGTACAGGTCCTCCTTTTACAATCTTTTGTACCT
>ONCE01000032.1 GCA_900316245.1 uncultured Bacteroidales bacterium | reverse complement strand
GAAAAACAACAAGCTTAAAGCCCTGAAACGCTCCATGTATGGACGGGCTGGCAACCACTTGTTGATGGTTAAAATGATCCGAGCCAAAACGGGCTAAACGTGCACCGAAAGTGACGAAGAACCTTAAAATGCCGACCTCGGGCAGAAATGTATTTCATAAAGCGTTAATTATCAGTATATTGCGTGTATCCCAAATGCCCGACACCCCACCGGTTGGTTATAAAATAGCGTCTTCTATGGAGGGTCTGAAGAATAATGATTACCTTTGAGAATTAGATAAATCGTAGATTCTCATGAAATACTAAATGTATAAAATACGATGAAACAGATAATCACTTTTTTAATAGCAGCACTTACCATGATGAGTTGCGCAAACAATCCCGGTGCCCAGGACAACAGCAGGGCCGTCCTTGACAACATCCTCTCCCGCAAGAGCGTTCGTTCTTATACGGAACAGGACGTAACCCCGGAACAGGTAGAAACCATTCTCAAGGCGGCCATGGCAGCCCCTTCCGGCGTGAACCTCCAGCCCTGGCGCTTTGTGGTGGTCCGCGATGAGGCCACCAAGGAAAAACTGGCTGTAGGCTTTAACAAGATGATTGCCCAGGCTCCCGTAGCCATCGTAGTGTGCGGCGTCACCACAAAGGATGACGGCCAGCCCAACGGAAACTGGACGGCCGACTGCGCCGCTGCTACGGAGAACCTTCTGCTGGCGGTCGAGGCCCTGGGACTCGGAGCCGTCTGGACGGCCTGCTATCCCTACGATGTGCGGATGAATCCCACCATTGAAGCACTCGGCCTCCCCGAAGAGGTAAAGCCTTACTGCATTGTCCCCATCGGCTATCCGGCCGGTGAGGATAAACCCAAAGATAAATGGAAGCCGGCGAACATCCACTACGAGAAATGGTAATTCTTTTTTGCTTTCCAACCAAGTGCCACGCCCCGCAGATGTACGTACATCGGCTGGGGATGTTTCAGCTGTACATACACGGGCCGAGTATTGGATAGACGTCGCATATCGGGAAATCTTCGTATCTTTACCGCATGAGGTACAAAAATGAAGAGGCCTGCGTAGACAGAGTCATTGCGCTCATCGGACAGATGCGGGCCAACCGGGAGGAAGAAGGCGCCCCCGTGTGGAAGAACATCCCTCTGGCAAAGGAGATGCTGGATATCCTGTGCAACCGGCTCCCCCTCCAGAAGAGCCAGTTCATTGACGCCACGGGCATCGTGGTGTGCTGCGACGCCATCTTCCTGGAAGACCTGCTGGAGCAGCGGGATGTGCCGCGCCTGTGCCTGGAGTTCCTGCAGCTGCGCAAGCGGGCCGAAGAAGCCCGCACAGCCGAAGACGACCAGTATGACCAGGAACGTTTCCTGGGCGTAGCAGAGGCCGACAAGCTCCGGAAGCAGCTGGAACTCTACATTGACCCGAAGGTAGACACCGACTGGTGGCTGGACTACACCGGCGGCCACCTCAGGTTCGACCCCGTGGAACGCAGCCCGGAGTGGGAGGCCAACATCTACGAGGTGGAAAAGGAAGTGGACCGGCGCATGGCCGGCGAGCCGCGCTGCATGGGTTTCTGCCACGCCTACTGGCCCGTGAAGAGAACCGTCCTTGCCAAGCACGGCATCGAATGGCGCAGCCCCTCCCAGATGAATCCCCGGGTAATGTTCGACTGACGTCAGCGTTTCTCACCCAGCACCGCCCAAGGCACACAGCAACAAAAAGAGGCCTGAACCAAGTGGTTCAGGCCTCTCTTATTATGGAATCCCCGGACTAAGAATTCGGAGGAGTTGTGCTGGTGACGTCGGCGAGACTGTGCAGTTTAATGCAGGCCTTGCCACCGTTCAGGTCGAAGGTGCCGGTGCCGGAAACCTTATAACCCTGAGGGACCTGATTGCCGCCCAACTCACAGTTAATATAAAGTGTATAGGAACCCGTATCGTCCGTGATGGTGATGCTCTGACCCTTGGCCGAGACGGTGCTTCCCAGAACCACATTCTCCAGTTTCACGCGACGGAAGATGATGTCTTTGATATCCATGGCGGTGAACTCGGCGAGGGTACCGGTCATCGGCTGAGGCATCTCGGCCTGCATGTCATCCTCCTTCTTACCACTGGTCCACCAGTCCAGCGTAGCAATCTGAGGACGATTGCTATCATCCAGCAGGCAGGATCCGCTGATCTTTCCGGAAAGTTTGGTGCCCACTTTAAGGGTATTGCCGGAACCAAGATAGAAGCGGATGGCGCCTGTTGCATCTTCCAGATAGATATGCTGGTTGCCCAGGACATAATTCACATACATCCCGTTAAAGTCTCCTTCAAAATTCACTTTCGTCTTGCTGGTGCACAGTGCCTTGATATCGGCAACAGTCATCTTCTTCACAGGCTTCTTGTCATAGGCCATGATGCCGAAGAGCGTGACACGGAGACCTGCAGGAGCGGTTCCGTCCAGGACGGTTTCCACGTTGACAACCGTATCTTCGGCAAGCGCCTGAGGCAGCTCAACCCAGAACTTGTCTTCGTCGGAAACGCTAATATTGAAATCCATACCGGACATGCCGTCGTCCTTGGGAGCCGTGATGGTCTTTCCCAGTTCCGTGATCTTCAGGAGACCGTCATATCCTTTCCAGCCAACGGCCCAGAAGGACACGCAAACCGTACCCGCAGGAAGCGTCAGGGTGATCTTGCCAGGCTTCTTGGCAGTGCCCAGCTTCACGTGGTCCACATTCGTGTATTTCTCTCCGCCGTAAGTCACATTGAGGACATTGGGACCGTCTTGAGGTGTGGTAACCTTGTCATAGGCAGACTCTACGATGGTCCACTTCACATTGCTGTCCAGGGGCCCCGGTTCCTTATCTTCACCCAGCTGGATGATCTTGATTTCCTGGACCTGGGCGTCGTTATCGGCACGGAGAATCTTGATGGTCGTCTCACGGGGTTCACCGGTGGTATTCTCGGCCAGGGTGAGAGAAAGCGTATAGTTAGCCTTGGTGAGAGCTGCCTGGACCCAGTCTACCTCGGGACTGGCGACTTTGATATCCACGTTCGAGACCAGTTTTACCGTAACCTCGCCGCCTTTCACGGAGATACCCTGGTAGTCTTCTACCTGGGTCTTGATCTCCACATCGGCCTTGACGATGAAGCTGATCTTGCGCATGGAGAAGAGGCCTTCCTCATTCTGGGCCCATGCCAGGACGCTGCCGGAAGTGGCGGGATCAGGTGCAGTGACGACAATCTTCTTTTCGGCAGCATTCACCACAGCCTGGTAGTTGCCGCTTGCGAAAACCTCCACTGTGGTGGAAGCATTGGCGTTTTTCACCTCATAAGGGAAATTCACGACCTGGCCGGCCTCGACTTCCGCGCTGGGATTCTCAATGACCAGCTTGAAGGCCTTGACAAAAGGAATGGTGAAGGAGGTCTCGTCGGCAAGGGTGAACGTAACGCCATCCTCGGTGGTGACGACATTCTTGAAGAAGGTGTCTCCATCCTGACCGTCATATCCATCCTGACCGTCATAGATGACGACGGTCTTTCCGTTCTCACCATAGAAAGTGATGGTGTGCTGGCCGGGAACAGAGTTGTCTATGCTCTGGACGTAGCCGCCAGCCTTCCATGCTTCAATCACAGTTTGCATAGCCTGCTGCTGTGCCTTGAGCGTGTTTAACTCTGCGCTGATGGCGTCGACTTTGTTCTTCAGCTCAGTGTTGTCTGCTCCTTTTGTACAGGCCGCAAATAGGCCGATGGCAAAAGTGCAGATGAGAAGAGTTTTAAAGAAACTTTTCATAAGGCAGTTAATTGGTTAAAATATTGTGTTAATGTGGTTATTCGCAGTACAAATATAGGTATTATTTCCTTGGATTATTCAAAAAAATAAGCAAAATACCCATATAAATCCCCGGGTGACGTCAGCGTTTCTCACCCAGCACCGCCCAGCGGATGAAAGGAGGCCGCTTGAGCGCTTCGTACAGCAGCGGGGTAACGGTGAAGACCGCGAACGTGAGGATGGCATACATCGCCCAGGCAGGGAGGTTTGTACATTCCTTCATCGTATAGCCAAAGCTGGCAATGACCAGATAGTGCAGGATATAGAAGCCGAAGCTGGAGCGGGTCATATATCCGGCAAAGGCCGATGTCCGGTCGAACTTCGCCTGGAACCAGGCCATCATCGCCAGACAGGCCAGCCAGCCGTAGATACAGTTCAGCGGACTGCCCAGGTACTGCGGCGAGGTGTTGTCCTGCCCGAAGGTAGTGCCGATGAGCACAGCGCCGGCCACCACCGCACAGGCGAGCAGCGGAATCCAGTTCTTTCCCAATTGCTCCTGCACCTCGTCACGCGCGAAGATAAAGTAGCCCATCAGGAACGGAACAAAATAGAACATAGGCTTGTACAGGTTGTACAGCCCGTCCGCCGACTCCGGCCGGGGATGCTGGATGATCAGCTGCTCGGCCGCCCAAAAGAGTACGCCCAGCAGGATGGTCCAGACGATCCCGTTCTTCCCGCCAAAGAGCCTGCCGCAGGCCTCATACAGTTTATTCTTCCCGTCCAGTTTGCGCACCAGCAGAAGGATCAGGGAGAAAACCCACAGGTCCTGGATGAACCACAGCGGGCCGATGCCGGAGATGGCCATCATCACATATTTCGCAACGCCGGGCATCCCTTCGAACATTGCTTCCCGGCCCGCCACGAGGGTATTGTAGTATCCCACCATCCATTGGAACACGAACAGGCCGATGGTAGCGGGCACCAGCAGTTTCCGGGTGCGGGCCTTGAACCAGGTCCTGGCGTCGTACTTTTCCAGCGCATACCGCGCGCTCACGCCCGCCAGCAGGAACAGCAGCGGCATGAACCAGGGATACAGGATGTACATGACTACATCCTGATACTGGGGATACTCAGGATACGGGCCAAAACCGCCGATACCGCCAAACACTCCTTTGTTGTTATAGAAGTAGATAACGTGGTAAAACAGAACCAACAGAACGGTCACCCAGCGCAGATTGTCCAGCCAGTGCTTTCTCATTTGGTAAGGCCCTCCATGGCCTGGTCAATGGCACTTTGGAATATTTCCGTCTTGAGGAGGGCGATGCCTTTCTGGTCTCCCAGCATGAGCAGCGCGTCTCCCGGTTTGATGTCATAAATCTTGCGAGCATCCTTGGGGATCACGATCTGTCCCTTGTCTCCCACCTTCACTACACCGAAGATGTATTTGCCTTCTTGTTCCTGCATTTGTGGTAATAGTTAGAATTTTCCCACAAATATAACAATTTTCTATAAAATAATTCTCTTCACCACAGTGTATGTACGCGTTGTGCGTAAGGATGTTAAGTGCCAGGCCTACCTATGGTAAATTGCGGCCCTGATCGCCTTGATAATGATACTGCTCCCCAGCGCAAGAAGAATCAGGAATGTTTTTTTATTTTATAAAATAGTTTTCAGGTTGTCTCGGAAATTATTGTCGCAAATATACGAAAAATCCCTTCTCCCTCTCGCCCGGACACCAGACACCCCCTTTTCGTGTCCGCGTGCCAAAATAACAACCGTCCGGGCACCAAATTCAGTATTCTGGATGATGCGCCATATAAGAATATTTCTTATCTTTGTTGCAAATACTGATAGAAATGAAAACAACTACTGTCGCATTAGGGTCTCATTTTGACGAATTTATCCAAGCCAGCGTTCTTGGCGGCCGTTACACGAACGCCAGCGAGGTGATTCGTGCCGGGCTAAGGAGGCTGGAAGAAGATGAGCAGAAGATAGCAGCTCTCCGT
>ONCE01000035.1 GCA_900316245.1 uncultured Bacteroidales bacterium | reverse complement strand
TCAGGCCCACAAAACAAACCGCCGAGGCCCTTCTTGGCAAGGTTTACATGTGGGAAGGCAAATACGACCTTGCGCTGCAGCAGCTGGAGTCTGTAATCGGCTCACATCTGTACGCTCTTGCCACCGGTGAAGAGTATGAAGACCTATTCTCAATTGACAGCAATTATTCCAGCGAGTACCTTCTTTCAAACAATTCCATATTGGACGCGCAGAATGGCTTTATGTTTGACATCAACGCCTTCGGCTGCAACAACGACTGGATTTTTGGTATGAACGTGAACGAAGGGTTTATGATTTACGACCAGGCCAAGTGGGATGCCTATTTCGGAGACGACCACCCCTTCTGCGAGATGCCCGTGGGCTGGGGTTTCTTCAATCCCACCCAGAAACTGGCCGATGCTTTTGTGGAGGTGGAAGGGAAGGAGGGCTACCGGCTCAACAACACCATCATCTCCAACGACAAGATGCACTCCGACGTAGGAGCCTGGGCCGGAACCGCCTGCAACCTCTTTGAGCATTGCGGCTGGTGGAAGATCAAGAACATTTCCCGTTCAAAGAACATCCTTTTCTCCGGTGACCACGGCTATTCGGCTAACTTCCCCGACATCCGTTACGCAGAGGTGCTGCTTCTTGCAGCAGAAGCCGGTTTCAAGACCGGAAGCCCTGCCGCCCTTGGCTATTTCAATGAGATCCGCGACAGAGCCAAGGCTCCCCACGCCGGTGCCCTTGATATGCCCACCATCATCAAGGAAAACCTTCTGGAACTGTGCTTTGAAGGACATCGCTTCCAGGACCTCAAGCGCTGGGACCGCAACGGTGACTTAGATATGGTTGCAGTTCTTAAAGAAAAGGGAAAGAACAATTATTTCTTCACCCCGCTGCCTCCTTCCGCCGACAATCCCAAGTACACTGACGCCGACAGGTCTTCATTTACGGAGCCCAGTTGGGTTTATACCGTACCGGCCACGGAAAGCCGTGCCGGTTTTGACGCGTATGAGAAAACCCTTCCCTATCCGCAGTCGGAACTTGACGTGAATCCAAACATAAAGCAGAATCCCGGATGGGAGTCCAGTCTCTAAAACCATCACGCTATGAACCTTAAAACCACATCCATCGTTTTTCTGATATTCCTTGCCGGATGCACCGGAAAAAAGGCCACCGATATTGACGGAATCCTTGCCTCCATGACCCTTGAAGAGAAGGCCGGCCTCCTGGTTGGAGACGCCTGGGGAACCAGGGTTCCCGGCGCTTCCACATTTGTCACGGAAGACACCTTCAATTATGAAAGCGGCCCCGTGAGGGTGCCTGGTGCACCTTTCTCCACGCGTCCCATGGAGCGGTTCGGAATCCCCGGCACCGGTATGGCCGATGGCACAGCCGGCGTCAGGATTGACGCCACCAGGCCCGGCAGCGACAACACTTACTACGCCACATGCTTCCCTTCCAGTACCGCAATGGCATCGTCATGGAACCAGGACCTTGCAACCGGTTTCGGGCGCCTTGTGGGAGAGGAAGTGAGGGAATACGGCCTGGACGTGGTCCTTGGTCCCGGAATGGACCTTCAGCGCAATCCCCTTTGCGGCCGTAACTTTGAGTATTACAGCGAAGACCCCTTCCTTACCGGCAAGATGGCTGCAGCGTGGGTACGCGGTGTCCAGAGCCAGGGCGTGGGAGTAAGCGCCAAGCATTTTGCGGCAAATGACGTAGAGCTGAACCGCCTCAATTCCGACAGCCGTATGAACCCCAGGACGCTCCGCGAAATGAGCCTGAAGGGGTTTGAGATAATGGTCAGGGAATCGGATCCCTGGACTCTTATGAGCTCCTACAACAAGATCAACGGCGTCTTTACCCAGCAGAGCCACGCCCTTCTGGAGGACATCCTCCGCGACGAATGGGGCTTTGGCGGCATTGTGATGACGGACTGGGGCTACAAGCCCGGCACCGTAGAAGCCGTGAAGGCGGGCAACGACCTCATGGAAGCCGGATTCTACTTTGAGGCCGACAGGATAATTGCCGC
>ONCE01000013.1 GCA_900316245.1 uncultured Bacteroidales bacterium | reverse complement strand
TCCTGAGTTCCTCAAGAAGTTCCTCAACGAGCAGGGTAAGATTCTCCCTCGCCGCATCACCGGTACTTCCCTCAAGTTCCAGCGCAAGGTTGCCCAGGCCATCAAGCGTGCCCGCTCCCTCGCCCTTCTTCCGTATGTTACTGACCTCCTTAAATAATCTGCCTTATGGAAATTTTGCTCAAGAAAGATGTAGCCAATCTGGGCTACGCCGGTGAAATTGTAAAGGTAAAGGCCGGTTATGCTATGAACTATCTGGTGCCCCAGGGCTTTGCCACCGTGGCCACCGAGTCCGTCAAGAAGCAGCACGCCGAGACGCTCCGCCAGCGCGCCCACAAAGAGGCCAAGCTGGTTGCCGATGCCGAGGCTCTCGCTGCCACCATCAATGCCCAGACCGTTGAGGTTAAGGTAAAGGTTTCCGAGAGCGGCAAGCTCTACGGCAGCGTTACCACCATGGACCTCGCCGAGGCTCTCAACGCCAAGGGTCTGAACATTGACAAGAAGGACATCACCATCCTCGCCGGTGAGGTGAAGGAAGTTGGTGAGTACGAGGCCGCTGTTAAGATCTACAAGGCCATCAAGGGTACCTTCAAGTTTAAGGTTGTTGCCGAGTAATTCGGTTACACCTGTTACTACAAAAGACCGACTCTCCCGAGCCGGTCTTTTTTTGTCCATCTTGTCAATGAAGGGATTATTTCGTAAGTTTGTATTGTAAACACTGAAACTTATGAAACAAAAGCTCCTTTCCCTATGTGCAGCGGTCCTGGTTCTGGCGGCTTGCGGCGGCCAGAAGACGGGCGGTATCATTGAAACCCCGGTGCCGGAGCGCCCGGCCGGGCAGCAGGATATGATTCAGTTTGCGGCAGAGCCCATTGCCGATGTGGGCATAGGCGTTGTGGGGCTGGGCATGCGCGGCTCGGACGCCGTGGAGCGCCTGAGCTTTGTACCCGGATGCCACGTGGCGGCAGTTTGCGACCTCCTGCCGGAAAGGGCCGATGCCAGCCTTAAATACCTGAATGACAAAGGCCTGCAGGCCCATTCCTACAGCGGAGAGGAAGAGTCTTACAAGGCCCTCTGTGAAGACCCGGAAGTGGACCTGGTGTACATCTGCACGGACTGGCTGCACCACGTTCCCGTGGCCCTGTATGCCATGGAGCACGGCAAGCATGTGGCCATTGAGGTGCCCTCGGCCGAAACCCTTCAGGCCTGCTGGAACCTGGTGAATACATCCGAGCGCACCCGCAAGCACTGCATGATTCTGGAGAACTGCTGCTACGACTTCTTTGAACTCACGGCCCTTACGATGGCCCAGCAGGGCGTATTCGGGGAAATTATCCACGCCGAGGGGGCCTATAACCACAACCTGGATCCCTTCTGGAAGGAGTACTGGAACAACTGGAGGCTGGATTTCAACAGCAAGAACAGGGGAGACCTCTATCCCACGCACGGTTTCGGCCCGGTGTGCCAGGCCCTGGACATCCACAGGGGAGACCGCCTTACCACCCTGGTGGCCATGGATACGGATCCCTTCAACGGTCCCAGGCACGCCAAGGCGGCCGGCATGGAAGGAGACTTCAAGGCCGGAGACGTGACCATGACCATGCTGCGTACGGAAAAGGGCAAGACCATCCTCATAGAGCACGACGTAATGACCCCGCGTCCGTACAACCGCATGTACCAGCTGGTGGGAACGGACGGCTATGCCGAGAAATATCCCGTCAAGGGCATCTGCCTCAGGAACGAGGGCTCTGAAAACGTAGATTATCAGAACCTGGAGGGAGAGAAGACCTACCGCGGAGAGGAACTGGATGCCCTTATGGCCCGGTACCAGAGCCCCATTCTCACGCCCGAACTGGTGGCCAAGGCCAAGGAAGTGGGCGGCCACGGTGGCATGGATTTCATCATGGATTACCGCCTCGTTTATTGCCTGAACAACGGTCTGCCGTTGGACATGGATGTCTATGACCTGGCCGAATGGTGCTGCGTTTCCGAACTCTCCAGCATTTCCCTGGAGAACGGCTGCGCCCCGGTGGCCGTCCCGGACTTTACCCGCGGCGCCTGGAACAAAATTAAAGGATTCTCTTACGCATTTGCCAAATAGACTATGAATGATCCCCAATTCATTGCAGGACAGTTTGCCATAGTAGGAAACATCCTGGACATCAAGCCCCTGGGCAGCGGACTTATCAACGACACCTTCCGCGTGTACACGGACGGGGCCGATGACTACGTGCTCCAGCGCATCAACAACGCCATTTTCAAGGATGTGGAGCTGTTGCAGCACAACATTGACTGCGCCACCGCGCATATTCGGAAAAAGGGCGGAATGACGCTCACCTTCCTTCCCTGCAAGGCCACCGGAAAAAGCTATTGGACCGACGGGGAAACCTACTGGAGGGTGTCCGTCTTCATCAAGGACTCATACACCTACGACACGGTGAACCCGGAGTATTCCTACTATGCCGGCAAGGCCTTCGGCCAGTTTGAAGCCATGCTCGCCGATATTCCCGACACCTTGGGGGAAACCATCCCGGATTTCCACAACATGGAGCTCCGCGCCCGCCAATTAAAGGATGCCGTACAGGCCGATGCCGCGGGCCGGATGAAAGAACCCGAGGTGCAGGCCATCCTGAAGGACCTGCAGCAGTACGAAGAGGAAATGTGCAAGGCGGAGCGCCTGTACCGGGAAGGGAAGCTTCCCAAACGCATCTGCCACTGCGACACCAAGGTGAACAACATGCTCTTTGATAAAGACGGCAACGTCCTCTGTGTCATAGATTTGGATACGCTGATGCCTTCCTTCGTGTTCTCGGATTTCGGGGATTTCATGAGAACCGCCGCCAACACCGTGGCCGAGGACGACCCTGCCATTGAAAAAGTGGCCCTGAGGATGGACATCTTCGAGGCCTTCGCCAAGGGTTACATTGAAGGCGCCACCTTCCTCACCCCCATCGAGAAGGAGAACCTGCCCTACGCCGCCTGCCTGTTCCCGTATATGCAGGCCGTGCGTTTCTTTGCCGATTATATCAACGGAGACACCTATTACAAGATCCGGTATCCGGAACACAACCTGGTCCGTACCCGCAACCAGGTGGCCCTCTTCCACGCGGCCTATGAAAAACAGGCTGCCATGAAGGCGTACATTGACAGCTTATGAGAAAGGTGATCCTTGCCCTGGCCATTGGCCTGCTTTCCTGGAGCTCCCTCAAGGCCCAGGACGCTTTTTCCGTCCATTTTGCAGATTCCACCCTCCGTTTGGACTATGCCTTCGTGGGGGATGTCGGCCACCAGGCCATTTACCTGAGGAAGATGCTCCGCACCCCGGTCTGGGCCGGGAGAAGGAACCATCTCTCCCAGCCGCTGCTTCAGGGAAACGGACAAATCCGGGTAACAGACCCTGCCACCGGCGAATGCCTCTATTCCAACAGTTTTTCCTCCCTCTTCCAGGAGTGGACGGTTATCCCGGAAGCCAAGCATACGCAGAAGGCATTTGAAAACACCCTTCTGGTTCCTTTCCCCAAGCATCCGGTGAAAGTGGAGGTAACGCTGACGGATGTGTACGGGAAAGTATCGGCCCGTATTGAGCATCCGGTCAATCCGGCCGATATCCTTATCCGCCCCATGGCCGATAATGGGTTGAATGCCAGGCTGGTATCTGGAAAGGATGCTCCGCGGGAGGTCATTGACATCGTGATTCTTTCGGAAGGATATACCGAGGCCGAGAAAGACAAGTTCTTCAAAGACGCCGGCCGGGCGGCCGATGCCCTCTTCTCGCATGAACCCTTTGTTTCCAACCGGGACAAGTTTGCCGTCCGAGCCGTCTTTGCACCCTCGGCCGAAAGCGGGGTCAGTGTTCCGCGAAAGGGAGAATGGCGTTCTACGGCCACCTCCAGCCACTTTGATACTTTCTACACAGACCGCTATCTCACCACTTCCGATGTCTGGCACATTGCAGACCTTATCGGAACGGTTCCTTACGAGCATATCATCGTACTGGCCAATACCGCCCTGTACGGTGGGGGTGGCATCTACAACAGCCTTACCATCATGAACAGCGACCATCCTACCTTTGTGCCGGTGCTGGTGCACGAGTTCGGCCATGCTTTCGGTGGCCTGGCCGATGAGTACGCCTATGCCTCCGAGGGTAGCGACACCCTGTATCCTGCCGGTACAGAGCCCTGGGAACCCAATATCACCAACCTGACGGACTTTGCCTCCAAGTGGAAGGATCTCCTGCCGGAAGGCACTCCCGTTCCTACGCCGGTGGATGAACTGGAAAAAGTGGATGTGAGGCGCATATGGCGCACCCTTATCCCGGAGCAGAAGACCCTTCTGAACCAGAAACTGGGCGTGTACGAGGGTGCTGGCTATGAGATGTACGGGGTCTATCGGCCGGTACAGGAATGCCGCATGCGCATCAACGAGTGCGAGGATTTTTGCCCCGTGTGCACCCGCGCCATCATCCGGATGATTAATTATTATACTGAATAAATATGGTACTGTCTTCCCTTGTGGCCATGCTGATGGCCTCTGTGATTCACCTGCACCATCTGCAGGTGCCGGTTGTGACCGGTCAGGATGTGGCCGTAGCACAAGTGATTACCCCTACCGGCGCTTCTCCGGACTGGAAAGTGTCCGTTATCGGCCTTCCGCGCGAAGCCCTGCAGAACTACTATGTGGAGAACGGCCTTCTCTATGTGAACATCAGCACGGATAAAACCCCCAGGCTGGACCGCACTTTCGCCCTGATGGTGAGGGCCTCCGGCTTCCGGATAGAGGAAACCGGGCTCAATGAGCATCGCCTGGCCCGCCGGGTACGCTCGGAAGGCGACGACGGCGTTAAAGCCTACCGCATCCCGGGTCTGGTTACCACCAAGAAAGGAACGCTGGTGGCGGTGTACGACATCCGTCACAACAGTTCTTTCGATCTGGAGGAAGACATCGACATTGGCGTAAGCCGTTCCACCGACGGCGGCCTTACCTGGAGCCCTATGACCGTGGCCATGGATATGGGAGAGTGGGGCGGTAAACCCCAGGAGGAAAACGGCATCGGAGACCCCTGCATCCTGGTGGATGAAGTGAGCGGAGACCTGCTCCTGTTTGCCACCTGGGCTCACGGCATCCCGGCCGGAAAACACGCCTGGTTTGCAGCCGGAAGCGGTTTCGAGCCCGAGACCACCCCTCAGCTGATGATGAGCCGTTCCACCGACGACGGCATCACCTGGAGCGAGCCCGTGAGCATTACCAAGCAGGTAAAACAGGAAGACTGGAACTTCACCTTCCAGGGCCCAGGACGCGGCATTACCATGAGTAACGGTGTGCTGGTGGTGCCTTTCCAGCACCAGGGACCGGAACCGGACCGCACCCCCGCTGCCGGCATCATGTATTCCTGGGACCACGGGGAAACCTGGCACGTTCACAACGCCGCCAAGGAAAACACCACCGAAAGCCAGGTAGTGGAACTGGAGCCGGGTGTGCTGATGCTCAACATGAGGGACAACGCCAAAACGGGCCGTGCAGTCTATACCACCAAGGACATGGGCATCACCTGGAGGAAGCACATCTCCGACAAGAAACTGGTGGAGCCCGTGTGCATGGCCAGCCTCATAGCCGTCCCCGCCAAGCAGAACAGCCTGTGGAAGGATATCCTCCTCTTCTCCAATCCGGCCGATAAGAAAGAGCGCAAGAACATTACCATCCAGATGAGTCTGGACGGAGGAGAAACCTGGACCCGCCGGATCCTTTTGGACGAAGGCATTGGCTGGGGCTATTCCTGCCTCACCATGATAGACCGCGAGACCGTAGGCATTCTCTACGAAAGTTCGCAGGCACACATGACTTTCCAGGCCGTAAGACTGACAGATATCAAATAACGACTTGTCAAGAATGTCTAAAAAATCCCCCCTTCTGGTTCTAACGGTCTTCTGCGTCCTGTCCCTTCAGGCCCAGGAGAATAAGTATCCCGAAAACGTCAAACTGCTAATGGAGAAGGCCGATGCCCAGATGCTGCCGGGGCATCAGGCCGCCCCTGTCATCGCCATTCCCCAATGCAAAAAGGCAGCAGCGCTGACACAGCTAGTACAGAAAGCCGGCGCATCGGTTGTCATCGTTCCCGAAACGGAGGACGGTGCAGCGCTCGGAGAGATGGCCGCCGCCTGGGACGGAGCAGCCATTCCGGACGGCTGGGTCAAGGAGAATTCGGCCTTCAGCGTCCTTTTCTATAAGGCCGTGGCCGACAGGAACCTTCCCCATACGGGAACTTCGGCCCTGTCTCAGGAGATAGACAAAGGCCTGATGCGTTACGACGGCGCCCTGGCCGATATGGAAACCCTCTGCCAGAAGGCCGCCACCTACAAAAAGGCCAAACAGCTGATGGACAGCATCCTGTCCATCGACGCCCACGGAGATTTACCGTGCTGCTACGATGAGGGATTCGAGCTGGGCGTACGGCAACGCAACCAGGTAGGCCTCCAGAAAATGGACGAGGGGCACCTGAGCAGCCGCGTCCTCATCAGCTACCAGGGACAGAAAGACTTGGACGACGAATCCCACGCCAAAGCCTTCGCCTACTGCGACGACATGATAGACCAGATCCTGGCCGATATCCATAAGAACAGCGCCTGGTGCGGCCTGGCCAAGACCCATGAAGACGCCATCCAGCTAAAGGCCCAAGGAAAAAAGGCTTTCTTCCTGGGAATCGAGAATGGCTACGGCATAGGGAATGACATCAGGAACGTGGAGCATTACGCCCGGCGCGGAGTGGTGTATATGACCCTCAGCCACATGTACGACAATGCCATCTGCCACAGCTCCACCCATAGTGCCGATACCACGCTGGGCCTCACCCCCTTCGGCCGGGAAGTTGTCAAGGAAATGAACCGTTGCGGCATTCTGGTAGACGTCTCGCACACCAGTAGCGGCACCTTCTGGGACTGCATAGAACTTAGTTCGGCCCCCATCATCTGCTCCCATTCAGGTGCCAAGGCTGTTTTCAAGCACGACCGCAACCTCACGGATGATCAGCTCCGCGCCCTTGCCGCCAAGGACGGCCTGGTCATGGTCTACATAGTTCCGGACTACATGAATCCCCAGAAGGCCGATGCCACCATAGACGATTTCATGGAGCACCTGCAGCACTGCATCCAGATAGCCGGAATAGACCACGTGGGCATCTCCTGTGACTTTGACGGCGGCGGTGGCGGCTGGGGTCTCAACGGAGACAACGACACCATCAACATAACCGTCCGCCTCCTGGAAGCCGGGTTCAGTGACCAGGACATCACCAAACTCTGGTCCACCAACTTCTTCCGCGTCCTGAACGCCGTTCAGCAAATCGCCCAACTGTAATATCATCTGAGGGCCTGTTTCCGGAGGGAACAGGCAAGAGATTTAAAAAGACCGGCTCGGGGGAGTCGGTCTTTTGGGTTATTCCTTGTCAGACGGCTTCTTGGGCTCGTCTCCGTGGGAGTCTTTGTACTTGAAGCGGCGGATTTTCTGGGTGGCCGTTTTCTCGAAGGGCTCCTTCATGGCATCTACCTCGCCAATCTTGGAGTTCTTGCCCACGGTCTTGTTTACCCAGTCCATAACGGCGTTCTTGCGCTTTTCCAGTTCCTCGAACCACTTGTCTTCCGTGGCCTGGTTCCAGTTGATGGCGTTGTCTTCAAATTTGACGAGTGCCACCAGTTTGCCGTCGCGCTCCATCACCAGCGATTCTTCCACGCCTTCGATGTTGTTGATCACCTGCTCGATCTCTTCCGGATAGATGTTCTCGCCGGAAGGACCCAGGATGGTGTTGTTGAGGCGGCCCTTGATGTAATAGATGCCGTTTTCGTCCACCGTGGCAATGTCGTTGGTGTGGAACCAGCCTTCGTCGTCCAGGACCTGCAGCGTGCGCTCCGGGTCTTTGTAGTAACCCAGCATCACGTTGTCTCCGCGGACCACAATTTCGCCTTCTCCGTTGACGGGGTTCACGTTGTCCAGGCGGATGTCTACTTTATAAGTAGCAGGGCCGATGGAGCCCAGGTGCTTTTTCTTGTCCACCATCACGTTGCACACCAGCGGGGCGGTCTCCGTGAGGCCATAGCCCACGGCGTAAGGGAATTTGCAGTCTATGAGGAACTTCTCCACGGCGGGATCCAGTTTAGCGCCGCCAATACCGAAGAAGGTAAGTTTGCCGCCAAAGGAGTTGACCATCTTCCGGCCGATGAACCAGTGGAGGATGTGCGGAATGTTCTTCTGGGCCCAGGAGAGTACGCGGCTCTTCTGGATGGTGGGCCAGACGCTGTTCTTGACCACCTTTTCAATGATGAGAGGTACGGAGCACACGATAGTGGGCTTGATCTTCTTCATGGCCCCCAACAGGATGGTGGGGGTGGGAGGCTTGGGCAGCGTGTAGCAGGTGGCACCCACATAGAAGGAGTAGAGCGTGGAGAGGCTCATCTCGTAGGTGTGGGCGGCCGGCAGGATGCTCAGGAATCGGTCTGTCTTGAAGGCCGGCTTGGCCTTGAAGGCGGCGGCCAGGTTGCTGGACAGGTTTCGGTGGCTGAGCATTACGCCCTTGGCCTTTCCGGTGGTACCGGAAGTGTAGATGATGCAGGCTAGGTCGTCCGGTTCCGGGGCCTTGACCCAACCGTTGCACTTGAAGTCGTCTTTTTCCTTCTTGATGAATTCGAAGGTCTCGATATCAATGATGAGAGTAAGCTTCTGGCGGCACTCTTCGCTGAGTTTGGGCATCATCCGCTGGGAGATGAACAGCACCTTGGACTCCGAGTGATTGAGGATGTTGGTGAGCTCTGTTTCCGAGCTGTCCGGCAGGATGGGGACGGCTACACGGCCGAATACCGTGGCGGAGAAGAAGGCTACCACCCAGTTGGGCATATTCTGGGAGTAGATGGCCACGCGGTCTCCGTGCTTGATGCCAAAACGCGTCATACGCAGCGACAGCTGGTTGACCTTGCGGCGGAATTCTTCGTAGGTGTATTTCTGGCCGCCATCTACATACTGATAGGCGACTCTCTGTGCATATTTGGTTGTGGCGTAGTCAAATACCTTATGCAGGGTGGTGCAGGTTTGCTCTCGGTGGCGGTACTTGCGCCAAGCCTTGTAGGGGCTCTTGATTTTTTTTGCCATAAATGGGGGGTTAGGATTCAGGTACTGCGAATTGATCTTTGTGATAACCTTGGAGTCCAAGGGGACGGTAATGGTCGTAGATTCGTTTCATATCGGCGTTGGCGTCATCCGTGAGTTCGATGACTTCTCCCACGCTGATGCGCTTGCGGCCCCAGTCGTAGTAACCCATATAGACGGTGGCCCCGGTGGCCTTGGCAATGAGGTGGTAACCGTTCTTCCAGCGCTTGACCAGGGCACGGGAACCTTCCGGTGCAATGGCCAGGTGGAACTCGTCCACGGTCTCCATTACATCGATGATGCTCTTGACCGTGTGGACGGGGCTGGAGAGATCCGTGGGAACGGCTCCGCAGGCCCTGAGGATGGGACCCAGGGGCCAGACGAAGAAACTCTTCTTGACCATAATATGAGCTACTTTTCCAAACTGGGTGTAGAAAAGGTAACTGACAAGGAAATCCCATACGGTGGTATGGGGCACGCCCAGCACGATGGCTTTGGGCTCTTTCATAGGACCCCCTACGCTTTCCCAGCCCATCTTCCGCAGCAGCCAGCCGCAGAATTTGGCCCAGCGGGGGTTCACCGTGGTTTTGATTCTGATTTTAGCCATATACTAGATATTGACGTCTTCCAGTTCTTTCTCACTGCGGAGGTTGTCCATCACGAAGTGCTGGCGCTCGTAGGTGTTGATGCCCATATAGAACTCCATGATGGTGGAGATGGATTCTTCATCGGCCAGTTTGACGGCGTCCAGCCGCATATTTTCTCCAATGAAGTCTCCGAACTCGTCGGACGAGATTTCACCCAGACCTTTGAACCGGGTGATTTCAACGCCCGTCTTGAGCTGTTTGATGGCTTTCTCCCTTTCCTCCTGGGAGTAGCAGTAGCGGCGCTCCTTCTTGTTGCTTACGCGGAACAGGGGAGTCTGCAGGATATATACGTGCCCGCGGCGGATGAGCTCCGGGTAGTATTTCATAATAAAGGTAAGGACCAGCATACGGATGTGCATACCGTCCGTATCGGCATCGGTGGCTACGATGATGTTGTTGTAGCGGAGGTTCTCCAGGTCTTCCTCCACGCCCAGGGCGGCGATGAGGAGGTTGAGTTCCTCGTTTTCGGCCACTTTCTTGCGGCTTTCCTTGAAGCAGTTGATGGGCTTTCCGCGGAGGGAGAACACGGCCTGGTTGTTGGCGTTTCTCACCTTGGTGATGGTACCGGATGCGGAGTCGCCCTCCGTGATGAAGATGGAGGTCTTCTCGCGCTGGTCTTCCATTCCCTTGGGGAAGCGGGTGTCGCTGAAGTGATAGCGGCAGTCCCTGAGCTTGCGGTTGTAAACGGCCGTTTTCTTGGCGCGCTCGCGGGATTTCTTCTGGACGCCGGCTATCTCTTCCCTTTCGGCCTGGGAGGCCTTGATTTTCTCTTCGATGATGGGAACTATCTCCATATGCATATGGAGGTAGTCGTTGAGGTTCTTGGTGACGAAATCGTTCACGAAGGTGCGGATGGTGGGTCCGCGGTCTACGGAAGAGGTGCCGTCCGAGCCCTTCACCTGCTTTTCCCACATATAGGTGGAGCCCAGCTTGGTCTTGGTCTGGCCTTCGAAGATGGGTTCCTGGATCTGGATGGAGATGGCGCCCACAATGCCCTGGCGGATGTCCTCGGGCTTGTAGTCTTTCTTGTAGAAGTCCTTGAAGGTCTTGGCAATGGCTTCGCGGTAGGCCGCCAGGTGGGTACCGCCGTCACGGGTGTTCTGGCCGTTCACGAAGGTGGCTATGTTTTCACCGTAGCTGTTGCCGTGGGTGAGGACTATCTCGATGTCTTCTCCTTCCAGGTGGATGAGCGGATACAGGGGCGTCTCGCTCATATTTTCGTTCACCAGGTCCAGCAGGCCGTTTTCGCTCTTGTAGGCTACGCCGTTGAGGTTGAGGGTAAGGCCCTTCTTGAGGTAGGAGTAGTTCTTGACCATACTCTCCACAAATTCCATGTGGAAGGAGAAGTCGTTGAACATTTCCTCGTCCGGCGTGAAACGGATGAAGGTTCCGTTCTTCTCGTTGGAAGGAACGATGGCGCTCTCCTTGAGGATGCCCCGGCTGAAGTGGGCATAGGAGCACTTGCCTTCACGGTAGGAGGCTACGTAGAAATCTACGGACATGGCATTCACGGCCTTGGTACCCACGCCGTTCATACCTACGCTCTTCTTGAAGTTGGTGTCGTCGAACTTGCCGCCCGTGTTGAGTTTGGAGGTGGCATCCACTACCTTGTTGAGCGGAATGCCGCGGCCATAGTCGCGAACGGTCACCGTCTTATCTTCGATGGTGATGTCTATCCGCTTGCCGAAGCCCATCGAAAATTCATCGATGGAGTTATCTACAATTTCCTTCAGCAGTACGTAGATGCCATCTCCCTGGCGGTCGCCATTTCCCAGGCGGCCAATGTACATACCGGCACGGCGCCGGATGTGCTCGTTCCATTCCAGGGTTTGGATGGAATCGTCGTTGTAGGTAGTGTTTACAATCTCAGCCATTCGTTTCAATTTAACCTACAAATATACGAAGAATTGCTCTATCTGCCAAGATATACCTCTCCAAAACCCCTCCGCTTCGCTCCGGCCTTCCCATCCCTTCGGGACGGGCCCCTCCCGATAAATCGGGATAAAGTCTTTCCCCCTAGTTGCCCCCCTGGGGCACTTGCCCTTACGGGGTCGCCGAGGGTGGCGAAGGTTTTGGAGAGGTATATCTCGGCAGAATAACATAAAAAAAAGCTACGCAATCTGCGTAGCCTTTCATTCTTTGGGGTCTTTTGCGATTAGGCCTCGCTGATCGCTTCGTTGGGGCAGGTGCCTTCGCAGGCGCCGCAATCGATGCATTCGTCCTTGTTGATCTGATAGGAGGCGTCACCGGCGGTGATAGCGCCCACAGGGCATACGTCTGCGCAGGAGCCGCAGGAGACGCAAAGTTCAGGGTTGATTACTCTAGGCATAGTTTAATTCTTTTTATTGTTGTTGTGTTGTATTCCAAGGCACGAAGATAGGCATTATATTTGAATTTCAAAAGAAGAGTACTTAACTTTGTGCTTATGAAAGCTATGTATTGGACCCTCCTTCTTGTGGCTGCCGGCATCGCGTCCTGCGGCTCCAGAAATGCAAATAATGCGCCAGTGGCCCAGCTGGTAACCGTAGAAGACAGCCAGGCTCCCGAGACCGTGGAGTTTGACAAGACCGTGCACGATTTCGGGGATGTTTCCGTTACGGACGGCCCGCTCTCCTGCACCTTCACCCTTACCAACAAGGGCACCGAACCCATCAGCATCTACGAGGTGGTTTCCTCCTGCGGTTGCACGGATGTCAAATGGACCAAGGGCACGCTGGCCCCGGGGCAGAGCGGCAGCATATCGGCCACGTATAAGAATGAAGACGGCCCGCTGCCCTTTGACAAAACCCTCACCGTCTATATTTCCGGCGTCAAGAGACCGGTGGTGCTGCGCCTGAGGGGCGTGGTCCACGAGAAAAAGAAATCCCTGAGCGAGCTCTACGGAGCACAGAAGCTCGGGGATTTTGGTCTGAAGGCCCGCCAGTTCAAGACTTCTACCCTCAAGCAGGGCCTCAGCACCAGCGAAACCGCCACGGTGGCCAACCTGGGCAAAAAGCCGCTGAAGGTAGAATGGGCCGATGTCTCCCCGCAGCTCACCGTGGGCGTCTCGCCCAACCCCATCCCGGCCGGCAGCACCGCTACCCTCAGTTTCACCATCAAGTCCGACAGCACCCTCTACGGGAAAACCGTCTATAAGGCAACGCCGGTGCTGAATGGCAGGAAAGCTTCGGCCCCGCTGGAAGTATCAGCCTATACGCAGGAGAACTTCGCCTCCTGGACCGCCAAGCAGCGGGAAGAGGCCGCCCTTCCCGTCTTCTCCTCCAGCACCCTTACCTTCGGTGTGGTGCAGCAGGGGAGCACGCTGGAACTGGACTTCGAGTGCACCAACAAGGGAAAGGCCGCCTTCCATATCTACAAGGCCGATGTGGAGCATCCGGCCCTGAGGCCCGTTTCCCTTCCGGACGTTGCTCCCGGGGCCAAAGGGCTGATGCACTTCAGCCTGGATACATCGGCCCTCCCTAAAGGAGAAAACGTTATAATGATTTCCCTTACAACCAATTCGCCCCTCAGGCCGGTGGTCAATCTCTTTGTAGCCGGCGAGGTGAGATAAAAAAAGAGCTGCACGTCAAATGTGCAGCTCTTTTTATTTATGCGCTTGGGCTTACTCGGCCTCGGCGGTGTTGGCGGGTTTCATCACTACCTCGATGAAGTTGCCCTGGGTCAGGATTTCCTGCATCAGGGACTTCACATCTTCCTTGGTGATGTTGTTGATGGCCTTCTCGTACTCGGCGTCGCGGTCTACACCATAGGTGTTGTAGATCTCGATACCGCTGCGCCACCAGCTGTTGTTCTGACGGCTCTCGGGCAGGTTCTTCTGGAGGTTGAGTTTGGCCATGGAGAGTTCTTCGTCGGTGGGGCCGTTCTGGGCCAGGTCCTTGAAGCCCTGGATGGCGATGGCGCGGAGCTTGTCGCAGAGGGCGGGCTTGCAGTCCCAGCCTACGAGGAACATACCGGTCTGCTTGGGACGGCGGGAGAGGCTGCCCTGGGTGCTGGCACCGTAGGTACCGCCTTCCTCTTCACGCAGGGTGTTGGTGTAGTGCATATCGAGGATGTAGGAGATGACATCCATAGCGGCGTCCTTGGTGTAGCTGAACGGGGTGTCCAGGCTGTAAACCTGATAGACGGTGCTCTTGGGCGTCTGCATATCTACCTCGATCACTCTTTCGATCTTGCCCTTGACAATGTCCATATTGTTGTCTACCCACTTGAGAGGCTTCTTGCCCTTGGGCAGGGAACCGATGTACTTCTCGATCACGGGCTTGATGGCCTCGGAGTTCACGTCACCAACGATGACCATCGTGGCACCGGCGGCGTCTGCGAAGAGTTTCTTCCAGTTCTTCTCAACCACGGAGAGGCTGGCCTTGTCCAGAACCTCCTGGGAGATCATCTGACGGCGAGGGTTGTTGCCGTAGAGGGTCTTGTAGAGTTCAGTCTGGAACTTATAGTTGGGCTGGTTCACCAAGTTGGGCAGGACTGCGGTAATCTGGTCCAGGCCATTCTGCCACTCTTCGGGATCGAAGCGGGGATCCGTCCAGTAGAGGTACAGGAGCTGCATGGCCGTTTCGAAGTCCTTCACGGTGCTGCGGCCGTTGATGCCGTTCTCCAGCTCGTCGAAGTAAGGACGTACGCTGAGGCTCTTGCCGGTGAGCATCTTGGTGACGGTGGTGCCGGAGAAGGCGGAAACACCGCTGTTGCTCTGGAACAGGCTGAATACGTTGCTGTCGAAGGAGGCGAGGTCTTCGTTGGAAACGAGGGACAGACCGCCGTCCTTTACGATGTTGAAGAGGATCTGATCCTTCTGGAGGTCAGTGGGATAGACAATCACCTTGACGCCATTGGCCAGGGTCCATTCGGAAGCGCCGTAGATGGTGGTGCCTACCTTGGAGATCTTGGCGCCCTTGAGCTTGGCGGGATCCAGGAAGTTCTCGGGAATTTCTTCACCGGCGGGGGCGGCGATATCGGAAGCTTCCACGTCCTTCATCACCTGGAGCAGCTGCTCGGCGGTAGGGGTGGCGATGCCTTCCTTCTGGGGGCCGCTGTAAACCACAACCAGGTTGTTCTCTCCGTTCCAGAGAGCCTTGGCGGTCTGGCTGACGAGGGCTGCGTTGAGCTGGCCCATCATCATCTGGACAAACTCGAGCTCGTCCTTGGGCTCTACCAGCGGCTGCTTGTCAAAGAAGTGGCTGATGATAGGGCTGATGAACTCTGCGTTCTGGCGGGTCTCGGCGCGGTTGACGCGGTTCTCGTACATGGAGGTGATATCGGCCTTGGCGCGCTTGAACTCGTCATCGGTGATACCGTATTTCTGGAGACGGACCAGTTCCGTATAGAAGGCCTTGAAGCCTTCAAGGATGTTGTCCTCACGCAGGGAAACGTCTCCCAGGACGGCGTCGATGTCCTCATAGATGAGGCTGGAGATGCCGAAGCTGCCGGAGAGGTAAGGGGAACCGGGCTTGGAGGTGATGTCGTTGAAACGCTCGTACATTACCTGGCCCAGGATGCCCTTGAGGAGCTCGGTGGCCTGGCCGGTATAGGTGGCGTTGAGGGACTCGGGAGTGGCAGCGCTGTGCCAGATGAGCTCGATGCTGGGGCTGGTGGTCTCAGGATCGGTCACGATGCCTACGCGGGCCTGGGCGTGGTCTGCAATCTCCTGGATGGGCTTCTTGACGGGATTCTCCTTGCCGGGAATGGCGCCGAAGATTTCCTTGATCTTGGCCTCGGTGCGGGCTACGTCCACATCACCGACCACGATCACGGCCTGGTTGCCGGGGTGGTACCAGGTGTGGTAGAAGGCTACCAGGCTCTCGGGCTTGAAGGTCTCCAGGTGCTCCTGCGTGCCGATGAGGGTGCAGGAAGCCTGCTTGGTGTCCGGGCCGAAGTAGTAGGGCAGGGAAGCCTCCATGGAGCGCCAGCTGGCGTTGCGGCGGGTACGGCGCTCTTCGATGATGACACCGCGCTCTGCATCAATCTCGCTGGGCTGGTTGAGCACATAGTGGGAATAGTCTGCCAGGATCATCAGGCAGCTGTCCACTACGGTCTCCCGCTGCACGGGAATGTTGTTGAGCATGTACTGGGTCTCTTCGAAACCGGTGGACGCATTGATGTTGCGGCCGAACTCGGCTCCGATGGAACGGAGGTAATCCAGGATGGCTTTACCGGGGAAGTGCTCGGTTCCGTTGAAGCACATATGCTCCAGGAAGTGAGCCAGGCCATCCTGTGCGGGATACTCTTCCTCGATGGCACCTACATTGGTGGCGAGGTAGAATTCTGCACGGCCTTTGGGAAGTTCGTTGTGGCGGATAAAGTAGGTAAGACCGTTGCTCAGGTGACCTACGGTGTAGGCATCTGAAGTGGGAATCTGAGGCATCTGGGCTATCATAGCTTCCAGTTGCTCACGGGTGGGCTGCTGGGCGAGGGCCAGGGTGGCACTCAGCGCCAGGGCAGCGAGGGTAATAAAGAATTTCTTCATTTGTATTTGGTTAAGAAATGGTAGTTGTTCTTTTGTGTGTATTAGTTTAATAGTACACCGCAAAGGTAGAAACAAATTTTTATATTCCAAACAAAAATAACTATTTTTGCGTAAAAGTAATCTAATCTTTTGTAGAGTATGTTGGAGGACAGCAAAATTCGGGCCTTCCTGGAGGTTGAAAAAGAACGGAATTTCACCAAAGCCGCCAAGACGCTGGGGCTTACCCAGCCGGCGGTGAGTACGCAGATTTCGGCCCTGGAGGAATCCTTGGGTTTTGAGCTCTTCCAGCGGGGCAGGGAACTGCGTCTGACGCCCTCGGGAGAGGTTTTTCTGGCCTATGCCCGCCGCATCCAGCAGGCCTACGATCTAACCAACGAGGCCTTCAACAATGTCTTCGCGAAATAGAAAGATTTGAATCATCGTCCAAAAATGAGTACCTTTGCAGGCTCATTTTTGGACGTATGAAGATACTTTTTGTCTTAAATAACTTTTACACAACCGGTAACGGTCTGGCATCCTCTGCCAGAAGGACGGTGGCGGCCCTGAGAGAAGCGGGTGAAGAAGTGAGAGTGCTGTCGGGCCCCAATCATAATCCCGACGGCCCCCAGCCGGAATATGTCCTCAAGGATTTTTATTTCCCTATCTTTCAGCCGCTGATCCTGGCCCACGGCTATCAGTTTGCCAGCACCGACACCAAGGTGGTGGAAGAGGCCGTACGCTGGGCCGATGTGGTGCATATGGAGGAGCCTTTCGTGCTTGAGATCAGGACGGCCAAGATTGCCCGCAGGCTGGGCAAGCCCATGACCGGAACCTATCACCTTCATCCGGAGAACATCTTCTATTCTCTGGGAATGGGTGGCTGGCGTTTTCCCAATCAGCTGATGCTCAAGATTTGGAGGGACTGCTGCTTCAACAAATGGAAGTATGTCCAGTGCCCTACCCAGAATGTGAGGGACCGTCTGATTGCCAACGGTTTTACCAGTGACCTTCGCGTAATCTCCAACGGTCTGCTCCCGGATGAATGCGTGCGCGTGCCTCACGAGAACAATCCCTATGTTCTCATCTGCATCGGCCGCCTTTCCGGCGAGAAGGATCCCTGCACTCTGCTGGAGGCTATGAAGCACAGCACCCACGCCAAGAATGTCCAGCTTATCTTTGCCGGACGGGGACCTCAGGAGAAGAAAGTCCGCCGGATGGCCCACAAGTTATATACGGACGGCGTTCTGAGCTATGACCCCGTCTTTGATTTCTTTGACAGGGACGGCCTGAGGAACCTGGCCGCCAAGGCCGATCTGGCCATCCACTGCGCTACGGTGGAGGTGGAAGGCCTTTCCATTATGGAAGCCATGCAGCAGGGCGCCGTGCCCATCATCGCCCAGGGCCCCATTACCGGAACGCATCAGTTTGCCATTGACGAGCGCAGCTGGTTCAACCAGAAGAACGCCTATGAACTGGCCCGCAAGATTGACTGGTGGCTGGATCATCCCACCGAACTGGAAGCCATGCGCGGCGCTTACGTCAACGAGATGAAGAAGTATTCCATTGATCGGTCCGTCCAGGAACTGATGAAGATGTTCCGGGATGCCTGTGCTGCTGAATGATGAAAAAGACTGTACTGCTGGCCGGAGCCCTGCTTCTTTGCTCATCGGCCCTTTATGCCCAGAAACAAATTGAGAACTCTTCTTTTGACCAATGGGAAAAGAAGGGGAAGGTCTGGTATGTCCAGCATTGGGATACCGCCAATAAAGGAACGTCTACCCTTGGGAAGAATGTGACGGAGCCCGAAGAAGACTTTGTGGCCGTCAAAGGCCCCGGAAAGAAGGCCGCCAGGCTCAAGAGCCAGTTCATCGGCGTGCTGGGCATCGGCAAGTTTGCCTCCGCCTGCCTTTATACCGGTCACTTTGTCAAGGTGGTGGGCACCAGCGGTTCCCAGATGTCTTTTGGCATTCCTTTTTCCGATCGGCCCCAATCCCTGCACGGCTATTATTGCTACAGGCCCGGCAAAATTGATTATGCCGACAAGGGCCACAAGGATCTGCTGGGTACCGGCGATCACGGGGTCATTGAGGTTTTTGTGACCACCTGGAAGGAGCCTTTCCTCATTGACAATACCAAGAAGAGCGATCCGGGTCCCCAGAGCCCAGGCCTCATTGGTTATGGTGTGCTGGATCTGAGCAAGTATAACAACGGGTACGTGGAGTTTGACATTCCTATCAAATATACCTGTGACGCTACACCTACTTATATAGCCATTATGTCCAGTTCCAGCCGGATGGGCAGCGTGTTCACGGGTTCTACGGACAGCGTCCTGTATCTGGACGAATTCGAACTTCGCTATTAAGTTTTACCTTATTATGTAAAAAAGGCCTCGCTTTGCAGCGGGGCCTTTCTGTTGGTGAACTCACCGGCGATTATTTGCCGGCGAGTCTCTTGTAGGTGTTCAGGCGAACCTTGGCGAATTCCTCGGTCTTGGAGAGGAGTTCGTCGGCCTGGTCCGGGAACAACTTGTACAGGGAAGCGAAGCGGACCTCTCCCTTGAGGAAGTCCTGGAACTTGCTCCAGTCGGGTTCCTTGGAATCCAGGGTGAACGGGTTCTTGTCCGTGCCTTCCAGAGCCGGGTTGTAACGGTAGAGGTGCCAGTAACCGCACTCGACGGCCAGCTTCTCTTCCTTCTGGCTCAGGCCCATACCGGCCTTAAGACCGTGGTTGATACAAGGGCTGTAGGCAATGATGAGGGACGGGCCGTCGTAGGCTTCGGCCTCCTTGATGGCGTTGAAGAACTGCACGGGGCTGGCACCCATGGCTACCTGGGCCACATAGACGTAGCCGTAGGAGATGGCCATCATACCCAGATCCTTCTTGCGGATCTTCTTACCGGAAGCGGCGAACTTGGCGATGGCGCCCACAGGGGTGGCCTTGGAGCTCTGGCCGCCGGTGTTGGAGTAAACCTCGGTATCCAGAACCAGGATGTTGAGGTTCTCACCGCTGGCGAGCACGTGGTCCAGGCCGCCGTAACCGATGTCGTAGGAGGCACCGTCACCGCCGAAGATCCACTGGCTGCGGGCCACGATGAAGTGGCGGTACTGATACAGGGTCTTGCAGACGTCGCAGTCGCACTTCTCGATGAGCGGGATGAGCTTGTCTGCTACCTCGCGGGTGTTGGCGGGATCCTGAGGAGCCTCGAGCCACTTGGCGTAGAGGGCCTTCATCTCGTCCGTGCAGCAGCTGCACTCGAGACCCTTGCGCATCCAGTTGGCCACGGTGACGCGGGCGCGGTCGGAACCGAGCTTCATACCCAGGCCGAATTCGCAGAAGTCCTCGAACAGGGAGTTGGCCCAAGCGGGACCGTGACCGTGAGCGTTGGTGCAGTACGGGCTGGCCGGGAAGGAAGCACCGTAGATGGAGGAGCAACCGGTAGCGTTGGCAATCATCATATGGTCGCCGAACAGCTGGGTGATGGTCTTGATGTTGGGGGTTTCACCGCAACCGGCGCAGGCACCGGAGAACTCGAACAGAGGCTGGGCGAACTGGCTGTTCTTCATATTGGCCTTCTTGTCCACGTACTCCTTGTAACCCACCTTCTTGTTGAGGTAGTCGAAGGCGGCCTGATCTTCCTTGTCGTTGATGTAAGGAACCATCTTGAGGGCCTTCTCGGGCTTGGCAAGGCAGACATCCACGCAGTTACCGCAACCGGTGCAGTCGTCTACGGAGATGGCGATGGCGTACTTGTACTCCTTGAGGTTGGCCTTACCCTGGGCCAGTTTCACGTTAGCGGGCACCTTGGCGGCCTCTTCCTCGGTGAGGAGGAAAGGACGGATGGCGGCGTGCGGGCAAACGAAGGCGCAGGTGTTGCACTGGATACATTTTTCGGCATCCCAGGAAGGAACGTTCACGGCTACGCCACGCTTTTCGAAGGCGGCGGTACCGGCAGGCATGGTGCCGTCTGCGTAAGGCATAAAGGCGCTCACGGGCAGGGTGTCACCGGCCTGGGCGTTCACGATATCGGCCACATCCTTGACGAAGGCAGGAGCCAGACGGTCCTTGTTGGGGTTCTCGAACTTAGCGGAGAGGTTGGCCCACTCGGCCGGGACGTGGAGTTCGGTGTATTCACCGCCACGGTCTACGGCAGCGTAGTTCATATTGACCACGTTCTCACCCTTCTTGCCATAGGACTTGACAATGGCGTCCTTCATATACTTCACGGCATCCTCGTAAGGGATGATGCCCGTGATCTTGAAGAAGGCGCTCTGGAGGATGGTGTTGGTACGGCCGCCCAGACCAATTTCGGCAGCAATCTTGGTGGCGTTGATGATATACACCTTGATGTGCTTGCGGCCGATGATGGCCTTCACGTTGTCGGGAATGTTCTGGATGGTTTCTTCCTCATCCCAGAGGCTGTTGAGCAGCAGGGTGCCGCCTTCCTTGATGCCCTTGAGGACATCGTACTTCTTGAGGTAGGAAGGAACGTGGCAAGCCACGAAGTCGGGGGTGTTCACCAGATAGGGAGCCTTGATGGGCTGCTGGCCGAAGCGCAGGTGAGAGCAGGTGTAACCGCCGGACTTCTTGGAGTCGTAGTCAAAATAGGCCTGGCTGTAAAGGCTGGTGTGGGAACCGATGATCTTGATGGTGTTCTTGTTGGCACCTACGGTACCGTCGGAACCCAGACCGTAGAACTTGCACTCGGTGGTGCCGGGCTTCACGATGGAAACCTCGCTCTTGATGGGCAGGCTCTTGAAAGTAACATCGTCCACAATGCCGATGGTGAAGTCTGCCTTGGGCTCCTTCTGGTCCAGGTTGTCGTATACGGCAACGATCTGGGCGGGAGTGGTGTCTTTGGAGGACAGACCGTAGCGGCCACCCACGATGGTCACGTTGTCCTTACCCTGGAAGAGGGCCTTGACATCCGTGAAGAGGGGCTCGCCCACGGCGCCGGGCTCTTTGGTGCGGTCCAGAACGGCAATCTTGCGGACGCTCTTGGGCAGCACGGCAAAGAAGTATTTCTCGCTGAACGGACGGTACAGGTGGCAGGTGATGAGACCGTACTTGCGACCGCGGCTCTGGAGATAGTCGATGGTTTCCTTGATGGTTTCCGTTACGGAACCCATGGCTACGATGATGTTCTCTGCAGTGGGATCACCATAGTACTCGAAGGGACGGTAGCTGCGGCCGGTGAGTTCGGTGATTTCTCCCATATAACGGGCTACGATGTCCGGAACGGCCTCGTAGTACTGGTTGCGGGTTTCCACAGCCTGGAAGTAGACGTCACCGTTCTGGGCGGTACCGCGGGTGACGGGGGCATCCGGGTTGAGGGCGCGCTCGCGGAACTTGGCGAGGGCCTTGGAGGATACCATACCCTTGAGGGCTTCCTCGTCCAGGGCTTCAATCTTCTGGATTTCGTGGGAAGTACGGAAACCGTCGAAGAAGTGGAGGAAAGGCAGGCTGGCCTTGATGGCGCTCAGGTGAGCGACGGCGGCCAGGTCCTGGGCTTCCTGAACGGAACCGGAGGCCAGCATGCAGAAGCCGGTCTGGCGGCAGGCCATCACGTCCTGATGGTCTCCGAAGATGGAGAGGGCGTGGCTGGCCAGGGCGCGGGCGCTCACGTGGAAGACGGTGGGCAGCATTTCGCCGGCGATCTTGTACATGTTGGGGATCATCAGAAGGAGACCCTGGGAAGCGGTAAAGGTGGAAGTAAGAGCACCAGCCTGGAGGGAACCGTGCACGGCACCGGCGGCACCGGCCTCGGACTGCATCTCCGTCACTTTCACGGTTTCTCCCCACAGGTTCTTTTTACCGTGGGCAGCCCACTCGTCGATATTCTCGGCCATAGTGGAAGAAGGCGTGATGGGGTAGATAGCAGCATGCTCGCTGAACAGGTAAGCGATGTTCGAGGCGGCATAGTTACCATCACAGGTGATGAATTTCTTTTCTGTTGCCATAATGTGTCAGTGGTTTATGTATTTAGTTTATTTTATTGTTGACCTTCAATTTCGAGGGTGTCTTCAGGGGAGGCGATACGCTTCACAAGGCCCTGCAGCACGGTGCCGGGGCCCAGCTCCACAAACTTGGTGGCTCCGTCTGCAATCATATTCTGAACCGACTGGGTCCAGCGGACGGGGCTGGTGAGCTGCTTGAGAAGGTTGTCCTTGATTACCATGGGATCCGTGGTAGGAAGGGCCGATACGTTCTGGTAGATGGGGCAGAAGGGAGCGCGGATGGGCGTGGCCTCGATGGCTTTGGCCAGTTCTTCGCGGGCGGGTTCCATCAGAGGGGAGTGGAAGGCTCCGCTGACGGCCAGCTTGAGGGCGCGCTTGGCACCGGCTTCCTTGAACTTGACGCAGGCTTCTTCGATGCCGGCTTCCTCTCCGGAGATGACTACCTGTCCAGGGGAGTTGTAATTGGCGGGAACCACGCCGGGTATGCCGGCGCAGATGTCTTCAATCACGTTGTCCGGAAGTTTGATGATGGCCGCCATGGCGCCGGGCGTCTTTTCGCAGCATTTCTGCATGGCCTGCGCACGGAGCGACACCAGTTTGAGGCCGTCCTCGAAGCTGAGGGCACCGGCCGCCACAAGGGCCGAAAATTCTCCGAGCGAGTGACCGGCTACCATATCCGGCTTCTGCTCCTGGGACATAGCCAGGATGGTGGAATGGATGAAAATGGCCGGCTGGGTAACACGGGTGGCCTTGAGGTCTTCCTCGTTTTCGCCGAACATAATGTCCGTGATACGGAAGCCCAGGAGCGAGTTGGCTTTCTCCATGAGCTCCTTATGAGCGGGGTAAAGGTCTTGGGCCATGCCCGGGAATTGAGCCCCCTGTCCGGGGAAAATGTAAGCTATCTTCATCCTTATCTTAATAAGTGTACAAATATACTAAATATTTCGGAAAATTTGTATAATTTTGCATCCGTAAAACAACGCCCCTGTAGTTTAAAGGATAGAATAACGGATTCCGGTTCCGTTGGTCCCGGTTCGATTCCGAGCGGGGGTACAAAAAAGGATTGGCGCCTGCCAATCCTTTTTTGTACCCCATAATTGTCTTCGACATTGAGGGGCATGCCCCTCAAACACCCCAGCCCTTCGGGCTAAAGCCTGCCTTTGCGGCGGTTTGTTTCATAATCACCAAAAAAAGACTATCTTTACATGCAAAATGCAAATACTATGATACTTACAACTACACCTACCGTCGAGGGACGGACCATCAAAGAATACAAGGGAGTCGTTTTTGGCGAGGTGGTCGCCGGCGTGAACTTCATCAAGGACTTTACGGCCAGCATCCGTAACATTGTGGGCGGCCGGAGCGGTTCCTATGAGGATGAACTGATCAAGGCCCGCACCCAGGCTATGGATGAAATGGCCGATCGAGCCTATGCCCTGGGGGCCGATGCGGTAGTGGGCATCGACGTTGATTACGAGGTCCTGGGCCCGAACAGCGGAATGCTGATGGTAACCGCTTCCGGTACGGCCGTAAAACTGGGATAATATGAAAGCACTGGTTATTGGTGCTACCGGCGCCGTAGGAAAGGATCTGGTTCAGCAGTTGCTGACGGATGAGGCCTTTGAGAAGGTAGACATCTTCGTCAGAAGGGAAGTCAACATTCCGTCGGAGAAGTTGACCGTACACGTAGTGGACTTTGACCGTCCGGAGACTTGGGCGGACCAGCTTCAGGGAGACGTCCTGTTCTCCTGCATGGGTACCACCATCAAGGCTGCCGGCAGTCAGGACGCCCAGTGGAAGGTGGACTATACGTATCAGTTCGAGACGGCCAAGGCCGCCAGGGCCAATGGCGTCAAGACTTACGTACTGGTTTCTTCCGTGGGGGCCAATGCCAAGTCCAAGGTCTTCTATACCAAGATGAAAGGCGCTCTGGACGAGGCCGTTCAGAAGCTTGGTTTCGAGGGATGCTTCATCCTTCGGCCCCCTTCCTTGATCCGAAAGGGGAGCGACCGCCTGGGCGAGAAACTGGGCGTTGTGGTCATCAAGGCTTTCAACTCCCTGGGCCTTCTGCAAAAGTTTACCCCCGTTCCTACGGAGAGGGTGGCTGCCATTATGATCAGCGTGGCCAAATCCGGCCATTCCGGCGTTGAAATCATAACTATGTAGATGAGAATCAAACTTCATATCGTCTGTTTCTTACTCCTCCTGGTCGGATGGGCCGGAAAGGTAAATGCACAGAACATCTCCATCTATGCGGGCCGAAGCACGTCCCTGTACGACGGCCGCTTTTATCCGGCTCTCTTCGGGGAAAAGGTAATCCCGGCCTTCGTGACCCTGGATGCCAAGATAGGCTGGGCCGATAACAGCTCCTCTCCCTTCGCCTCCCTCTGCAAGCACCCGGAGGTGGGAATAGGCTTCCAGTTCGATGGCCTCAGAGGCGTGAAGGCGGTGAACGGACCGGGTATGGGCAATATCTACAGCCTGTACGGTTACTTTGACCGTCCGGTGCTGCAGTTTGGCGGTTTCAGCCTGGGGTACAGCGTTGAAATGGGCCTGGGATTTATGTTCAACCGGCGTTACGATCCGGTCAAGAACCCCTGGAATGTGCTCATTTCCTCGCCGGTGAACGCCCATATTTCTTTGGGCATCCAGGCTCAGTATGCTTTTTTGAAGCGCTATGATGTGGGTCTGGGCTTCTTCTTCAACCACCATTCCAACGGCGCCATAACCTTCCCCAATTACGGCATCAATTCCTTCGAACTGGCCCTGCGGGTGGGAATGAAAACTTCCCGCAGCAAGGAGGATAAGGTCCTGGAGCCTGAAGACGACGGGTTCCGCCGCCGCTTCCAGTTTGCCGTGCAGGTTTCGGGCGGTATTATGAGCAACGAGGCCAACTATTTCAAGAGACTGGAAGAGGACGGCACCTGGGTCAACGACCGCTATTCAAAGTTCTCTTTCCAGGCCAACGCCCTTTACAGATACCACCGTACGCAGGCGTCAGGCCTGGGATTTGACCTTTTCGTTACGCCGTTCTACGAGAAGATTGCCGAAAGCGACGGCCAGGGCCTGAAGTACGACCCTGTTTCCTGCGGCATAGCCCTCCTGCACGAAATGAGTTACCGGGATTTCTCGGTGATGGTGGGTCTGGGCTACTATCTGCACCACAACGACGGCCTGGAGCAGCCCCAGGTCCTCTATCAACATATCACCGTCAAGTACTACTTCCCCAAACTGGCCGATATGTACCTGGGCATTGTAATGAAAGCCCACCGGTTCAGGGCTGCCGAGAGCGTCCAGCTCTGTGTGGGAAAAAGATTCTAAGGTCTCAGGGGAATACCCACCGAGGTTTTAATGGGATTCATCACAAAGGAACTTTGGATGGATCCCAAACTTTCTATGGTTCCCAGGCACTAGATAAGAAATAAGCCACAAAAAAGCGTCAGGAAACAATCCTGACGCTTTTTTTTAGAGGGTATGTCCTTATCCGTTATTGGATGGCAATCTGCTTGATGGGGTTGGGCTTTTCAATCTTCTGCATCTTGGGCAGGAGAACGTTGAGCACGCCATGCTCCACTTTTGCCTCAATCTTTTCTGCGTCTACATCGTCCGGCAGCAGCAGGGTCTGCTGGAACTTCTCGTAGGAGAACTCGCGGCGGAGATAACGTCCGTGCTTCTTGCCTTCCTTGTTCTCGGTCTTCTTTTCCATCTCGATGTGCAGGTTGTTCTGCTCGTCGACGTGGACCCTGAAGTCCTCTTTGGTCAAACCAGGAGCGGCCAGTTCTACCTCGTACTCATTCTCATTTTCCAATACATTGATAGCGGGTGCCGTATAAGTGGGCCTTTCCATCCAACTGTTGTCGAAAAAGTCATTGAAAATGTCCGGCAGCCAGTTGTCACTATTTCTTCTAATCATCGGTAACATAACTCAAAAACTTTAATGGTTCCGGTTTTGGGCACCTCCCTATTTCCGGGACTCCTTGCCGGAGTCGCTTTAAGAAATTGCAAACCGGGGACCAATGGCCGAAAGACGGACTTTTTGTCACATTTCCGTGCCAGAAAGTCCATTTTCTTGTCAAGATGGCCGAGATGATTATATGAATTCTTCCAGGAATTCGCTTGCATCTGCCACGCAGTCGGGGCAGTCACGGAGGGGTTTCCCCGTGCCGACGCCCTTGAGAAGCTTGCACTGGATGGCGCCGTTACGCTGCTGGAACTTCTCCAGGATGGTCTTCATTCGGCCCCTGGAGAGATTGCGGTCCTTGGTAAGAAGGCCGAGGACCATACCGGCTCCCACAAGGGCGCCGCAGGTTCCTTCCATATTGCCCATACCAGTGCCGAAGGCTCCGGCAATGTCCGTGGCGGTCTTTTCGTCCAGGCCGCAGAGGTCGCAGTAGGTGCATACTACGGCCTGTGCGCAGTTATGGGTGTTGAGCCGTTTCTTTTCGGCTGCAAGTTGCTTTCTGGTTTCCATAGATTTTATTTAATCTCAGTTAAGGCTCCGGTTACGGAGTCGATGATGAATCCCCGGACCACTATGCCCTTGGGGATGAGGGGGTGATGGACTATGGTGTCAACGGTCTTTCTCACGGAGTCTTCCGTGTCCTTGAACCCTTCCAGCCAGGCGTGGAGGTCTATATCTTCCCGTGACAGTTCGCTTTCGGGAATTCCTCTTTCCAACATCTCTTCCCGGAAATGGGAAAAACTCATGTGGCAGGCTCCGCAGGTAGTGTGGGCCACCACCATGACCTCTTTCACTCCAAGTTCATACACGGCAACAATGAGACTGCGCATAACGGAATCCCAAGGGGAGATGACAACAGCACCGGCGTTTTTGATGATCTTGGCATCCCCATTCTGCAGGCCGAGGGCCTCCGGAAGAAGAACGGACAGACGGGTGTCCATACAACTTAGGATGGCCAGTTTCTTGTCTGGGTATTTGTCCGTAATATGCTTCTCATAGCCTTTTGAGGCTACATACTCCCGGTTGAATGCGAGGATATGATCGATGTTACCCATTGTTGTGCTAAGGCTTACAGGTTAAACTGGTGCGTGGTTTCGTAATCGTTCCAGTTCCGGAGATAGAGGGAAATGGATTTCTGGTCGTAGACATTGCTGTACTGCGTGTCCTCAATCAGTCCGTCCTCCCGGTGCAGGTCCTGCCAACGAACGAGTGAAAGGCACTCCTGGGCCTCGTCCAATGAGAGGCTGCCGTTACGGGTGTCGAGGTAGGCTCCCACCGTCTCATAACGCCACCAGCTCTTGCTGAGGGGGTTGCCAAGGGCCGGGTCAGGCTCCGTGGAGAAGTACTTCTGGTGAAGAAGGTGGTTGGTGACGTGCATATTGTTCTTCTCTTCGCACTTGCGGGTGATAAGGGTCTTCCATCCGTCGTTGGGGTCAAACTCTACCACGGCGCAGTCACCGTTAGCGTCCGCTACGAAATAGTGGTATCCGCTGCCAACTTTTGCATCGTGCCGCACATCGACCGTCTCCAGCAGGTCCAGTGCCTCCTGGACAGTGGCGCAGCGATCCAGCCAAAGGCGCATGATAACGCTTGTACCCACTCTGTGTTTTCCCGTGTTCTGCTTGGATGCCTGTCTGGGGAGCGCCATGATGGAGGTGCAGAGGCCCTTCTCGTTGATTCCATCCACGGGGGCGTAGATGGAAGCCAGGCAGTTGAGCTTGGTTGCAAAAGAGCCCGGCAGCTTCTGCAGGGTGTAGCCAAAGTGGGACATATCGCTACACGCGATGGAGGCATAGCCCATCTTCGGATGAGAGACGGTTACCATCGTAGGGTTCTTGAAGTAATCGTAATTTCGGCCAAACCAGTAGCCTTCACCTTGGGCCTTGACAGCCTGGAAAGAGGTGCAGTTGAACGTGGTAGTCTTGCCATTCTCATCGGCCACCTGCGAGCTCTTGATCTTCAAAGGAAGCCCCTTGCCGATACGTTTGATCACGTAATCCAGCAGTTTGGCGTTCTCGTCTACATCGCTTTTAATCAGATCGTCAAGGTCGTACGAGGCCTTGTATTCCATCCAGTACAAGTATTTGTTGCCGCCAACGGACTTGACGGAGCGGATGGAAGCAATCTCACCGCCCCATATGCAGGAGACAGCAATGCAAAGCGCGGCAAGGATGCCGACAATCCAAAGTAATACTTTCTTCATAACTAAATAATAAACTTCTCTATGCACCAGGTGAAAGCCCGGGCAAGGCGGCCTTCGTTGTCGTTGAAATGCCCGCCTTGTTCCCAGACAAGCGTGCATTGATTGGGGCCTAATTGCTCTTGGAGCAAAGAATACTGAGTCCGGAGGTTATCTCCAACGCGCGCTATGGCCTGATTCTTCACATGCTCCTCCTGGTCTCCCAGGCTCAGATAGACGGCGTCTGCCAGGGGCGAATGCTTCCGGGCAAAGGGAATCCAGTCCTTGATCCAGACAGAAGGGGAGGCGGCCGCCACAGCTTTGAAAATGTCTGTCTGGGCCGAAGCCCAAAGGGCAAACAAGCCGCCCAAAGAATAGCCGCCAAAGATAATGGGAAGAGGGCCGAAGCGCCCCTGAAGCTCCGGAACCAGGGACAGAAGAACGTACTGCAGGGTGTCCTGCCCGTGTTTCCCGGCTTCAGGCTCTCTGGAGATGTTGGCGTCGGGCCAGGGCATCAGGTCCAGCATCCAGTCTTCCAGCTCAATGGTGGCCAGAACGAACGGCGCCGGTGAAAGCTCCGCAATCTTTTGGGCCTCGGCCTCCAGCGTGGCATTCTCGTGCCGGGCCGAAGGCTGAATGAGGATGCAGCCCGGCCTGTCCGACCCAAACAGACGGCATAATCGGCCTTCTATGTTCAGTTGTTCTGACATTCTTTTATTTCAGTGTTCAAATTTACACATTCTTTTGTTCTTGTTGCACGAAATTCCGTATATTAGAAGCAGAAAAAACAAAAACACTGCAATATGAAAAGACTGATTACCGTTGCCCTTCTTGTGGCCAGCCTGGCTTTTCCCGCCGCGGCGCAGGAAATGAACTCCCTGATGTTCCGTGCTCCCTCGCCTCTTTTGTGAAGACCCTTTTCAAGAAGTGAGATATACACCTTTTAGCTATAGGGACCGTTACGGCCTTCGCCTGCAGCGCCTGACGCTGGACGGTGGTTTCACTTGCCCCAACCGGGACGGGATGCTGGGTACGGGAGGATGCACCTTCTGCGACAACGCGGCGTTCCATCCCGGTTACACCAGGGGCAAAAGCATAGCGGAGCAGCTGGAGGCAGGCATCGCCTTCCACGCGCAGAGGGGAAGAAGGGCCGATGGGTACCTGGCCTATTTCCAGGCCTTTTCCAATACCTATGCTCCTCTGCCCATCCTCCGGGAAAGGTATGAAGCAGCGCTGTCGCATCCTTCGGTAAAGGGGCTGGTCGTAGGCACCCGGCCGGACTGCGTGGATGCCGAAAAGCTGGATTATCTGGCCTCTCTGAAGGAGTGCGGAAAGATCCTTGAGGTGGAGTACGGAATAGAGTCCGTCTTTGACCCAACCCTGGAGCGTGTGCACCGGGAACATACCTTTGCCTGCACGGAAAAGGCCGTCCGGGAAACCGCTGAAAGGGGTCTCCCTGTGGGAGGACATATTATCATCGGCCTTCCTGGAGAAACCCGTGAGATGCTTTTGGAAGAGGCCGATATCCTGAGCTCCCTGCCGCTCACCAGCCTCAAGTTCCATCAGCTCCAGATCATCAAGGGCACGCAGATGGAAAAGGAGTTTGCCCAAAGGCCCGGGGACTTCCTTAGGCTGGGCCCGGATGAGTATGTGGACCTGCTGGTGGATATGCTGGAACGGCTTCGGCCCCAGATAGCCATCGGCCGCATTGCCAGCAGCGTTCCTCCGGCCTTCACCGATGCCCCCTGGGGCCTCCTGAAGCACGAAGAACTCCTTCGCCGGCTGGAAGCCCGAATGGAAGAAAGAAATACCCGGCAGGGGATTAAATCAGCATTATGAAAACAGCAATCATCATTGGAGCAACGTCCGGGATAGGACGGGAGGTGGCCCGGAGACTGGCGGCCCAGGGCTGGCGCATAGGTGCCGCGGGCCGAAGAGAGGAGAACCTGATCCAACTTCAGCAAGCGTTCGGGGATGTGGTCTACGAGGTGATGGACATTACAAAGCCGTCCGCCGTGGAGGCGCTGGACCGCTTGCTGGAGAAGACCGGGGCGCCGGATCTGTTCCTGCACGTTTCCGGGGTGGGAAGGCAGAACCGGCAGTTGGACGAGACCATTGACGTGAACGTGATGGAGACCAACTGCACGGGCCTGGCCCGGGTGCTTCCCCATATCCTCAATTATGTCAAGGCCAACCCTAAATATACCTCCCAAAACAAGGCCCATATTGCCGTGGTCACTTCCGTGGCCGGGACCATGGGGCTGGGTGTTTCGGCCGCCTATTCGGCCAGCAAGAAGATGCAGAGCACCTATGTATCGGCCCTCTGCCAACTTTGCCGGATGGAGAAGATACCTGCGCAGTTCTCCGATATCCGGCCCGGATTTGTGGCTACTGACATCCTGAATCCCCAGCATCATTATCCTTTGATGATGACGGTGGAGGAGGCGGCCGGCCATATTCTCAAAGGGCTAAAAAGAAAGCGCCGGGTCATTCTTTTTGACTGGCGCTATCGTATATTGGTTGCCTTTTGGAGGCTCATCCCCAGAGGGCTCTGGGAACGGTTGAACATTCATTCCAAGTAATTACTCTGCGTAGAGGAGGTAAGGCTTGCGCTGCTTTTTGAAGTTGGCCACGTCTTCCTTCCACATAGCCCGGATCTCGGGCTCGGCGGCGCCTTCCTGAATCATTTCACGGATGTAGCGCTGGCCCATCAGAAGGTCGAAGAAGCGGCGGAAGAAGCCCTGCTCCAGGCCTTGCTCTTTCATAATGGCATAGGCGTCAATCACATAGGAGAGATCCATCATCTTGGCGCGGATCTGGGCCTGGTCCATAGCGGACAGGTCTACGCCGTAGCATTCCTGACCCAGCAGCGGGGGATTGCTGGAACCCTTGACGCTCTGGGGGGTGAAGGTATAGCTGTACTTGACGTTGAAAGCCGGGTGGCCGTACTGCTGGAAGGGCTTGTCCGTTCCGCGTCCCAGGCTTACTACCGTACCCTCGAAGCAGCAGAGGGAAGGATAGAGATAGATGGCCTGCATATTGGGCAGGTTGGGACTGGGCCGAACGGGCAGCTCATAAAGCGTCTGGTGCGTGTAATTCTTGCAGGGAACAATGGTGAGCTGGCAGGTGTTGCCGGCTTCGCTGAGCCACTTTTCGCCCTGCGCCATTTTGGCGAGTTCACCCAGGGTAAGGCCGTGGACGGTGGGGATGGGAAGGTGACCCACGCCGCTCTTGAGGCTCATATCCAGGATGGGGCCGTCTACATACATACCGTTGGGGTTGGGACGGTCCAGGAGTACCACGTGCTTGCCGGCTTCGCCGCAGGCGTCCATCAGGTGGCACATCGTAATGTAATAGGTATAGAAACGAAGGCCTACGTCCTGAATGTCCACGATAAGGACATCGAACATATCCATGGCTTCCTGGGTGGGGTGGTTTCCGCCGGCGCCGCCGTAGAGGGAAAGGATGGGAACGCCCGTGACGGGTTCTACTCCGTCGGCCACGTGGGAGCCGTCATCGGCCAAATCTCTGAAGCCGTGCTCCGGGGAGAAGATGGCGCTCACATTGACGCCCTTGGCGATGAGGGTGTCCAGAATATGGGTCCTGGTGTTGCCCACCAGGCCGGTCTGGTTGCTGAAAATGGCTACTCTCTGGCCTTCCAGAAGGGGAAGATAGGCTTCAAACTGCTCGTCTCCAAGGATGACGCGGCTATCGGTTGTGCCGGCGCAGGAGGCGCATACGAGGCCGCAGAAAACGAGGATGGCGGCCGACATCCGGCGAATGATGTTTTTCATACAGCGAAGTTAAGCCCAATGCAGGACATTTGCAAATAATTTGTATATTTGTAGGACTACGGACTAAAAATTAACACTAAACGCTGCTCCATATGAAAAAATTTCTAGCCGGCATCCTTTTGGTGACCCTTTCTTTAACGGCCGCCGCTCAAAAAAAGGAGATTACGAAAACCGGCATTAACTTCGGCCCTCTTCCTGCCATTGGCTATAACTCCAATCATGGCTGGCACTATGGAGCCATGACGGATGTCTTCTGGTACGGAGACGGATCCAAATACCCCGAATATGTTTGGAAACTGAATGTAGAGGCTTCCTGGTTCTCCAAGGGAAACTCCATCTACCACGCATTCTTTGACAGCAAATACCTTCTCCCCGGAGTCCGGATGTCGTTTGACGTGTCTTACTTTGGAAACAAAACCAGCAGTTTCTATGGCTATAACGGTGGGTCCTCCCTTTATGTGGATGCCCTGGACGTGATTACCAGTGAAAAGAACAATAAATATACGTTCAGCAACCAGGGACAGGGCTTTTACCTGATGAAGCGGAATATCCTCCGTGGAATGGCTGTGTTCCAAGGCCAGTTTGGCCAAAGCCACTGGGGCTGGGTGGGCGGTCTTACCTACCTGGGTATCTGGACAGGCCATGCAGAGAACAAAGACCTGGCCGGATACGACAAGCAGACCAGGCAGGCTACGGATCTTTCCCTCTACGACCTCTATGTCAAGCATGGTTTTATTCCCCAGGCCGAAGCCCATGGTGGGCATCATCTGGAAGCCAAGGTGGGCGTGGTATATGACACCCGGGACCACGAGAACAATCCCAGCCGGGGTACCAACCTGGAGGTGTGCCTGTATGGAGCTCCGGATATCCTGAACAAGCGTTCCCCGCAGGAACGCGCCAGTTACCTTAAACTGGCCGTGCATTTCAAGCAGTTCTTTACGCTGGTTCCCCAAAAACTGGTCTTCGGCGGACATCTGGCCTTTCAGGGAATTCTGGCCGGACGCACTCCGTCCTATTTGATTCAGTCCCTGCAGGTGATCAACTTCAAACAACTGAATCCTGAAGGCCTGGGTTCCGTTCACACCCTCCGCGGTACCGTGTTTAACCGTTTGCAAGGAGAGAGTTTTGCCTGGGCCAACCTGGAGCTTCGCTGGAGTTTTGCCCGTTTCGTGCTCTTCAACCAGAATTTCATCCTGGCTACCAACCCGTTCTTCGATATGGGTATGATTTTGAAGCCTTATAATCCGCCCACCGCCAACTACAGCGCCTTTGCTGCTGATACTACTCCGGTCAACACCATTAACGGAGAGCTATACGTGGCCGGAGACTTCTACAAAGAGACCAAACAGAGTTTGCATCTGAGCGCCGGTATCGGCTTTCATGTGATCATGAACCAGAACTTCAACATCAACTTCGAATTCGGCAAAGATTTCTTCGACGGACAGAAACTGGCCTGGAAGAACAATGACGGTTCCGGACTGGGTATCAACGTGGGCGTCAATTACATTTTCTGACATGAGAAGAATTACTCCTGTTTTGGCCGTTCTCCTTGCGGCCTTCCTTGTCAGCGCATGTGTGGCGGGCCGTGTCATGACCAAATACGTCCTTGCCCCTAAGGTGCATGGCGTGGATGATTTTGAGCGTACCCGTCACAAGGCCGATTCCCTGATGCCCGGCAGTACGGCCTGGTACGATAGCCTCAAGGCCCAGGGCGTGCTCAAGGATACCTTTGTGGTAGGTTACAACAGCAAGCGTGTACATGCCGTGTATGCGCCCGCTGCCCAACCCGACAAGGCCCAGGGGACAGCCATCATCGTGCATGGTTACGGAGACAGCCACATTGTATTCATATATCTGGCCAAGATGTACCGCGACCGGCTCAATTACAACATCCTGATGCCGGACCTCCAGTATCACGGGTTTTCGGAAGGAGATTCCATCCAAATGGGCTGGCTGGACCGCTTTGATATCCTGAACTGGATCAATGTGGCTTACGGGATTTTCCCCAACGACTTTATGCTCCTGCATGGTGTCTCCATGGGTGCTGCTACGGTGATGTTTACCAGCGGGGAGCCCACGCCGGATTATGTGAGGTGTTTTATAGAAGACTGCGGCTTCAACAGCGTACAGGGTCAGTTCTCCAAGAATATCCGGGATGTGACGAGCCTTCTTCCTTTGGATGTGCTCCGCAGCGCCAGCATTGTTGCCAACAGAAAGTATGGCTGGCATTTCCGTGAAGCCGACTGTTCCCAAGCCCTGGCCCGTTGCACCAAACCCATGCTCTTCATCCACGGAGACGCCGACGATTATGTCGCCTTCTCCGATCTGCGGAAAAACTACGATGCCAAGAAGCAGGGCTACAAAGATATGTGGGCAGCTCCAGGCGCCGTGCATGCCAATTCCTACGTCAAATATCCCGAAGAGTACACCCGCCGGGTGGCTAATTTCCTGAAAACTGTCCATAATATGATAGAAGATGGCAATATCTATGAATAAGAAGTACATTCTGGCTCTGGACCAAGGCACAAGTTCCTCCCGAGCCATTGTTTTTGACCACGACGGCAACATCTGTTCCGTGGCCCAGCAAGAGTTTACGCAGTATTTCCCCCAGCCCGGCTGGGTGGAGCACAACCCCATGGAAATCTGGTCCTCCGAGGCGGCCGTGATTGCCGAAGCCATTACCCGTATGGGTATCAACGGTAAGAATCTGGCCGCCATAGGCATTACCAACCAGCGCGAAACCACCCTTGTGTGGGACGCAGAGACGGGAGCTCCAGTGTACAATGCCATCGTGTGGCAGGACCGCCGCACATCGGCCTTCTGCGATACCCTCAAGGAGCAGGGGCTGGTGGACAAGATCCGCGAAAAGACCGGCCTTATCATTGACGCCTATTTCTCCGGCACCAAGATCAAATGGATCCTAGACAACGTGCCCGGGGCCCGCGAAAGGGCCCAGGCCGGGCAGCTCCGCTTCGGAACCGTAGACAGCTGGCTGGTGTGGCAGCTCACCCGCGGCGAGGTGCACGTGACAGATGTGACCAACGCCTCCCGTACTATGCTGTTCAACATCAACACCCTGCAGTGGGACCAGGAACTGATGGACCTCTTCGGCATTCCGGCTTCGATGATGCCGGCCGTCAAGTCTTCTTCCGAGGTCTACGGCCATACCAAGACCACCATCTTCGCCCACGAGGTACCCATAGCCGGCATTGCCGGTGACCAGCAGGCGGCCCTCTTCGGCCAGATGTGCACGGATCCCGGTTCGGTCAAGAATACCTACGGCACCGGCTGCTTCCTTCTGATGAACACCGGCAACAAGCCCATCCTGTCCAAGAACAACCTCCTCACCACCATAGCCTGGAAGATAGGGGACACCGTGAACTACGCCCTGGAAGGTTCCATCTTTGTGGGCGGTTCCGTGGTCCAGTGGCTGCGGGACGGCCTGGGCATAATCCGCTCTTCCGGTGAGATTGAGGCCCTGGCTTCTACCGTGCCGGATAACGGCGGTGTGTACTTTGTGCCGGCCCTTACCGGTATGGGCGCCCCGTATTGGGACCAGTATGCCCACGGTGTCATCTGCGGCATTACCCGCGGCACCACGGCCGCCCACATTGCCCGGGCAGCCCTGGAAGGCATCGCTTTCCAGACTATGGATATTGTAAAGGCTATGGAGAAGGACGCCGGCGTCCCGCTGGCCGAACTGAAGGTAGACGGCGGAGCCTCCCGCAACAACCTGATGATGCAGTTCCAGGCCGATATCCTGGGCGCCTCCGTAGTCCGTCCCGTTGTAACGGAAACCACCGCGATGGGCGCCTGCTACCTGGCCGGCCTGGCCGTGGGCTATTGGAGCTCGCTGGACGAGATCAAGGCCCAGTGGCAGGTAGAGCGCTGCTTCCAGCCCTCAGGGGCCGATATGACCTCCGTCAAGGAAGGTTGGAAAGACGCCATTAACCGTACAATCAGCAAGTAGTAAACTTAAACTTATTATGAATCCTTACGTATTTGAATTCCTGGGCACGCTGGTGCTGGTCCTGCTGGGTGACGGCGTGTGTGCCGCCTGTTCCCTGAACAAATCCAAAGCCCAAGGCGGCGGATGGGTGGTGATTGCCCTGGCCTGGGGCTTTGCCGTGATGATGGGCGTGCTCATTGCCGGTCCCGTATCCGGTGCGCACCTGAACCCGGCCGTTACGCTGGGCCTGGCCCTGGCCGGCAAGTTCTCCTGGAGCCTGGTGGCGGGTTACTGTGTAGCCCAGATGCTGGGCGGTTTTGTGGGAGCCGTTCTGGTCTGGCTTTTCTACAAGGATCATTACAAGGCCACGGCCGACCAGCCGGACACGATGCTGGGCACTTTCTGCACCATGCCGGCCATCTGGAATCCCTGGCGCAACTTCCTCTGCGAGGTTATTGCCACCTGCCTGCTGGTGTTCGTGATTCTGGCCATCGGCCACGAGGGAAACTCCTTCCAGGTGGGCTCCGTGATGGCTTCTCCGGGCGCCATCGGCTCCCTGCCGGTCACTTGCCTCATTATGGCCCTGGGTATGTCCCTGGGCGGAACCACGGGCTATGCGATGAATCCGGCCCGTGACCTGAGCCCGCGCTGCGCCCACGCCGTGCTTCCCATAGCCGGCAAGCGGGACAGCGGCTGGAACTACAGCTGGGTTCCCGTAGCCGGCCCTATGGTTGGAGCTAGCCTGGCAGCAGGACTGTTCTTGTTGGTATTCTAGTCTGTCCGTGCTATGGCATCGGCCAGGATGGAGATGGGATTGTCCACTTTGTAGCCGGTAGACATCTCTATTTGCCATTTGCAGGTTTCGCAGTCGCAGGCCACCACGTCCGGGTTCACGCTGCGGATTTGCTCGAATAGGGGCTCTCCTATGGCCTGGGAGGTGGCATAGTTTTCTTTCTTGAAACCGTAGGTGCCGGCCATTCCGCAGCAGGTCTGCTCCAGCGGAATGAACTCGATGCCGGGAATCATCTGCAGCAGCCGCTGGGAGAAGACGCCCCAGCCCAGCCTCTGCATATGGCAGGGCGTATGGTAAGCCACGCGTTTATGGAAATCGGGCCGATAGGGAAGGGTAGCCCCTTGCTCCAGTTTTTCATAGATGAAGCGGGTGGCCATCAGAAGGGAATCCCGTACGGCGGAATTGTCTACGCCCAGAAGGTTGGGATATTCCTCCTGCAGGGTAAGGGTGCAGGTGGAGGAGGTGGTGACCACTTTGAGCCCTTTGTCCACGGCCTTGGCAAGCTGCTCCACATTGAACCGGGCGTTTTTTGTGGCCTTTTTGATGAGCTGGTTGCTGATGAGGGCTATGCCGCAGCACTTCTCGTCTTCCAGCAGCTGGACGCCGATGCCCATCGCATTGAGCACTTTCACCAGATCCTTCCCCAGTTTGGGATAATTGTAGTTCACATAGCAACCGTGGTAGTACGCTACCTGCTCCTGGAAGGCGGCCTGCTCTTTCCGGCGGCGCTTGAGCCAGCCCTCGAAGCCGTGGGCGCTGTAGGTGGGGAAGGTACGGTGCCTGTCGATGGCCAGTGTAAAGTCCAGGGCCACTTTGGTAACCGGCTGCCGGGTGGCAAAGTTCACCAGCGGCGCAAACGGTCGGGCCAGTTTGCCCATCGTATCCGTATTGGCCAGCATCGTGTCTCTCAGCTTGGGCGGCTTGTTTTCGAACTTGATGCGGGCGGCCTGGATGATATCGGCCACCCTTACCTCCGAGGGACATACCACCTCGCAGCGTTTGCAGTTGAGGCAGTATTTGAGGGCTTCGTCAAAGAAGCCGGGGTCCCTCAGGCGCAGGCGCTCGCCGTCCGGTCCGGCCTGCTTGGGACCGGGGTACAGCGGATTCACCTGCATAACCGGGCAGTAGGCTGTGCAGACGGTGCACTTGGTACACTCTTCGAAATTGTTTTCGCTTTGTGTGTACTCCTGATACTGCATTAAGGTTTGCCGGTTATTAGTTGCGTTACTTGGAGGGCACTCCGGATGGCCAGGCCGGCACCGCTTCCCAGTTCGGGATGCGTTTCTCCCAGAATGGAACCAATTACATAGAGGTTCTTGACGGGAACGCCGTGGCGGCTGGGGTGGAACTCTGCATCGGTCTTGACGCCGAATCCGAGGTAAGGTTGGTGGTTAGCGAAGGTGGGATCGTACCAGGTGTTACGGTCCGTATCGTAGTCCATATCCAGTTCGAACAGGGGCTCGTAAATCTTGAAGGGATTGCTGCTCAGGCCTTTGGAGAAGAAACTGCCGCTGGCCAGGATAAAATGGTCGGCCTCCAGGTAATGGCGGTCCAGCTGCTTGGTTACCACATTCTGGACCACGTCTTCGTACACGTGGGCGCCGGTTACGCGGTCTCCCAGGAGGTACGTTCCGCCCAGCACCTCATAGCGCTTCTTGAGCAGATTCTGGGTGCGGATGCCGGGAACGGAAGGCGGCAGGGTGCCGGCAAAGACCACGCGGGCCGGGATGCCCTGGCGGATGCGCTCCGGGATGGATGCATCGTTGAGGCCGAAGACCTGGGGCAGCACCACGGTGTCCTCGTCCTTGAGGAGCACGCGGACTTCCTGCACCACTTTCTCCCAGACATCGTCCAACTTGCGGGCAATCTGGACGGCGCGCATCTGGTTGGGACCCAGTTCGGGCTGGGCCAGGTCTCCCAAGTTGAGGAAGCGGATGCGGCATTCCATACCCTGCTTCTCCAGTCCCTGGGCCAGGAAGGAGGAGAAGAAATCGTGGTAGGCCATAAAGTTGATGATGAGCACCTTCTTGCCAAAATCCGGGGCAGGGAAGAGGCTCACGTCATCCAGGGCCAGGGCCGATTCTTTAAAGGTGCCCATAGGCATCAGGCGTACCCCGGGGGTGTAATGCACCCGGACACCGGCCTCGGAAAAGAGGCTCAGGATCTCCGGCGTGGGCTCCTGGATGGACTCGAAACAGCCGGAGAAGAAGTACAGGGCATTCTGTCCGGTACTGACGATGGCGGTTTTCTTTCCGGCCTTCTGCAGGCTGATGCCTGCGGTGAGACCGGCCAGTCCTCCACCTACTATTACAGCATCGTATCTCATATGCCCAGCACGTGTTTATAAACCCATTGTGTATATTCGGCCTCGCGGAGGGTGTCTCCCCAGCCAATGGGGAAATTGCCCTTCCAACGCTCCTGGAGGAAATAGTCGATATCGGCCCTCTCCTTTTCTATGCAGCCGTGGGCCTTGGCCAGCAGACCGGCGGCGCGACAGGCGCAGAACTCTCCCTGGCAGGTGCCCATACCCACGCGGGTGCGGCGGCGGAGGTCCGTAAGGGTAGAGGCTTCCAGGCGGTCGATGGCGGAATTGATTTCGCCCATCGTTACCTGTTCGCACTCGCAGATGAGGGCTTCGTCGCGGCGGTCCGTGCTGCGGATGCGGGAGACGCGGCTGCCCATCCGGGCTGCGGCCACTTTCTGGGCCGTGGTGGGGTTCTCCCAAATCTTCTTGGCCACTTCCTCATACGAGCCTTCTTCCGAGCCCGGGAGGGGATGGATGGCCGTTTCGCAGGCCTTGTCCACGCCCAGTTTCTTGCAGACCAGGTCGGTGGCCATTTCGGCCATCAGGCGGTAACTGGTGAGCTTGCCTCCGGTGATGGTGATGAGGCCCTTGACGCCGTCGCGGACCTCGTGGTCCAGGCAGACGATGCCGCGGGAGATGTTGCGGCCGGAAGGGTCGTCATCGGCGCTCACGAGGGGGCGTACGCCGGCATAAGCACGGAGAATGCGGGTAGAGGCCAGCCTGGGGGCCAGTTTCATACCTTCCGTGATGAGGAGGGTTACCTCGTCCGGGGTAACGGCCACGTTGCGGCACTCTTCCAGCGGAATGCGGGAAGAAGTGGTGCCCACGATGCAGACGGTGTCTCCGGGGACCAGGATGTCTGCGTTGGAGGGCTTGCGGCAGCGGTTGATGACCATATTGTTCACGCGGTGGGCAAAGATGAGCAGCGATCCCTTGGCGGGGAACATACCCACCTTGATCCCGGCCATCTGGGCCAGTTCCTGGCCCCAGACGCCGCCGGCATTGACCACGATGGGAGCGTAGAACTCCTGGTCTGCACCGGTATTGCGGTTGTGTGTGCGGATTCCTTTGACGGTATTGCCTTCGCGGAGGATGCCGGTCACTTCCGTCTGCAGGCGCACCTGGCCTCCGTGCAGTTTGGCGTCCAGCATATTGGCGGCGCACAGGCGGAAGGGGTCTACGCTGCAGTCCGGCACGCGCACGGCGCCAATGATGTCCGGGTCGGGTTTACGGACGGCTCCAGGCGGCGGGCCAGGTCGGGGTCTATGATATCGGCCCGGATTCCGGCGTTGCGGCAGGCCTGAACGAAGGTTTTCTGGTAATCGAGGTCGTCTTCGGGGAGGGTGACAAAGAGACCGTCCGACTCGTCAATGCAGTGGGCGGCCACCTTGCGGAGAATCATATTCTCGCGGATGCATTCTTCGGCCGATTCGGGGTCGCTCACGGCGTAGCGGGCACCGGAATGCAGCAGGCCGTGATTGCGGCCGGTGGCACCGGTGGCTATGTCGGAGCGGTCTACCAGCAGGGTGCGCAGGCCGCGCATGGCGCAGTCTCTCTGGGTGCCGGCACCGGTGATGCCTCCGCCAATGATTATTACGTCAAATTCGTTTGATTTCATACCACAAAGGTAGTCATTTCCCCTGAAACAAAAAAGGAGGCCCCGAAGGGCCTCCCCGGTTGGAAGGTTAGTCTACCACGGCACGGGCCATGGCATCCTTGTAGTATTTCTGGTCCACAAAGACATCCTGCTTGTAAGGATTGATGTGGCGCTTCTTGGAAACGGAGATGATGTAGCAGATGGCTATGATGTTGGTTACCAGGGCCAGGGCGCTGATGACAACCATCATAGTGGGGTTGGCTGCTACCACGGAAGGATCCACGGTGGTTCCTACAGCGGCCGCTTCTCCGCCGGCAGCGGCATAAAGCTGCTCGATGGTGGCGGTGCCGTTGGGATAGAGCACCGGCAGGGTAGCCCAGCTGAACCACTGCTGACCGTTCTTGAAGGTTTCCTGGAACAGGGGGAATACCTGGGCGAACATGCACCAGATGGCCAGGGTGTTGGCGCGGTTCTGGATCCAGCCGCCGCGGTTCCACAGGAGGGCAGCCACGGTGGGGGCCAGCAGAAGGGCGATACCGCAGTACCAGCTGTGCGTGGGCAGGCAGTTGTAGGTGTAGGCGAAGTTCCAGATGTCGTAGATGACAATGTAGACCCAGGTCATATCGGCCCAGATCATATCTTTCTTGTCCTTGGAGGGATAGACATTCCACCAGGCGGTCATACACATGATATTGATGAGACCGGCCACGCCGTTCATTACATTATGCCAGCCGCCGTACTGCCATACGCCTTCGGAGGTGAGCCACCACTTGTTCCAACCCATCACGGCACTCTCGAAGTCGGATACGCAGGCAATGAGGATGTTGATACCCACAATCACAAAGGGGAAGGGCTTGAACCAGTGCTTGGCGCCGATGCCCCATTTGTACTTGATCATCATGAAGCCGATACACCCGGCAGTGGCTGCGTAGAGCTTGGCGTAGTGGAACCAGCCTTGCATATATACGTGGGTCTGGTTCTCCAGGGCCCACTGCTGACCGCTTCTGACGCCCAGCCAGATGGCCAGGAAATAGGCCGTGAGGGCTACAGGAATCACAAAGAAGGTAATGATACCGCCCAGTTTGGTGCGGCGGGCAAATTCATTCAGGAGAATGAGGCCCAGAAGAACTACAATGAGCATGCCCCACTGTGACAGGGCATTGGCTCCGTAAACTTGGAAGAACATAATTATTATTTGGTTAATTAATTGTTTTGGTTAGTAATAGACTAAAATTGACTGTAAACGGCACGGTGTTCCTTGTAGTAAGCCCATACGGCCCATACCAGGGTGATGATGACGCACATGGGAACGCCTACGGTAAGGATTTCCCGCAGGACCACGGCCCCGCCGCCGGAGGTTCCCAGGGCGGTAAAGAAGGGAAAGCGCCACGTGAGTTCTCCGTTGATGATGTGGTCTACGATGAGCATCACGCTGCCGCCCCAGAGCATCAGTTCCAGGGATGCGAGATTGCGGCCCACAAAGCCGTCTTTTTTGCCCCATTTCCTAAGGGCGCTGGTGGCAATGGCCTGAACCAGCGGTGCAACAAAACAAGCCATATTCTTTAACTGTTAGGTACTTCTATCTCTTTTATCTCTACCTCGTTGCCTCGGAGCAACCAGGTGTTTTCGCTGCCGCAGTGCGGACAGATCTTTCCGTGTTCCACCGTTCCGTATTCCTGTCCGCAGCCGTCGCAGTGCGTGACCGCAGGAATGATGTTGATCTTGAGTTCGCTGCCCCTCAGGAGGTCTTCCTTGTCGGCCGCCCAGCGCCAGCAATGTGTCAGATACTCCGGAACAATGGTGGATACTTCTCCAATGTTCATCACGACCCCGGAAATGTGCTCCACAGCATTCTCCAGGGCCGCTTTCTTAACGTCCCGGATAATGTAAAACACAATTCCCAGTTCATGCATATTAAGGTTTGTTGGGGATAAGATGGTACTTCCAAAAACTACGCTCCTTCGGAGCTATCCCTCCCACGGCCTTCGGCCGCGGGCCCCTCCCATTCACGGAGACATGGGCGTCTACGGCTTTTGGAAGTACCATCTTATCCCTAATATTCATTAAGAATCATTTTTTCTTAAACAATATCTTACCTGTTCTCTTGATCATATACGGAAGGATTCCGCTGAACTTGTCTTCGGAGGTTCTCATTACAGAGGCTTCCGGATGGACGCGGTGGAGGTGGATGGCGTCGAAGGCGCACTTGGTGGTGCAGACACCGCAGCCAATGCAGCGGTTCTGGTCCACCACGGAGGCTCCGCAGCTGAGGCAGCGGGCCGTCTCCTTGCGCACCTGTTCCTCCGTAAGCGTGCCCTGGTACTCCGTGAACGGACTCTTCACAGGAACCACGCCGGGATCCTGACGGGAGCCGTTGTCGTAGGATTCCACCAGAATGTCCTGCTTGTTCAGTTCTATGAAGTCGCGGCGGTTTCGGCCTATGGTCATATGACCGTGCTGCACAAAGCGGTGCAGGCTCTCGGCGGCTTCCTTGCCGGCGGCGATGGCGTCGATCGCGAACTTGGGACCGGTGAAGACGTCTCCTCCTACGAAGATATCCGGTTCGGCCGTCTGGTAGGTGAGTTTGTCGGCCACGGGATAGACCCCGCGGAAGAACTCTACCTTGGTGTCTTTCAGCAGGTCCTTCAGGATAACCGTCTGGCCAATGGCGAAGATGACGGTATCGGCCTCCAATGTAATGAGCTGGTTCTCATCGTATTGCGGTGCAAACTTGTGCTCGGCGTCGAAGACGGAGGTGCATTTCTTGAAGACGATGCCGGAGACTTTTCCTTCTCCCAGGACTTCCTTGGGGCCCCAGCCGGGGTTGAGGATCACGCCGTCTTCGCGGGCTTCGGCCCTTTCTTCCAGGCTGGCAGGCATAATGTCTTCCGTTTCCAGGGACAGCATCGTGACCTCGGAGGCTCCGCTGCGCTTGGCCACGCGGGCGGCGTCGATGGCTACGTTGCCGCCGCCTACCACCACTACCTTACCGGAGATCTTGACATCTCCGCAGTTGGCTTTGTGCAGGAAATCGATGGCCGTAGTGGTGCCTTCCAGGGTTTCACCGGGGATGCCGGGCAGTTTGCCGCCCTGGCAGCCGATGGCAATGTAGAAGGCCTTGTAACCCTGCTCGCGGAGCTGGGCTATGGTAATGTCCTTGCCTACTTCCACGCCGGTCTTTACCTCTACGCCAATCTCCTTCATAATGTCAATTTCGGCCTTGATGACGGCCTTATCCAGCTTGAAAGAGGGGATGCCGTAGCGGAGCATTCCGCCGGGCTCCTCGTTCTTTTCGAAGACCGTGGGCCGGTAGCCCATAGTGGCCAGGTAGTTGGCGCAGCTCATACCGGCCGGGCCGCCGCCTATGATGGCTATCTTCTCTTCCCAATGGTCTTTCACATTGGAGCAGATGTTCACTTCCGGAACAAAGCGGGTTTCTGCGTGGAGGTCCCTGTCGGCCAAAAACTTCTTCACGGCATCTATGGCCACGGCGCGGTCTATGGTGCCGCGGGTGCAGGCGTCCTCGCAGCGGCGGTTGCAGATGCGGCCGCAGACGGCGGGGAAAGGATTCTCCCGTTTGATGAGTTCCAGGGCCTCGGTGTATTTGCCTTCGGCCGCTTTCTTCAGGTAACCCTGGACGGCGATGTGGGCCGGGCAGGCGGTCTTGCAGGGGGCCGTTCCGGTGGGATAGCAGTTGATGCGGTTCTTGTCCCGGTAGTCTTCCGTCCATTTGTGGGGACCCCAGGCCGATGCATCCGGCAGTTCCTGCTTGGGATAGGTCTGGGGACCGTTCTTGGTGCAGAGCTTCTGGCCCAGTTTGACGGCGCCGGCGGGGCAGTACTCCACGCAGCGGCCGCAGGCCACGCAGTTCTTGGGGTCTACCTCGGCCACATAGGCGCTGCGGGACATATTGGGCGTATTGAAGAGCTGGCTGGTACGCAGGGCGTTGCAGATCTTGACGTTGCAGTTGCAGATGGCGAAGATCTTGCCCTCGCCGTCGATATTGGTGATCTGGTGAACGAAGCCGTGGTCTTCGGCCTTCTTGAGGATGGCCATACATTCATCGTAGGTGATGTAGTGGCCCCTTCCGGTTTCATTGAGGTATTCGGCCATATCTCCCACGCCTATGCACCAGTCGTGGTAATCGTCGGCGCAGCCTTCGTCCAGGAGTTTTCGGCCGATACGGCAGGAGCAGATACCCACCGCCAGGTGCCCTTCATAGCGCTTGAGCCAGTAGGAAATATGCTCTATGTCCACGGATTGGTTCTCCATAGAGATAGCCTTTTCCACGGGAATGACGTGCATACCGATGCCGCTTCCGCCCATAGGAACCATAGGGGTGATCTTCTCCAGGGGGAGGAAGGTCATCCGCTCGAAGAACATACCCAGTTCCGGGTGCTTTTTCATCAGTTCCTCGTTCATATTGGTGTACTCGGCGCTGCCGGGCACGAACATAGGCACCCAGTAGACGCGGTCTTCCCGGTTGTAGGTGGTGCCGGGAACGGGGCCGTCCTTGGTGTACTTGTCGTCGTAGTCGTATTCCATTACGCCCAGGCGGGCCATCAGGTCCAGCAGCTCGTCGAAGGACTTGTCGTCCGGGGTGTAATGCTTCTCAGCATTCATCTTGTGCAGCTGCTGATAGGTATGGTGCTTCCTGACCTTGAAGAAATTGCCCGGGAGCATATCCAGCATCAGGTCCAGGGCCGCTTCCCGGGTTACGGGATCCATTTCGTCCTCGAAGATGCACGCCAGGCCCCAGTACTCCGGGGCGTCCGTGTCCATCTTGATTTTACCGGGTATGCGGTCCGTTACGTGGCGGACCAGTTTGAGAAGCTTGGGATTGGGATTCTTGTCTCCTTTGTGTTTGGGGACAAACTTTTTGGACATCTCAGGCATAGGCTATCAGTTTTTCCAGTTTTTTACTTCCTGCAGGAGCCAGCCGGCAAAGTTTTCCACTCCTTCTCCGGTTTTGGCGCAGATGGGAATGACCTTTGCCTTTGGGTTGCGCATATGCACGTACTCCTTGCATTTTTCCAGGTCAAAGTCAAAATAGGGGAGGACATCCATCTTGTTGATGACCACTACGTCACAGATGGAGAACATAAGCGGGTACTTGAGGGGCTTGTCGTGCCCTTCCGGAACGCTCAGAATCATTGCGTTCTTGCAGCTGCCGGTGTCAAACTCGGCAGGGCAGACCAAGTTGCCCACATTTTCAAGGATTACCAGGTCCAGGCCTTCCAGGTCCACGTTATCCAGACCCTGGCGCGTCATTTCCGCATCCAGGTGGCACATCCCGCCCGTATGCAGTTGGATGGACGGGATGCCGGTGGCTTCCTTGATCTTGACGGCATCTACGTTGGAGTCTATATCGGCCTCCATTACGGCGATGTGAAGTTTTTCCTTGAGCAGGTTAATGGTTTGGATGAGCGTGGTGGTTTTGCCACTGCCCGGCGAGGACATAAGATTGAGCAGGAAAACGCCCTTGGTTTTGAGCTCTTTCCTTAGATTATCAGCATCAACCTCATTATCCTCGAAGATGCTTTTTTTGATCTCGATGACTTTAACGGGGTCCATATAGTGTTATTAATTCTTTGCAAGATAAGAATTCTTTCGCATTAAACCAATTCTTTGCTATCTTTGCAGAAACAGTAGTACCTTATGAGAAGAAGCCTTGTTGCCGTAGCCATCTTGTTTATTTTCACGCTTTCCTGCCAATGGAGGCAGCGCTCTGCCGCCCCCGTTCAGGAAGAGGCTCCGGTCAAGCAGGACACGGTGTACCCCCTGGGCTTCTGCACGGATTCTTTCCGGGTGGTGAACGGCGTTGTTGCGGGTGGTGCCACTTTCTCCGGGCTCCTGTCTTCCCTGGGTATCTCAGGGGATGAGACCTACAGACTCATCCAGGCTTCCGACAGCATTTTCGATGTCCGTAAGTTCCGCGCCGGAGCGGCCTGGCAGGCGTATTATCAGGATTCCACGCAGCTGAAGTATCTGGTGTATGAAGAAGGCCGGGTGCGCAGCATCATCTTCCACTGCAAGGACAGCTTGGCGGCCTGGACGTACGACAAACCCGTCGAGAGGCAGGAAAAGGTGGCCGATGTCACCATCCACTCCTCCCTCTGGAACGATATGCTGGACGCCGGTGCCTCGCCGCTGCTGATAGTGGAACTGGCCGATATTTACGCCTGGACGGTGGATTTCTTCGGCCTGCAGGAAGGGGACCGCTTCCGCGTGCTGTACCACCAGGATGTCTGTGAGGGAGAGGTCTTTAGGATTAACGACGTAGAATATGCCGTCTTCAGCCGGGCCGATAAGGATTTCCCCGCGCTGTTCTTCGACCAGCAGGATGGCGGCAACAAATATTGGAACGAGAAAGGCGAAAGCATGCGCAAGGCTTTCCTCAAGGCCCCGCTCAAGTTTACCCGCATCTCTTCCGGTTTCTCCTATCACCGCCTGCATCCCGTGCACGGCGTGGTCCGTCCCCATACGGGCGTAGACTATGCCGCTCCCACCGGCACGCCCGTGATGAGCATCGGTGACGGTACCGTCATCAGCAAGGGCTGGGGCGGCGGCGGTGGCAACACCGTCAAGATTCGCCACAACTCCGTTTATACCACCGGCTATATGCACCTTTCCAAGTACGCTTCGGGCCTCAAGGTAGGGGACCGGGTGCACCAGGGACAGGTAATCGGTTATGTGGGTATGACGGGTACGGCCACGGGCCCGCACCTGGATTTCCGCGTGTGGAAAAACGGTACGCCCATCAATCCGCTCAAGATGGATTCTCCTTCCGGAGAACCCATTCAGCAGCAGTATCTTCCGGCCCTGGATTCCCTGTACAAGTTCCGCTCCCACAGGCTGGATTCCCTTCTAAACGCTAATAAACTGATAACCCAATGAATAAAGACAATCGGCTCTCTCTGATGGCAGGCCTTCTGATTGGCCTGGGTGCCTATGGTTTCCTGGCCCTCGGCGGTATCCCCGGGGCGGTCATTTTTGGCTTCGGCCTTGTTGGCGTGGTCATTTCCGGCTCCAACCTGTATACCGGAAAGGCCGGCGTCCTTACGGACCTCTCCGCCTTAACCCGCATCTGGTTCTTCAACGTGGTGGCCTGTACGCTTATCGGCCTTCTGGTTGTTGCCCTGGGCGGCGAGCCTATGGAACGGGCCCAAGCCGTGGTGGCCGGCCGTTTTGCCCAGGGTCCCTGGCGCAGTTTCCTGCGTGCCGTGGGCTGCGGTATCATCATCGACCTCTCCGTGTGGCTCTACAGAACCAGCAAGTCCTTCATTCCCATCATCTTTGGAGTGCCGCTCTTTATCCTCTGCGGCTTCTACCACTCCATTGCAGACGTCGTCTACCTCGTGGGCGCCTGGAAGTGGAACCCCGCCATCCTCTGGTTCTATCCCATCATCGTTGTAGGCAACTACGTAGGCTGCAACGTCCGCCGCGTCCTTTGGCCGAAAGAGGGATAAATGCAACTAAAAGACCGCATCTTCCTCATTTGGAGTTACGGAAAACCCCAGTTTCTGGTGGGAGGCGTGTATAATCTGTTTTGCACGTTTCTACTTTGGAATGGGTTTTCGTATACCTTTTTCATGAATGCTTTTATCCTGAAGATGCCGTTGTATGCCATTACGCTCTTTTTGTTACACCAGTTCCGGGATAAAGACAGGTGTTTCTTCTATATCAATCTGGGCCTTTCCCGCCGAAAAATGGAGATACGCGTTCTTTTGGTGGATTTCCTGACTCTCGCAATCCTTTTAAACACTGTCCTTCTGCTGCATGGATAAACACAAGCTCATAGTGGACAGCGTGGTGGTCCGTTTTGGAGACAAGACGGTTTTGAGCGGCGGTTACATCACTTCTGAAACGGGTATGGTTACGGGTCTTCTGGGCCGAAACGGAGCCGGCAAGTCCTGTATGTTCCGTGCCCTGATGGGCGGTCTGAGGGTGGAGAACGTGATGGTAAGCATGGACGAAAAACCGGTGGATCTCCAGGTTATAGGCCGTTTTATCAGATACCTTCCCCAGGGACGTTTGCTGCCGGAGAGCATTTCTTTGCACCGGGCCTTTGAACTCTATGGAGTGAACTACTGGTCCTTTGTCAACCGTTTCCCCAAATACTCCCGTTTCTACGATTCCTATATCTGGGAACTTTCCGGAGGTGAAGCCAGGCTGGTGGAACTGTATCTGATCTTGCTGAGCGAGGCTCCTTTCTATATCCTGGACGAGCCTTTTTCGCAGATTGATCCCGTGAGCATCGAATCCGTTCAGGAGCTCATTCGCGAGCGCAGCAAGGACCACGGAATCATTGTTACCGACCACAACTACGAAGCCATATCCTCCGTAGCCGATAGTCTTTTTGTCATTGCAGACGGCTATACCAACCAGGTTCACTCCCGTGAAGATCTGGTCAGACATGGTTATCTGAGGTAGACGTCCCACTTTCTGGACCGTCTACCGCATTTTGGGTACCTTATCGCGGTAGACGTTACATTTTTTGGACCGTCTACTGCACGGGGAGGTCTGATCCCTAGACTTTAAAGAGCATACCGCCTATGTTGTCGTGGGCGGCGCCGGTGACAGAACGCAGGCAGGAAGGGATGTCCCACATATAGAGAACGCCCAGGAAGGCAAAGATAAGCGCCTCCTTGAATTCGATAATGGCAGGCTCCGGAACCACGATGTTGCAGCCGGAAAGGGCGCGCATACGTTCAATCAGGAATTTGTTGTAGGCGCCGCCGCCGGTTACCAGCAGGCTCTTTCCGGGAGAGGTTACTTTGGCCAGCTGCTCTGCGCAGTGCTCGTAATAGGTTCGGAGCAGGTCTTCCATAGTTAACCCGCTGGCATCCAGCAGAGGAAACACATTTGCTTCTACCCATTCGCGGCCCAGGGATTTGGGCCAGGTCTTGGAATAATAGTCCAGGGCGTTAAGTTGATCCAGCAGCGGCTGGTGCACGGTTCCCTTCCGGGCAATATCGCCATCTCGGTCCATTTCCAGGCCGATGGAACGGGTAAACCGGTTGATCACATAGTTCACCGGAGAGATGTCGAAGGCAATGCGCTTGTCTCCGTCCCGCCAGGAGATGTTGGAGAAGCCGCCGATATTGAGGCAATAATCATACTGGCCGAAGAGAAGATTATCCCCCACAGGTACCAGCGGTGCCCCCTGACCGCCCAGCATAATGTCCAGCCGGCGGAAGTCCGAAACGGTGGGAATGCCGGTCTCGGCGGCAATGGCCGCACCGTCCCCAATCTGATACATAATCTTCTTGCCGGGCTCGTGGAAGACCGTGGAGCCGTGGGAGGCTATGATGTCGGGCTTTACGCCAAATTCGGCCATAAAATCATTGACCCGCTGTCCCAGGAAGCGGCCGTAGGCGCTGTGGAAAGCCACGAACTCGTAAGCACTCATATTCTGGACGTCCTTGCCCAGTTTCTGCTTGAGTTCGGCGGGATAGTCGTATCCGCGGGCGCAGTCAATGTGGAAACTCCATTTCCCGTCTTTCAGGGTAAAGGTGGCGCAACATACATCCAGGCCGTCTACGGAAGTTCCGGACATAAGGCCGATACTGGTCATAGTTTGGGTCATTTCTTCTTGCAGTTTATTCTTTACAAATTTATAAAATATTTTTATATCTTTGTTCCGTCAAATGTGGATTAGCAGTCATAAGGCTTTCCGGTCGGCCGCCCTGCTGGCGGTGATTCTCCCGTTGGTTTTTGCCGCCCCCTTCCATCATCACAATCACGAGGCCGCCGAAACCGACAACTGCGACGCCTGTCTGCACCATCGGCCCCATACCGCCCACCTCAGCAGCGACACGTCCATCCAGGACTGTCTCATCTGCCAGCTTCTTTCCGTGCAGTATACGCCCGGAAAGCAGAGCATCGTGCGGCTGTTCCGTTCGATGGTTGCCAAGGTGTACACGGAGCCTGTAAGCGCATCGGCCTGCTTATTCAATCCTTCCATCCCGGCCCGGGCTCCTCCGGTATCATTCTGTTTTTAATCGAGACGGTCGTCTGACCTTACGGCAGAAGAAAAACCAATTTTCCTCTGCCTCCAAAATCAAAAGTAGTGGTACCACATGGTACTATCAGCAAAAGAAAATTGGTTTTTTGGGCAACTGCACAAAAAATAATATTCTTTTGCCAACCAACAATAACAGAATGAATTATAAAACAATAATGATGGCATTGCTGTGTGTGTGCACGGCAATGAACGCACAGGAGCAGCCGGACTCCACAGACCTCTTTTTCCGGCATCTGGAACTGAATGAAGTAGTGGTAACCGGCCTGGCCGGCGATACCAAAGTCAAATATACACCCGCTCCTATTTCGGTGATTCGGCCCGGAGACCTGATGGGGCGTGCTGCAACCAATATCATCAATGCCCTGGCCGCAGAGCCGGGTCTGAGCACCATTACCACCGGCAGCGGCATCTCCAAGCCCGTCATTCGCGGACTGGGTTACAACCGCGTGGTGGTGGTGAACGACGGCATCCGCCAGGAAGGCCAGCAGTGGGGCGACGAGCACGGCATTGAAGTGGACGGCGCCTCCGTGCACTCCGTGGAGATTCTCAAGGGACCGGCCTCGCTGATGTACGGCTCCGACGCCCTGGCTGGCGTCCTCATTTTCCAAGGTATGCCCAATGCGGCTCCCGGTACGGTAGAGGGCGACGTGAGCGCTGAGTATCAGAGCAATAACAACCTCCTGACCTACTCCCTGGCTGCAGCGGGCAACCACAGCGGCTGGATCTGGAACGCCCGTTTTTCGGACAAGTATGCCGGTTCCTATCACAACCGTTTTGACGGATGGGTGCCCAATTCGGGCTTCCGGGAGCGGGGGGCATCGGCCCTGTTTGGCAAGAACGGATCCTGGGGCTATTCCCGTGTCCGGTTCAGTTATTATCACCTGACGCCCGGCATCATCGAGGGCGAACGCGATCCCGAAACCGGCGAACTGGAAGGCGATGCCTTTGGCTCCAGACCGGGTCTTCCTTTCCAGCACGTGCGTCACTATAAAGTAGTGTCTGACAATACCTTCCGCATCGGCAGCGGCAACCTTAAATTCATCCTGGGCTGGCAGCAGAACCGCCGCCAGGAGTTCGAAGAGAGTGCCGAAGAATGCGGACTGGATTTCAAACTGAATACCTTAAACTATGATCTTCGCTATCAAGTAGAGTTCCCGGCCGATTGGAAAGCGGCTTTTGGCGTGGGAGGTATGTATCAGCGCAGCCAGAATCTGGGAGACGAGTACCTCATTCCGGCCTACCGCCTGTTCGATGCCGGCCTCTTTGCCACCGCTTCCAAACAGCTGGGCGAGTGGAACTTCTCCGGTGGCGTGCGCATAGACCTGCGCCGCCTGCACAGCGAGGCCCTGGAAGACCGCTTCGAGGATTTTTATCGTACGTTCCCGGGCTTTTCGGCCAGTCTGGGCGTGGTCCGTCCGCTGGGCGAACACTTCACCGTCCGGGCCAACATTGCCCGTGGTTTCCGTGCCCCCAATCTCTCGGAACTGGGTTCCAACGGTGAGCACGAAGGCACCCTTCGCTACGAACTGGGCAACAAGGACCTGAAGCCCGAATACAGCCTCCAGGGAGACCTGGGCCTGGATTTCGCGTCCAAGTACATTTCCGTGAAGACCGCCTTCTTCCTGAGCCGCATAGACAATTACATCTTTGCGGCCCGCAACGGAGAATATGCCGAGGAAGACCTTCCCGTTTACGAGTTCCAGAGCGGCCTGGCCCACCTGAAGGGCGGCGAAGTGGTGGTGGATGTCCACCCCTTCCACAGCCTGCACCTGAGCAGCGCCTTCTCCTGCGTCTTTGCCAACCAGAGCAACGGCGACTACCTGCCTCTGATTCCGGCCCCGCGCCTCTTCTCCGAAGCCAAGTACGAGTTCTCGCACGGAGGCAAGACGTTCAACAACGCCTTCGTGGCCCTGAACGTAGACTGGAACCTGGAGCAGAACCGTTTCTATGCCAAGGACAACACCGAAACCGCCACGCCCGGCTATGTACTGCTGGGGGCATCGGCCGGTACGGACATCGTGATCAAGGGAAAGAAGCGCCTCTCCATCTACCTGATTGGCTCCAACCTTACGGACGTGGCCTACCAGAACCACCTGAGCCGCCTCAAGTATGCGGACATCAACGTGGTCACCGGCCGCCGCGGCGTCTTCAACATGGGCCGAAATATTACCGTAAAGGTGGAGGTCCCGTTCTAGTCTCTCGGAACAATTGAATGACGTGGCAGCCAGCAAAATACGCCAAAAATGCTGGCTGTCACGTTTTGCTTGACCTCGTAGCCGACGAAAAACGCCAAAAGTGCCGGCTGCGGCGTAAGGAGAGCCACTTCCCGAAGGGAACAGGCTACTTAAGGTCAGAGAGCCAGCGGAGCATTTCGGAAAGGGCTTCGGGGGCGAAAGTTTCCTCAATATCACGGTACTCGGAGGCGGCACCGGTGGTGCAGTGCTGGAAGAGGTGGTTGACGCCTTCTACAGGCACAAGCTGAGCGCCGGCGGGAAGCCCGTTACGCAAAGCATCCAGATTGGCGGAGCACTCCACCTGCGTGTCCTTGGTGCCATTGAGGGCCAGGACCGGGCAGGTGATACCGGGCAGCAGGGGACGGACATCCAGGGCCAGGAAATACTTCATATAAGGAGTCATCAGCTGCATCACGGCAGCGGAATAGTTCTGCTTGAGGGCGTCCGGAAGGTCGGTATTTTGGGCCGAAGGAGCCGCCTTTCCGGCAATCCGGGCGTCAAAAGCGTCCGAAAGGAGCTGGCAGTAGGTATTGACCGTGGCTTCCGGAATGCCGGCAGCCAGAAGGGCTACTTTGTTCTGCCAAAGTAACGTTTGGGCCCCGGAGACAACCATACCGGCAAGGCTTACCACAAAATCGGCCTTCTTTTCTGCAGCCAGCTGAAAGGCGATGGCGCCGCCTTCGCTGTGGCCTAATACACCCACCTTGTCAAATCGGCCCTTGAGTAACTCAATACCGGCCAGAGCGTCGTTCTTAAAGTCTTCGGTGGTGCAGTTGATGATGTCGCCGGTGGACTCGCCAAAGCCGCGGTCGTCGTAGCGGAGGGTGGCAATGCCGGACTTTGCTAAAGCATCTGCAATAACGGCAAAGGGCTTGTGCTCGTAGATTTCTTCGTCACGGTTCTGGAGGCCGCTGCCGGTAACCATAATGAGGACGGGCGTCTTGCGGGTATAGCCCTGCGGAAGTACCAGCGTGCCTTTTAAAACGGCGGAGCCATTAGAGAAGGAGACTTCTTCCTGTGTATAAGGGAAGGGGCCCTGAGGGGTCTGGGGACGGTTCAGCTTTTCTTCACCAGGGGTGAGTGTCATAGGGAAGGACATACCCATCTGCTTGAAGGTACCGTTGATCTTCATTCCCACCCACTGGCCTTCGTAGGAAGCGCCAATGGAGGGAACCTTGACGGTTACTTTTCCGGTTTCCGTGCGCTCTACTTGAATGGGAACGCCTTTGACGCCCTGGTCCGGGGAATCCATTGAGGGATTCTCCTCATTGAGGTGGAAGACCAGAGCCAGTTTGGTACCCTGAACCTCCAGTTTGCCGGACCACGTGCCGGTCTGGGCAAAGGCCAGGGTAGAAAGACCCATCAAGAGTCCGATGATTAAAGTTCGTTTCATAACTGTTTTAGTCCTTGATTTCTACGCCACCGAAGCCCACGTTGCCGGTGATGGTGAGGAGGGGAGATCCGGTGTTGACTTTGTACCGGCGGCCGTCTTTGACGCCTCCGAAGCCGCTGCTCACGGCAATCTGGACGGCAAGGTTTTCCGGGACGATGACGGTGGCGCCGGCGAAGCCCACGTTGAGGTCTACGAAGGCGTCTTCGGCTATATCGGCCCCGCGGAAATCCAGGATGAGGGCGCCGAAGGACGTATGCACATCGGCCCCTTCAAATCTTTCTCCTTTGAAGTTGATTTCCTGCTTGCCAAAAGAGGTCTCGATGCGGCGGATGCTTTTGCCGTCGCGGGTGATGGTCTTGAGTTCGCAGCTTCCCTGCGGATGACCACAGCAGTTCTTGAAGAACAGGAGTTGCAGGCCGAACCCGACAATCAGGGCTGCCAGGGCCAGCTGCCACATCATATTCCAGGAAATGACGTCACGGGCGGCCAGCAGGAGCAGTACGCCCACGGCAATGCCGATGCAGGGGCCTACTTTATCCCTGTCGTTGAACAGGCCGAAAATGCAGGGTACGATGATGAAAAGAGTCCACCATCCCTCGGTGGAAAACTCAAAGTGCAGGATGCCCAGGATGTTGAGGGCCCAGAGGACACCGGCGGCAATCAGAGCCAGGCCGAGGACAATTTTGACGGATTGTTTCATAGTCTTCTTCTTAATGGCTTTACAAATATACTTAAATAAAGTTGGAAGATGTCCTAATTTGTGCTACTTTTGTATCCCGGTTACGTCTAATCGGGTTTTTTTATGTCCATTAGTTTGCAGGATGCGGGCCTTCTTAATGTCGGCTCCAGCCAAGACACAAACATTTACCGGCTGCAGGCCCCTGAGCTAGGGAATCGCTATTATATAGTCAGTGCTCCCGGGACGCGCCGCCTGATGGCTTTTCCCGAGGTAGTGGGCTATGATTCCTACCTGTCCATGCTCCCGGCCACCACGGACGCTCTCCGGTATAGATATTCCCAAGGCGGGGAAGAAGACGTGGACATTCTCACCATCCTTCGCGGCGGACTCAATTATCCCGTGGAAGAAGCCTGCTACAGAAGCGGCATCCGGGTGCGGGACATCCACTTTGTTTCCTGCGAACGCATCATCGAAGACCACGTCATCACCGGTCTGGAAATCAAATACGAGAAGCTGCGTGTCAAGAAAGACTGCACGCTTGTAATAGGAGATATCATTGCAACCGGCGATACCCTGCGCCTGTGCCTGGACCAGGTGGTGGACCGTTTCCGCCGCCGCGGAGGCAGCATCCGCAGGATTGTCTTTTTCACCATAGGCGGCACGCGCGCCATTGATTTGATGGAAAAGAAGGCCGATGAAATCCGCGGAATCTTCCCGGAGTTCGAGGGCTTTGACTGCTATTTCTACGAAGGCATCTTCACCGTTTACACGGACAAGGGCGCTACGGGCATCAACGTGCCGGACATTGACTTTGGCTGGAAGGGAGGAATAGTGTCTCCGGAATTCCGCCGCTATGTGATGGACCACCCGTACGCCATCCTGGAGAAATGCATCATCTACGACGGCGGAGCCCGTCGCTATGAGATTCCGGTTCACTTCCACGAAGCCCTGGAGTATTGGGAAGGCGTCTGGGGAAGGGCCGATAGGATAGATCCCGTCCGGCTGGTAGGGGAGAAGCTGGGCTACGAGAAGCCGCTCAGTTATGAAGACTGGCTCCGGGTTACCCACTTGGGAGGCCTGAAGAATGAGAGCCTGCAGAAGCTTTGGGCCGATGAAACCCACCTCCTGGAGAACGCGGCAGCGCTTTCCATCGAGACCATCGCCATGCAGCGAATGAATGCGATTAATGCTTTACTGAACAAATATGAATAATCACAAGACTCACGATGCGGACTATACCAATATGCCGGTAGACAAGAAAGGCCGCAAAAGCAATTTGAGCATGTTTATGGTCATGCTCGGTTTTACGTTCTTCTCTGCGAGCATGTGGGTGGGCCAGCAACTGGCCAGCGGACTAACCTGGAGCCAGTTTTTGTGGGCCATCCTCCTGGGTGGTGCTATCCTGGCCGCTTACACGGGCGCCCTGGGCTGGATTGGAGCCGAGAGCGGTCTTACCCTGGATATGTTGGCCCGTAAGAGCTTTGGCAGCAAGGGTAGCTGGCTTCCCAGCGCTATGATCAGCTTTACCCAGACCGGCTGGTTTGGAGTGGGCCTGGCTATGTTTGCCATCCCTGTGGCCAAAGAAATCATGGGCCTGGAGGTAACGCCGGACAGCATGCCCTGGGAGGGCTATCTGCTGGTGTTCGTGGCCGGTATCCTGATGACGGCCAGTGCCTATTACGGAATCAAGAGTCTTACCATTGTCAGTTATATTGCCGTTCCTGCCGTAGCCATTCTGGGCACGGTGGCTATGATTCTGGCCATTTCCCGCGGCGACGCCGGCCTGGTGGCCCAGTTTGCCAAGGGCACCAAGGACCTGGGCATCATTGCCGGTGCCGGTCTGGTGGTGGGCAGCTTTGTTTCCGGCGGTACGGCCACGCCCAACTTCACGCGCTTTGCCAAAAACGCCAAGGTGGGCCTGCTCATCACCGTGGTGGCCTTCTTCCTGGGAAACAGCCTGATGTTCCTGTTTGGCGCCGTTTCCAGCATTTATGCAGGCGGTAACGACATCTTCGAGGTGATGCTCAACCTCAACCTCTTCTATCTGGCCGTGCTGGTTCTGGGCCTCAATATCTGGACTACCAACGACAATGCCCTTTACACCGCCGGTTTGGGCCTGAGCAATATCTTCGGCCTGTCCAAGAAAACCATGGTCATTATCTCCGGCATTATTGGAACGCTGGCTTCCGTGTGGCTGTACTGGAACTTCTGCGACTGGCTCAACGTCCTCAACTGCACCCTGCCTCCCGTTGGCATCATCCTCATCCTTCACTACTTTACCCACCGGGGCAAGGAAGAGAAGGAAACGGTGGTCAACTGGAGCGCCGTGATTGGAGTGGTAGCGGGTGCCGTGGTGGCCAATCTGGTACACTGGGGTTTCGCTTCCATCAACGGTATGATAGTAGCTTCCATCTGCTGGGGTTTGGGCCAGCTTATTTCCAAGAAGAATTAGTTGTGCTTGCGCACCACGCGCACGTACTTGTATACGGCGCGGGAGCGGTGAACACCTTCTGTTGAAGCCATATAGAGGGTGTTGCTGTTGGTGAGTTCATCCAGTCGTCCCTGGGCGGCTTCAGCCATGGATTGCAGTTCGGAGTCGGAATACTTATCATAATATATCTCCTGGCTGTACCAGTTGGGTTCAACACCTTGTGCTTCTCCATAATTGTTGAGGATGAGATGGCCCTCACCATTGAATCTCTTGAGCAGGACCCTCATCTTACCCGAATCGATAGAGAAGGGTTGCGCCCTGGAAATGGCATTGGAGAGAACGGCTATCTGCAGGTTGTTCTTGTCGCCGTTTCTGGCCGGATAATAGAAGATGATGTTTCCGTTTCCGGGGCTCCATTGCAGTGCCGGTTTTCCGTCGACACTCTGTATTCTGCGGCCGAGTGACAACAGGTTGTCCATACCCAAGTCGCTTTTATCTGTACTGTTGGGGTTCTTGGGACCGTAGGTACAGTTGCTTACATCCATATAGGCATCAAAGAAGTCTCCCGCCTCGAAATTCATATTGCTTGCAGTCTGGGCATACCATTTTGAAGATGCCGGGGGCTGGTTCTGATAAGTCCAGTTGCCGGGGTTGGGATTGTAATTGATCTTGAAGAACTGCATGGTAGCCGGATCGGCACTTTCATTGAGGCCGATGACGCCTGCGTCGTTGCTGTTTCCCACAATGGCCGTGAAGTAGTAGGTGCGGGTCTGGCTGTCATCGCTCAGTACATCGGTATCACTGTCCAGGAAAGAGGGGTGCCAGTAGGCCGTGATGGTGCTGCCAGTCCAGGTAATGGAAACGGGCTCTTCTGTATAGTCGGTATCACCCTCCTTCTTCCAGCGCAGGGTTACAATCTGGACGGCTAAGTTGGAGATGACTTCGGGCGTAATGGTAATGGGGAATCCCTGGGCGGGGTCAAAGCCATCCACAATATCCACGGTTCCGCCAAAGTGGGATTTGACGGTTACGGACTTGCTGGACTGGGCTTTTAATCCGTTGGCATCCGATACTTCCGCCAGCAGGGTGGCGCTCAGCGGCAGATCGGTGGCGGAGAGGCCCAGCTCCGTGAGGGTGGGCATATCAAGGGCCAGTTCGGGAGTAAATACCCTTGCCGAAGGCTGCTGATTCAGTTGGAAGGTGTATTCGGCGGGCTCTCCGGTTGCGGGACGGGTATACTGGAGCTTGAGAAGGGCGCTGTTCAGCGTCCCGTTGTGCGAGCGGGTCTGGAAGTTGAAGTTGACGTTTTCTTCACTTCCGGCCGGATACAGGTAATTTGCGCCATCAATGGTACCGCGGACCGGATTGGAAAGGGCCAGGTTCTGCGTGTACTCCTTGGTAAGGGTCTCGGTTCCACCCATCCTTGTATTGTTGTACGTGATGGAGACCGTGGCCTTGAGCGTGACAGCCTTGTCGGCGGTGTTCAGGAGGTCGACAGATACTCCCGTGAGGTAGTTCAGTGCGGGAATCTGGATCTCATCCAGCGTGTAGGTCTTCTTGTTGATGCCCAGCTGCTCAATATCCAGCGGGATTTCCTTGTCGTCGTAGCAAATCTTCAGGGAAACCTCGCTGATGTTCTGCTCGTGGGTATCGGTATGGAGGTTGAGCAGGACGGAGTTGCGGTCGTCGGGGAAGATCTTGTTGCCGTCTACGGGGTCCTTTACACGGAAGTTGCCATCCAGCGGGTTCACCATGGATACATTGAGCGTGTGACTTCCGGTGAGTCCGTTGAGATTGGTGAGGACTACTTCCAGGGCCATATCTTCGTAAGGGAGATTGGCCGATGTGAGGCCCAGGTCGGTGAGGGTGGGGATTTGGATGCCCTGCGTGCCTATATACTGCAGGCCCTTGGGGGTCTTGAGCTGGGACGTAAGGTCGTAGGGAGTGCGGAATCCGTTTTTGCTGTACCAGAGCGTAAGGGTGGCATTGGTAAAGGTGGATGCCGTGGAGGAGAACTTGAAATCTACGGGAATCACGTCTCCGGGGTAGATGATGTTGCCTTCGACGGCAATTTTACCGGAGATGATGCCCGTCTGGTCGGAATCCTTTACGCAGCGGGAGTGGGTTACCTTCTCATTGTATCCCACACAATGGAGCTTGTCGGAGTAAATCCAGCCTATTTTCTCGTATTCCATCTCCCAGGCCGGGTCCTTAAGACTTCCGTAGTAGCCCTTGTCGTAGTAGGTTCTGGTGGGACTTACGGCCCTGCCCCCGGAGTAGCTGTTCCCGTCTTTGTCCTTTTGGAGGTAAGACTGCGGCAGATACAGAGACATCAGAAGAAATTCCGTGTGGTTGGGGAAACGGTATCCTTCCGGGCAGTAGTCATTGTGTCCGGCCTGGGTGACCAGATTGTTGATTTCTCCCGCTTTTACGTTGAAGGCGGGGACATCCTGGTCCAGGCTCTGGGTAACCATCTTGACGTACACCTGGTTGTTCTGCGACATCTGGTCGTGGTAGGGGAGTTCTCCGGTGGTGTATTCACGGATGGATTTGGTGTTGAGGCGGTCGAAATGGAAGATGTAGTACTGGTCTGAATCTTCGGCCGTATAGGAATTCACGTCTCCACCGTCACTCCTTGTGATGGTGAAGTACTTGTCGGGCAGTTCGGTGACCGGGGAATAAGTAATGTCTGTCAATCCCTTCTGAGGGTCGTCGTAAGTGCCGATATTGCGGATGCAGCGGACGCTTTCTCCCTTGGAGGCTTCTTCCGAGCTGTTCCAGGTGTGGTAGTTGGTGTTGGGACCGCCGCTCGGGGGAAAGTCGAATTTGATATCGGTGGCACCGCCGCCTTCTTCGGCCCAGCTCACCAGTTTGGCGGTACTGGACACTACGTGGGAGCGCCATTGGCCGGCAGCCGGCTGATACAGGCGTGCGCTGGCCGAAAGGGAGGAGGTTCCTACCCAGATGCCAGCCAGCTGCTGGGAGGAGGCCAGGTACCAGCGGACTTCATCCTGTTCGATGGTACCGTTACCGTTGTTGTCGCGGTTGCGGGCGAGGCAGGACCAGGCCATTCCGTGGAAATGGTGACTTGCGACGTCGTTTCCATACCAGTCTTCGCCGTCGTCGTCTCTCAGTTCCGGAATGGTGTTATCCACCTCATACTTGAGGAAATGCTTCCAGGACCGTCTCCCCAGTCCATTGGTGGTGTAGTACTGGCCATTGTTCCCCTGATTACTGTAAAGACCCCAGATGAAGGCCGAATTCAGTCTTCCGTTTTCTTTTCCTATGTCGTTGTTGGCACCGGATCTTTCGGAATCGGAGCAATTCACGGGCCAGTAGGGCCAGTTGCCCAGCAGGGTACCGTTTTCTTCTTTCACCTTGATCTCGTCCATATGCTCGCAGCCCCAGATGGACCTCAGCGACGGCTCAAAGACGTTGTAGATGGTCTGGATGGACTGCTGGACGATGGAGTGGCTGGACTCGATGACGTCGCTCTTGCGGTCGCGGCTCTGCACCGTCTTGGAGAGGATGTGCATCTCGCGCGGCTGGGTGTTCACAAACTTGCGCCAGAGATTGGGGTCCGTCTGCGGATGGCCGCTCTCGTCGCGGGGGTCGTACTCGTAATAGAACTCATCTATGAAGATGGTAGCCCGGATTATTCTCACGTCATGGGTGTTGTCGCCAAGGGTTTTGTCCACCTTGAAGTCGTTTTCCTCTCCTTCATTGGCCCGCTTGGTCTGTTCGAAAATATACTGAATGAACTGGCTGGCATCCATCAGTTTGGGATGGGACACGTCATTCCAGGGTCCGTTCTCACCGACGCCCCAATCCGGGTTGTATTTATCGTCGCCGGGGTAGGCCACGCGGTGAGTGCTGTAACCTGTATTATCATCCTGCTCGTTGATGGAGAACTTTACCCAGCGGAAATCCAGCAGCGTTCCGTCCGAGTCGTGGGGGTCAAAGACGGGGTACTTGATTCCGTTTACTTCCTTGCTTCCCTTGACCGGACCGCCGCCCTGCGGGGTGGTAAAGGGAGTCTTTACGTACCAGGAGAACTTATCCGCCGACATTTCAGGGTCGTATTCGAAGGTGATGGAGTGGTTCTCGTAGTGGCAGTCGGCGTTTACGATTTCGTCATTGGTGAGCAGGAGATATCCTTCCTGGCTGGGCTGGTTCTCCTCGTCCCTTTTAACCTCTGCGTAGATGCTTCCGGAGTTGTGGATATAAATATCGTACGTGTAGCAAGTGCTGCGGAGGGTATTGTAGTCGTCGTATCTCAGGGATGAATTGTCAAAGTCGCCCAAGTGTACGGTGTAGACAGTTTCGGTGGTAAGGGCATTGTTGATGGTTCCTCCGCCCATAGCCTGCACGGCTGCAGGCGTAAGGGTGAGCATAAGGTCGAATTTTACGTAGGGAGCCTGGGGAAGGGCGTAAATCCATTCTCCGTTCTCTACAAAATACTCGTTAGCGTCGCCCCCGTAGCCGCCCTTGTTGGTTGTGTGCTTGGTCTGTTTTTCGCGGTCGTGGTATTGGGTGGCGTGGGCTTTGGGTTCGTTCCTGCTTTCCAGCATATAGAAGGAAAAGACATAGTCATCTCCTTCCATTCCGTCAAAATAAGCCGGCTCCGAGTCAAAATAGACGGTTCCTTCCGGGGCCCTTCCGCCGTCATAATCGGCAAAAAGGTAGCAGCGGTCGGGCACACTGTTCACAGACCAGTTGACAGGCTTGACGGTTCTGATAAATTCCTCATTGGCGCTGACCTTGAACTTGACCTTGGCGTCCAGGGCCTTCAGGGAAACTTTATAGTCCTGATTGTAGTTCTTGGGAAGGGTGCCCCAAACCATGTTTTCCGTGTTGACGTTCTCCAGCGTTCCCATCATCAGGAAAAGATCCTTGCGGTTCACAATGTCCTGCTGGAGCCTTACCTGGGTGCTCCTCAGCTGTTCAAAGGTCTGGATGCCGTTCAGGTAAGCAATCTGGTCGTCCAGGTTGCCCAGTTTGCAAATGGAATTGTCCAGGTTGGCAATCACTACCACTGTGGCTGCGTCGCAGACCTGCGTGGAGATTTTGACGGCGCCGGCCGTTTTGGCAACGGCTATTTCCTGGGGCGCCGTGTCCAGGGTCTTGTTTTCTACCCACCAGCCTTCGTTATTGCTATGTTCCAGGCTTTCCAGGCCTTGTCTGTTCAGGTGTTCGTAGGAAAAATACCTGCCGTAAATCTTGTCCTTGTCCTGCTTGTGGTGATGATGTTCCGGGTTGTTGCAGAAAATCATCACATAAAGGTCGTGGATGCGCTCTTCATCGGCCCGGGAAGATTCGGCCTTTGTAGAAACATCCAGTTTCACCGACTCGCTGGCCCCGAAGTCCAGCCGCATGGTGATGGGAGTTCCTACAGGCAACCGGCTGCCGGGTACCTCTTCTTCCAGAGTATGGGCGCAAGACAGGGTGAGCAGCGGAAGAAGCGCTGCCAGCGTGACCTTTATGAGTAAATGCTTTTTCACAACTAATCAAATGTAATCCTTTCGGTTTTTTCTTCCCAATCCGCGACCTCGAAATTGAAGGACACTCTCTGACCGGCGCTGATGCGGGTGGTAATGGTCAGGTGCTGGTTCCGGGTCAGCTGCAGAATGTCTCTTGCGTGGTCGTCGTGGATGGGGAGACCCGTAAACTGGCGGATGTCCCCGTCATTGGACAGTTTGAACTGAACGTCGCAGGTATAGGGCCCAATGCTGGGGAAGACATACCAGGACAGTTTGTAGGCACTGTCATTGGGAATGGTGATGCTGTTTTCGCCGGAGGTGAGGTCCAATGCGTCGGCCGGAGCTACGGGGTAGTCGTTCTGGTGAGCGACCACGTATCCCACTTGGGGACGCATCTTTCTCATTGTATTCTCAAAATTGTATAAGGTGATTTCTTCTCCGAACTGATTCTCGAAGCGGGCCGTGACCTTGGCCACGCAGCGAAGCAGGGGAAGTTCAATTTCTCCGTTTCCAGAGGATTCCAGCGTGACGGTACCTTTGGCCGAAAGGGGAAGTCGCTCTCCCAGGACCTTGAGACAGTCGTAACTGTCTAAATCGGAGGCCTGCGGCTGGAATTGAAGGGCCTCCACTTCCGATGCGGTGGTAAGGGCGGTGAGGTCGGTCACGTCCGATTCGCCGCTTTTCATTTTCCAAAAACCCCGTGTATTGCCAAAGGCATAGACGGTATAGGTGTTCCCTCCGATGAGGCCAGTGAATGAAATGGATACGCTGGTGGAGAGGGGAGAGCCTTCCAATTCTCCCGTCCCGGGATACTTGGCCACGATGGTTCCTTCGCTGTTGGCTATCAGAATCACCAGGTCGGGATTTTCGCCATCTATAGCGATTTCCCCTCCGTCGGCTGCATTTCCGTCGCCTTCCAGGGCCTTGGTCTGCAAGGCCCCGGTTTCGAAGGAAATGCGGAGAGTCCCCTCAGGGAGCTCCTGACGGTTGCATGCGACCATACTCCAGATGGCGAGAAGCAGTATGAACGCCTTTTTTTGCATCAGATAAGAATACCGGGGGTTTCGGCGGCCACAGGCACGTCCCAAGGTGTGGTGTAAACCGTCACCAGCAGACCGCCGTCCATTCTTATATAAATATTATAGTTATACTTGTGACCAATTTCCCAGGAGGTAATAGCCGTATCATCGTTGCGTTTGATGCTGGCCAGGGGAATCTCGCTGGAAAAGTTTTCATCTCCTACTTGGTAGTTCAGGACCATCTTGGCTTCGTATAGGTTCAGGTCCTGAGGAATCATAATCTGGTAATCCGGCTGGCCTTCGGCGGGGTAGGACTGGCCCGATTCTATCGAAACGGCCGGGCTGTAGGTTATTTGCCGGACGGAAGCCCTGCTGGGTGTGGGATTGACCCATCTCATAAGGGTGCGTCCGTAGGCATCCAGGCTCACTTTTGCATCGGCACTGACTACCAGATTCTGAAAATAAAGGGAAGTAACGGAAATGGTTGTTGCGGCAGCCGAATTGTTGGTAATCTTGATACCAACAGCGCTTCCCATATGGGAGAAATTGAGGCTGACGGTTTCGTAGCGTCTGTCCCAGCTGCTCCCGTTGCGGCGGTAGGTGGCTGCCAGAAGGTCATATTGGTCGCCGGATTCCGGTTGACCTTCTACGTAACAGTTATAATGGGTGGACACGGAGAGGTTACCTGCAGCATTCTCATTGGTCGTTGCATTCAGGGCAGGGGAGACGGCTACAAAATCGTAGCGGTCCGACTGGCTGGCCCAGGACCAATAGCGGACTTGGTTGTAGGTCCAACTGTCCGTGCTTCCTCCGTCGTAACTGTGTTTTACCACATCCCCGTTGAAGATCAGGGCGTGTTCTTCGGAGGAGGTGATTCTTTCTCCAAAGATGGAAAAAGTGTCATCGTTGGAGGTGAAACTCTCCGTGGTTCCTTTGGTGGTGACATCCTCCCGTAGCAGGGAGCATCCGGCCTGGAAGCAGATGGAATTCTGCTCCTGGGCCGGATTGTCCAGCTTCACGCACCCTGCCGTGAGCAGGGCGCCTGAAGCTATTGCTGCTATGAGTATGATGCGATTACGCATGGATTATTTGAGGATGTAGTTGTAACCGCTTGTGACAGCTGCCCAAGGAGTAATATCAGCGCTGAAGTTAATCATTTTAGCGTCGATGGTGATGTAGAAAGTATAGTGCTTTCCAGGCTCCCATTTAGCGACCTTGGTGTTGTCGTCCTGTGCGGCGTCATCCACCGTGTCAAAATCGGAAAGATAAAGCTCTTTTGTAACAGCGTCTTCTGCACCGATTTTGTAAGTAATGCTAATCTGCTGGCGTGCGTTCCCACTGGTCTCAAAGGTTTGAGGCTTTACGATAAGCCCCTCGATAATCGATGTAGAGCCGCTAGGGGTGGCAGGAGTGGTGGCGTTGAAAGCAGGATCTTCAACAATGGTAGCGGCGCTTGCGAGGCTAGCGGAATAACTGCCTGTGCCGGCGTTGCTCCAGTCTGCTACCGGTTTATTATTCGTGTAAGCATCATTTACGGTCAGAACGCCTTTATTTTCAATGTTGTTAAGAGCAAGGGCAGATACGGTAACCGCAACATCCTGAAGGGCAGGAGTCTTTTTTACTTTGATGTCTACCAGGGACGTTACGTGGTTGAAATGCATCTCAACGGTGTTATAACCATTGAAATATGCATTGCCGTCATTCTTATTTACTACTTTCATGTCAGCAACGAGGATATCATTGTCATTGCCGGCAAAGGTGATATTAGTGCTGGTGATTTCGCCGGTTTGGGGATCAACCGTTCCGGAAGTGCCCACAGAAGCAGGAGAAACGGCATAAAAGGTGTACTTTTCGTAGTTGGAATCCCAGAAGCGAGGTACATCATAGCCCCAAGTGCTGTTTTTGGTCACAACAACGTCGTCAAAAACGGTAACGGTGTTATTGTCACCGCTGCTCTTGTACTTGTAACCATACACGGCAAAGTCGTCGCCATCAACAAATTCGTTGCTGCCGGCTGTTCTGGCCTTGGTCAGGTTGTTGGCCCAGGTGTCAAACCCAATTTTGGGCTGGGCGGTTTCCTGGAGTTCGTAGGTCTTTGCGCAGGCGGCGAGGGTGAGGGCCGCTGCGGCCAGGATTACTACTTTTTTCATACTCATAAAAAATTTTAGTTGTTAATAATTAATTATTGTTTGAACATTAAAAAATAATCGTTGTTTCTCCGTGTTCTTCGTCCCACTCGTCTATGAGGGCATCAAAGCCGCCGCCGCTTCCGGGCGTACCTTCTTCCGGAGGAAAGTCGTTCACGTCCAGCGTGAGGTCTATCAATCCTCCCAGAGGGAGGGCCCGGAATGCGTTGGTAACATCTATGCGGATGTTCTTCCAGTTGCCGTTGGCGTAGGTTATGTTGAGCACCAGGTAGTGTTTTCCTTCGGGGGCGTTTGCCACGCTCTCTTCATCGTAAGGATTGCATCCGGGGATGCCGAAACTCACAAAACGGGCGGCCATCAACTGCTTGGTGCGGTCATAATATAAATCCGCGGGCACGCACACGGGCGTGCGCGAAGAGACGCGCGTATCCAGATCTACTCCGGCAGCCAGTCCGGTGAGGGCGCCGCCGCCGTTGCTGCCTATTACGCGGCCTTCGTTGTTGAGCAGGTGAATCTGGAACAGGTGGATGTAGGTGGCGGGATTCATAGTGCCCTGAATGCGGAGCACGTATTTCCCGTCAATGTATTCGTAGTCTTCCAGATTGCCGCTGATGCTCTCTCCCCGGTCGTACAGGACAAAGAGGCCGTCCGGCATCAGGGTTACCGGCTCCTCAATCAGGATATCGTCGGCCTTGGTGTCTCCGCTCTCTTTCTGCATGGTTGTGAGGACGGAACTGGAGGCCTTGAGGCCGCTGGAAATGACGCGGGTGCTGCCGTAAATGGTTCCCAGCTCTTCCTCGTTGCTGAAAAGGAGCGTCTCGGAGTCGTTGTTGTGGAAAAGGAGGTCGTATTCTCCTACGGTAATGGGCATATTGGCCGTGGTACCGTAGAAATTCTGGGAATAGTGCGATTTGTGGTTTCCGTTTTCGTCCAGCGGATAGACGTGGACGCTGATGCTGGCGGGTTCGTCATAGCCCAGAGGACCCAGGGAGGCGACGTTCCAGGCGAACTCCCATTGGGCTTCCCATTCTACCTGCCACATCAGGTTCAGGTTTACCTCGGTTTCCAGCACAATCTGGGCTTGCACGGGCTGGCGCAGATGCAGTTCAGGGCCGATATTGCAGCCGCTGACCTGTGCACACAGGAGCAGGAGGAAGAAGATATGCCTGAAAATACGCATTACTTAACTCTCCTCCTGTCTTTTTTCCAGAAATCGAAGCCGAACGACAGCCAGACGCGGGTAGGACCGGCCCACCAGAGCCTCTGGTTGCGTTTTTGGAATGCGGCGGGATCTCCGTAATAATCGTAATAATACCACTGGGTGGCGTCGTCGCCCCAGACGTAAGGGTCGTAGGCGCTGTAGAAGGCGCCGGCGGCCAGGCCCATATCCAGGAAGCAATAGCGGCCCAGCGGAAGGCGGTAGCCAAAGCCCAGGGAAGCGCCCAGGCCTTCGCCTTCCCAGCCCCTGTTGGCGTCAAAGCCAATTCCGTAGCGGGCTGCATTGACGTTGGCCATCAGATACCAGCCGCGGCGGCGGGGTTCCTCCTTGGGGCGGAAATAGCGGCGCGTCCAGAGGGTGATGTTGTTCACCTGGAAATAGCGGTGGCTCTCAGGATGCTGCCACATAGGCCATTCTACGTCTGCTCCCAGCGTCCAGCGGCTGTTGCGGGGCATAATTTCCAGCGTTACGCTGGGAATGCTGGTGAGTCCGTAGCCGGGGATGTAGGTGATGTCGTAAGGGAGATTGGTGCTGATGGCCATAAAGACCCGCTTTTGGGGCTTGGACTCTTCTACGGGCTCAATAATGGGCTGAACGGCCTTGGGAGCGGCCATTACGACGGTGTCGCGGACCTCCTCCTGGGGAGCGGGCTCATTCTGCGGCATTTCCTTCTCCTCCGGCTTGGTGGTGATGAAAATGTCGTAATAACGGAGCAGACGGTAATGTTCCCACAGCAGGAAACGGTAATTGTGCTCGCTGATTCTGGTGGCGATGTACTCCTTGCGGGTTTCGTTGTCGATGGTAGGATCGTCCAGAATGGCGAGAATCTGCTCAATGAAGATGGGTTTGAGCTTTTTATCCGCGGCTACACGCTTGCGGAGCTCATCCCAGGCCTCTCCGCCAATGGTAATGTGAACTTTATCTTCTGCGCCTTTGAGATAGGGGAGAACGGCATAACGGAATTCGTTGGCTCTGAGGCGGCAGAGATCCTGGTTGAACTGATAGGGACCTTCGGGAGAAGCAAAGACCTTGACGTCAATGGATTGGATATTTTCAGGGCCGATAGCTTTAACGGTCCTGTAGAGAGAATCCAGGGTTTTATCGTTGTCCAGGAGGGTGTAGAAGAATTCGCTTTCGTTGCGGGCAAAGTGGAGACGGAAATGCCTCTGCGCGCTGAGTTCCGTGCAGAGGAATAAAAACAGTATAGGCAGGACTGCCCGGAGGATGTTTTTCTTGAGTTCCAACGAACTAAATTCCAATTAGTTTCTCCCTTTTCCGGAAATCAAAATTAGGGATTATTTATTTTATTTAAAAATAAATATCGAAAAATATTTTCAGAAAGAATTTCTGATTCTTGATTTTTGATTTCAAAATAATTTTTGTTGTTCCTTGATGAAATAATGTCGCTTCTGGCGCTCTAGAGGCTTGATTTTTCAAAATTTTCATTCAAGAAATTAAGAAATTAACGCCACTAAATAAATATTTTTAAAAACTAAAATTAGTTTATAATTATTTGAAAAAAGATTTGTGGAATCAAGAAAAATTGTTTATATTTGTTCAAAGGATTTGCGTTATGAAACTATTTTACGCCGGCTTATTTTCAGTATTCGGGCTTTTGATGCTCTCCTGCAGCACTTTAGACAATGATGCCTTAGACGTGTCTCAGCGTGCCCTGAAGCTGGATTTTGATATTTCCGTTTTGCGAGATGGCGTAAAATTGGAGGACGAAAATGGCGCTTCCACCAAAGCTTCCGGAGATTCGGAAACTTCCGTTTCCAATATGCTCGCCACCATGGATGTTTCAATTCCTTTCGCACTTATTGGAATTGAAACACAATCTCACGACCTAATTATCGATAACATTCTTGTTAGCAGCGGCTCCAACGGAAAATATCAGACCATTTTGGACGGCGGTTTGCTGGAAATTCAGGATCCCCTCCTTTTCAGTGCCTATTATCCGCACGTGAGCAATGTTCTGTACGAGAATTCGAACGAGTCATATTCCATTCCCTACGAGCTGTCTGATACGGAGGCCGGTCCGCTTGTATCCAAAACGGTGGAGCGTTCCTTCAACCTGCTCAATACTTTGCCCCTGGAGTTCAGCCATATAACCAATGACATTGGCTTCTGCATCTGCGATGTAACCTCCATTCCCCAGCTGCAGGGTCTGATCCATCTCCGCAAACTGGTGGCCACGCACGTTGCTTCGGCCGGCGTCTATGTCAATGACATCCTTCTTAGCAAAGGTATCTGGAATTACCAGGGTTATTACCGGGATGTCACCGTTTTTGAAGGCGATGCTCCCGTGGGCGTGGGGCGTGAAGGCAAACAGTATGTGGGAAAAGATGCCCTGGTCAATTCCAAGGAGTCCAGCCATCGTTTCTATGCCGTTCCTGACCAGATTGAAATGGGTGTCCAGTATGTGGAAGTCCATTTTGACGTAGACGGTTTCTCCATTGGATCGGAAGAATACCTCCCTATGAAAGACCAGGTTCTCAAATATATGATTTACGGCCTACTGCCCGGAAATACAATGATTCCCGGAAAGCAGTATACCTTCCATATCGGCCTGGATCTGAGTTCCCTGTATCACCCCATTGACTTTTCTGCCAGCGTAAGCGGGTGGGAAACCAAAATATACGAAAGTAACAAAGATTTCTGATTGCCCCAGTTATGATCCCCGTCTACGCCCAAGAATACGATTTCTCCTCCTGCCGGGTTCTGGCAGTGGACGACATACCTCTCAATCTTCTCCTGGTCAAGAAGATGCTGGTCCGTTTCAATTTCCAATTGGAGACCGCTACGGGCGGTCAGGAAGCGCTTGACTCCATAGCCCGCAGCAAGCCGGACCTGATTCTGTTGGATTTGATGATGCCCGGGATAGACGGCTATGAAGTCATCCGCCGCCTCAAGTCCAATCCGGAAACCGCCAATATCCGCATCATCATCCTCACGGCCCTTACTTCCGGAGAAGATGTCTCCAAGGGCTTCAATATGGGCGCCGATGATTATATTATGAAGCCCATCATCATGGAAAGGCTGCTCACCAGCGTAGTTACGCAGCTTACCATGTCCCAGACCGATAAGAAACAGTAGCCGTGCGCCGTTTCCTATTCATTGTGTGCCTGCTCCTGAGTCTGGGCACCCAGGCTCAGATTGTGAACAGGCTCCGGGTGGACCAGCCCACCTTCCTTCGCTATGCCCAGGCCCGAATGCAGGAGTACGATCCGGCCAATCTGGAGTTGGCCGATTCCCTGTATCAGGTGGGCGTGCGCTATGGAAACCTGAGGTACAAGTGCCTGGCCCTGTCCCTGGAGATGCCTGTCCGCTATGCGATGGGGGATTATGGGAGGATGGACGTGATTGCCGCAGAACTCAAGGGGCTGCTGGCCAATCGAAAGGATCTGAGGGAATTCTATTTCGTTACCCTTAATGAATATATAGAGTACCTCCTGGGCTCCAACCGTATGTCGGAGGCCGTCCTGGAGGCCCGCGAACTTTCGCGCCTGGCGATGAAGGAGAAGAATCCTCTGGGCCAGATGTTTTCTTACCGCCTGATCGGCCTTATCCATAGTTATAGAGGTAACGACCGCCTGGCGGTGGACAACCTGCAGCAGGCCCTGCATTTCTGCAGGGAATCCCGGAACGAGCAGGAACTTCCCAATCTGTACCTTCTCCTGGCCCAGGAGCAGATGAAAATGGGTGCCTTCGAGGAAGCCCATCAGTCCTGCAACGAGGCGGCCCGATACCAGGACTTTTTCCCCGCGATGCGGGAGAAGGTCCTTATGAACCGGGCTCTTCTGTATTATGAGGAAGGAGACCTGGAGTCCTTCTGGGCCTGTTACGACGGGCTGAAAGAGACTCCTGCCAGTCTGGACGTAGTGTATCTTCGCTCCCGTGGCCTGCTGGAGAAAGCATTGGAAAGGGCCGATGCCCTGGATTCCCGTCAGGAGCGCCTGGAGCAGCGGCACGTGCTGCTGGCCGATATGGGAGCCTACGAACAGGCCTATGGCAACCTGCTTCAGTTGATGGCCGAAAAGGATTCCGTCTACCTTCGGGTTCAGGATGAAGACGTGGCCATCCTGGAGGCCGAAATGGACAACGCCCGTCTGCGGGAAGAAGCCGAACTCCAAAAGAACCGGAACCAGTTCCTTTTGCTGGGCGGTTTCCTCCTGATGTTCTTCCTGGCTTTCCTGTCCGTGCTCATCCATCAGTGGAGGGTGCGGGATAACCTGGACAAGATGAGGGCCCAGCAGAACTCCATCCTGATGGCGCGCCGTGCGTACAGGCAGGCCCTGGAAACCAAGGAGGCCGAAAATGCCGTAAAAATTAAATTGATTCAGAATAAAACGTACAACAAATTATGACCCTTTCTTCCCTGTTTCAATATCATAAACACGAGTTACACGCCCTCTTCCTGTTTGTTTTGGGGTCCGTGCTGGCTCTGCTGGCTTTGATCCAGCGGATTTCCCCGTTTTGGGGCATGCTTGGAGTATTCATCCTCTCTGCCGGTCTGTTTTATTACAGCATCCGGTTTACTTCGGAGGTGGTATACAAGAAATATTACAAGGAAAGCTATGAGATTGAGCACGAAAGTATTGAGGAAGAGATTCGCAAATCCATGGTGGCTCACCGCTACCAGGAGGCCGTGCTCAACCGCTATGACAGCGCCTGTCGGGACCTGGGTCTTACCCAGGAGCAAAGAGACTTGCTTCTGGGGCTTCTGATGGAAGAGAAAAACAAAGTGGATGAAGAACTTAGCGCTCAGGGAGGAGGTCTGATATGAGTCTTACTCCTTATTTTGTCATCTGTGGACTGGTCTGCGCCTTCTGGATGTTGGTGCATAGCTTCCTGGCCTCCCGTCTGGATGCCTACAATTTGTTTATGGCTTTGATGTGCTCCGTCTTCTTTGCGGCAGGCGGAGACGTTCTGATGGCTTCCATTACCCAATCGGAAACGCTCGGCCACCTGGTGGTCCTGTCCTGTGCTCCCTCCATCATTCCGTTTACCTGGCTTTACTTTGTCAAACTGGAGAGACCCTTCAAGCCCGGCCCCATAGATTTTATCTGGTTGGTATTCCCGATTGCCCTTGCGACGGCAGGTATCACCCTTGTCAGCTTGAACGGGCTTTCCGCAACCGATATGCTGCTGGAAAGAATCCATTCCCGCATTATGTTGTTCCCGGATGCTTCCTATGTAGGATCGGAGAAGACCTTTTATATATGGACGGTGGTGGTCTTCCGGGCTGTCCTGGTTTTTGAGAGCATTGTTCTTGTGCTGTATTGCCTCAATTTGATCCGGAAAAAGCATTTCAAGTTCTCGGATTGGGTGGGCTTCCTCTTCAAGGGACATAAAATTCGTGTGCTGGAAATCCAGATGACCCTTTCCCTGCTGGTTCTGTTGGGCTTTTTCGTTAAAGTTTTCCTGCATATTCCCTTCTATCGGATCCATCCCGTCGCTACCGTACTCCTCGTGCTGGTGATGTCCGCCATCTTGTTCTTTTTCGGCCTGTTTGCCCTGTTTGGCTCCAAGGAGTCCATCTCGATGGACGATGTGCGGTCGGCCCTCCGGTTCAATTATTCCCGGGAGAACCAGTCCCGGGTATCCGAAGAAGTGGTGATGGATATGGTGGATAATCTGCAGGGTCAGTCCCTTACGCACGTGATTTCCCATATGGTGATGCAGAACGAGGGGGAAGAGAAGCCCGCTGCCGGGTCACCCTCCCTTACATCGGCCCTTTTTGGAAATAACCAAAGCTGGGACGAAGGCACCCTGGTATACCGCTTCCAGCACTTGATGCAGGACGAACTGCTGTTCCTGCGCCAGGGCCTCACCCTGCAGGACGTGGCCGAAAGGCTGGACAGCAACAAGACCTATATCTCCAAGATGGTGAACCAGACTTATGGAATCGGGTTCCCGGAGGTGCTCAACATTATGCGTGTAGACTATGCCCAGCAGTATATGAACACGCACGCGGAGGCGGCTCAGGAAGATATTGCCAAGGCATCCGGCTTCCAGAGCGCTTCTTCCTTCAATTCTACTTTTAAACGGATAACAGGGTATACGCCCAAGGTATGGGCTTCCCGGAAATAGAATGCCGCGTATGAAACGTTATATAATTGGGCTTCTGGCCGGGTTCCTCCTGATTCCCGGTTTCCTGTTCGCTCAGGGCCGGGATGTGCCCGAAGACTTGTTTATCCTGTCTACCCATACGACCTCCAGCGAGTGGGCCCAGCAGATGCTGTATCCCGTGGCGCAGCTCAGAAGCACGCGTCCGGACCTTACCGTTTCTTTGGATCATCTGCAGTTGCTCTCGCACAAGAGTGTGGCTGCGCTGCAGCACACGGTGGACAGTATCCTTCTGTCCCGCCGTCAGGCTCCCCGTCTGGTAATGCTCCTGGGTGGCAGTTCGTTCAATTTTGCCGAGAAGGTCCAGAAGCGCTGGCCCGGGGTTCCGATGCTTCTGGTGGGAGAACAGGACTATTACTGCGATGTGGACTACACCCTCAACGGCCCCGGAGATCCCAACGCCCGCCGCGTCTTTGTCTCTTCTCTTCGGCCCAGGGGATTCAACCTGTCGCTCATCGTGGCTCCTCCTATGATCCGGCACACCCTGGAGATGATCAGCCAGGTGCAGCCCAATCTGAAGAAGCTCTATTTCATAGCCGGAGAAAACTATATGTCCAAGGAGCAGCAGTGGCGCGTGGAAGAGTATATGCAGCTGCAGTATCCGGAGATTGAGTACCACGTGCTAATGTCTTCCACTACTTCCACTGACCAGCTTCTGTCCATTCTGGAGGAAGAATCGGGTCCTGAAATGGCTGTATACTACAGTTCCTGGCTTGTCAGGGAAGGCTATCTGGAGACGGTATCTACTCGTCACAATACGGTTTCGCTCATCGAGTCCGAGGCGCCGGTTTACACGATGTTTGCTAGTAATATGGAGAAGCATCCCAACTTGATGGGCTATTACAGCTATCCCGTAGAAGAATACAATCAGGCCCTGAGACAGTACATTCTGGACGTGTTGGATATGGGGATCAGCCCCTCCTCTCAGCCCTTCCTGTATCTGCAGACCGGTCATCCCACGTTGAACTACCGCGCCATGCGGCGATATGGTCTGGCTACCTCCCTGCTTCCGGAGAATGCAGAAGTTCTCAACCGCCCGGTCTCTTTCTGGCAACTTTACAGGCGGCAGGTGATGTGGTTTGGTATTGTCTTCTTCGTGGCTCTTATGGGCTTTATCATCCTTACCCTGGTCCGCAGCATGCACCGGTTGCAGAAGGCCCGTGATCTGGCCGAAAATGCCAACCAGATGAAATCGGCCTTTATCCAGAATATGAGTCACGAGATCCGGACGCCCCTGAACTCCATCATAGGCTTCTCGCAGCTGCTGGGTATGCCAGACGGCATCCTGGCACCGGAAGAGAAGGAAGAATATCTGGGCTATGTGCTCAACAATTCGCACCTGCTCACGATGATGATCAACGATATGATTGGCCTTTCGGATATGGAGAATGGCCGATATACCGTTGAAATGGCTCCTACGGACCTGAACGAGATGACCTTGCAGTCCATCAAGACGGTAGAGAACCGGCTTCCCGGCGGTTCGCGCATTGTTCTCCAGTCAGGGATTGATGAGGATTCGCGTTATATCACGGACGGCATGCGTGTGCAGCAGATTCTCATCAATTTCCTCACCAACGCCTGCAAGAATACCACTGGCGGAGATATTGTCCTTACCAGTTCGCTGGTGGAGAATCCCGGCTACATCACCTTCTCGGTGTCGGATAAAGGACCCGGTGTTCCGCCCGATAAAGCCGAAGCCATCTTTGACCGCTTTGTCAAACTGGACAGCAACAAGCAGGGGGCCGGCCTGGGCCTCAGCATCTGCCGGATGATGGCCCAGCAGCTGGGCGGCAAGGTCTGGCTGGACACCAGCTATACGGAAGGTGCCCGCTTTGTTCTGACTATTCCCAGAAAAGAACCCTGATTACGGTCTTACGTAACGGTTTCCGGTAACGGCCTTCTCCGCTTCTATGAACTCGGTGGAGTAGGCGGGGGAAGTGTGGCGTCCGGGTACGATCTCGCCGTCCTTGGAAGGACGCATAATTTGGTCGTTGTGCTTGACAATGAGGAACTTGGCCAGTTTGTCCCAGCGCGTCATCATCTTGTCCGTGTAAGCCTTGGTTTTGCGGGTGAGGAACTCGGTGGTCTCGCCGGCGGTGAGCTTGGCTACCTGGGCTTCTACATCGGCCTGATCGGCCTCATAGAAATCTTCCAGTTCGTTCTGAGCGTCCCTTAAATCTCCAATCATCGCGCTCCATCGGGGATAAACCATATTGGCTACCCAGTTGTTCATCCAGAAGGCGCTCTTCTCGTTGAACTCCATGATGCTGGTGTTCTCGGTCCGGAAGGCTTCGGGAACGCTGTCAATGCCGCAGTAGACGGGTACGTAGGCCACCATCGTTGCATCGTCCATATTGAAATAGGTGATGCCGCCCACGGCGTTGGGGAGCCAGTTGCGCATACGGCAGACCAAGGTCATGGCACTCTGCTGGCAGCCGATGGGGCGCTCGCGGAACATATCGGTACCGTCGGCGCTCTTGAAGCTGACGGGCTGGTTGCGGTAGGGGGAAGCCCAGGGACCGGCGCTCATATCGGCCGTCATATCCAGGGCGGTACCCTCGTAGTGGTCACGCATATCGTTCTGGATGTCGCGGTAGGTGAGGGGGGCGTCGGGTTTGATCCAGAGGGGCAGGGAATCGTGCTCCGAGAAATCACCGTTCAGGTAGGGCAGGTAGCTGTCCATCTCTTCCTTGTTGTAGTGGTGGCGGAAGAAACTCCATACGCGGGCGTCGCAGGAACGGATGGAGTTCTTGCTCACGTTGCCGTAGGCCTCGCGGAAGCTGAAGTTGGCGTCCGGACCCTCGTAGTAGCCCATTTCCTTGGCGAAGGAGATGACATCGGCGCTGTACATACAGTTGCCGTTATCGGCCACATAGAAGCCCAGTTTCTTGTCCACTTTCTTGGCCTGGGGGAACTGGCGGATGCGGCTGGTGTTGGCATAGGCGCTGATGCAGTCGTCCGGTACGCGAAGGGCCACCCACACGGCTCCCTTGTTGTCCTTGCCCTTTCCGATGAGTTCCATAATCCAGGCTTCTTCCTTATCGCAGATGGCAAAGGACTCGCCGGTCTCGTTGTAGCCATACTCCTGCACCAATTGATGCATTACAGCAATGGCTTCACGGGCCGATGCAGAGCGCTGAAGGGCCAGATCCATCAGGGTAAAGTAATCCAGCCAGCCGTCGGGGTTGCGAAGTTCCCGCCGGCCGGTCCAGGTGGTTTCCACGATGGAGACCTGTTTCTCGTTCATCAGGCCCACTACCTTATAAGTATAGGGAACCTGGGCGATGTAATGGGTCTCGGAGCCCGGGAAGAAGCCCCGGATGGCAATCATCTCGCCGGGTTCGTGCTTACCGGGGGCCGAATAGGACATGCCGGTGGAAAATCCGAAGCCGTCGCAGTTGTAGGTGCAGATGACGCTTCCGTCGGCGGAGGCTTTCTTGCCTACGATGAGGTTGGTGCAGGCGTCGGAGGGGGTGGAAAGTGCCACAAGGGCAGCGCTCAAGGCAACAAGGATCAGTCGTTTCATATCTAATGTGTTTTGTTTTCCTGTCTACAAATATATAGAATATTAATTACACAACCATCCTCCGGAAATTATTTTTCGGGACGGGACCCGAAAAACCAATTTCCTCCGGATTTATCAGTACCCCTGTTCTAACGTCCCATCCACTGGACCGTTAGGTCTGGTTTGGGTATGTTATTTCACCTAACGTCCCACGGTTTGGACCGTTAGGCCGATTGACGGGCACCGCCGCCTCGGTAACGAGGCTCGGCGGCTACAGACTCCGTCTGTTGCCCGCTGAAAGTAGAAAGGTTGGGGAACGGAAGGCACCGCAGCCGGAGTATGCGACATCCGGCTGCTACGGATCAACCCCTGCACGGGCTCCATTAAAGGGCCCATGCAGGGGTTGCCCGTTGCCCACTTCAGGCAAAGAAACGGGTAGAGACGCTGGCACTTAACGCGCACAAAATCAACGGAATAGGCATATAAACACCCTGTTCTAGCAGTGGGTACAGGTGATTAACTAGCACATAACCACTGACTTAACTGCCAGCGGTCCCGGACCCATCTTACGGTATTTTTCTTTCTGGGCCGTAGGCCCGGCACCCGCCCCCCGAATAAATGTGTGCCAACCTTTGAACCATTGGGCATGTGAAGAACGTTGCCATTGGCACCGCTGGTGGGGTGTAGGTTAAAGAAAGGGCGCAACAGTTTGCCGCTTGTCGGCAAACGTTGCGCAACACGCTGGCACAGGCTCTTGCACCGCACCCAAAGCTTTTCTGGGCGTTGCACTGTCTCTCGCGCTTCTTCTGACATAACGGTAATGTGAGGATAGGGGTAAAGCACAAAAAGTGGCACAGAAGGCCAAAAGTGTGCTTTAGGAAGGGTCAAGGTGCGGTAGACGGGACGGAAAATTGCACGTCTACCACGCTCATGTCGTGATATCTCGGGTTAGAGCCCGGGATGAGGTGGATGAAGAGCGAAGGGGGACCCGAAAAACCAATTTCCTCCGGATTTAGAATAGCCGGCCGTGAAATGGAAGTGTTTATCAATCAGCAATTTACACAATTCCTCCTCTCCAAAATGCGGAGGAAGAATTATACATCTAACTATTAATCAATCAGTTACATTTCACGCCAAATTGGGTCCTTATCATCGAATTCTCAAAAAACATCAATCTTAAATCAATTATTGTTAATTATTATGATAATTTGATATAATTATATAATTATTGCAATATTTCTTGTCAATTTGTACGATTATTCGTAGATTTGTGGTAAATGAAGTCGAAAAAGGGCATATTTCCCATTTCGGAGGGTCAAATTGTAATGACTTTCCGGGATCGGAGGCTGGTTTTGGCGCAAATGGAAGATGAGGGGGAGGTGATGGAGTGGCAGGGGCCTTCCACTAGGGCCGAAAGGCAGGCGTGGGAGGAGTTGGCCGAGATGGCGCAGGAGATGGCCACGGAGATGAGGCGGATGGAGCAGGTGTGGAAGGACCGGGTGCCGGAGGGGGCCAACAAGGCGCAGAGGACGCTGGCGAGGTTCCGAAGGCTGGTGCAGAAGCACGCCCTGCAGGAGCGGAACATTGGGTTTTATGCCAGGCGGCTGCAACTTACGCCGCATTATCTGTGTGCCCTGATCAAGAAGACCAGCGGGCAGACGGTGATGGCTTGGGTCAATGCTGAGGTTATAAGGGAGGCGAAGGACCTTCTTCTGTCCGGGGAACTCCAGACACAAGAAGTGGCCCGGGAGCTGAACTTCCCGGACCACGCCTCGTTTACCAAATTCTTTAAACGCGAAACGGGCCTTACTCCGCAGGCTTTTCGCGTTTGTAAATCTTCCAGCCAATCATAGCCACCAGGATAGACATCAGCGGCGAGAGGATGTTGAACAGGCAGAAGGGTGCGTACACCAGGGTGGGTACGGACAGGATGGTTGCCTGCGTCATACCGCAGCTGGACCAGGGGAAAAGGGGAGAGGTGACCGTGGCCGAATCTTCCACGCTGCGGCTCAGAAGCCGGTTCTCATAACCCTGTTTCTCGAAGGTGTCCCGGTACAGGTTGGAGGTAAGGATGATGGACAGATACTGGTCCGAAACAATTCCGTTCAGGCTGGCTCCCGTGAAGACCGTGGAGGCTACCAGGCCCGTTCGGCCCTTGGCAAAGGGCACCAGGAGGCGGGAAAGGTCCTGGATCATTCCGCTGGCCTTGAGGCTGGCGCCGAAGCACATAGCGCAGAGGATGAGATAGACCGTGTTGAGCATACCCAGCATACCCCGGCTGGAGACCAGCTGGTTCACATCCGGATTGCCCGTTTCCAGGGAAACCGAATTATAAATCATTTCCACCACACCCGTGAAATAAATCTTGGCTTTGCTGCCTTCCGTAACGGCCGATCCTATGCCCTTGACAATGTCCGGCTGCAGGATAATGGCGGCAGCAGCGGCGGCCAGGGAAGAGAGGGCCAGGACCATAATGGCGGGTCTTCTTTTCCAGATAAGATAGGCCGTGAAAAGGGGCACCAGCATAAGCCAGGGCGTGATATGGAACTTGTTGGACAGCAGGGTGGAGTAGACTTCCATTTCTCCGCCGGCAGGGCCGCCGTGGGTAAAGCCCAGCACGGCAAACACGATGAGCGTGATGGTGATGGACGGCACCGTGGTAAACATCATATAGCGGATGTGCGTGAAGAGGTCTACCCGGTTGATGGAAGAAGCCAGAACTGTAGTATCCGAAAGGGGAGAGATCTTGTCTCCAAAGTAAGCGCCGGAGATGATGGCGCCGGCGGTCATTGCGTCGGAGAAACCTTCGGCCTTACCGATACCCAAGAGGGCCACGCCTACGGTGGCGATGGTGGTCCAGGAGGAGCCCGTCATCAGGGAAACCAGGGCACACAGCACGCAGGCGGTGAACAGGAATACCTTGGGGTTGATGATCTGGACACCATAATAGATAAAGGCGGGAACCACGCCGCTCATAGTCCAGGTGCCGGAAATGGCGCCTATGAGAAAGAGGATGATGATGGCGTTGGAAACCTCTCCTACGTTGCCCTTGATGGCTTCCTCGAAGGCACGCCAGGGCGTTTTGTACAGCCAGATGGACAGCGCAATGCTTATGCCGGCCGATACCAGCAGAGCTACCTGCGAGGCACCCAGGATGGAATCAGCCCCGAAGATGTAGATGTCCAGGGCCAGGAGGAAAATGAGCACTCCCAGAGGGATGAGTGCTATGAGCGTACGTTTGGTTGCGTTCATTTCTTGTTCTTGACCACCGCTACGTAGGTGAGGAGCACCACGTTCATCATCAGGGAGTAGAGGATGGCGGGAATGGCCATTTCCTGGTTGTTGAAAACAAAGGGGCTGGTGGCCAGGGCAATGGCCTGGGCGGCGTTCTGCATACCCACTTCGATGTTCACGGTGCGGCGCTCACGGCCGGTGATGTGGAAGATGCGGGACAGTCCGGAAGCGCAGGCGATGGCCAGCAGGATGAGGGCGGTGACGCAGAGGCCCACGCGCCCCAGATTGGCAAAGATGGTGCGGTAGTGCTGGGCAAAGAAGACGGTGACCAGCAGCATCAGGGCCGGGAAAGCGGCCTTGGACAGCACTTTGTCAATGGCTTTGGCAGCCTTGGGCCAGACATAATTGATAATAAGGCCGATGACTACGGGAAGCAGCATCAGCAGGAGATTCTGCTTGAGGAGGTTGCCCACCGGAAGGGTGATGCCCACCTGGGCGCCGGAGGCGGCGGTGACCCAGCCCATAATGAGGGGAAGGGTGATGAGCGTAATGAGGCTGCTCATAGCCGTGAGGGTGACGGAAAGGGCCACATCTCCGCCGGCCAGCTTGGAAAAGATATTGGAAGAGCTGCCGCCGGGAGAGCAGGCGATGAGCATCAGGCCGATGAAGAAGACCGGGGTCAGATGAAACGCATAACCCAGTCCCATAGCAATGAGGGGAAGCAGGATAATTTGTCCCGTAAGCGCCACGAAAAAGGCCTTGGGGCGGGTGACAACCATATAGAAGTCCTTGAGTTTGAGGGTTAAACCCAGGTCAAACATCAAGACGGTAAGAATAGGGAGAACTATCCAAATTGTATTCATGGCGCAAAGTTATTAAAAAAACTACTTTTCTCCATAGATAATGTAAAACTAATACTATCTTTGCAGGTCAAAATGCCGCACCTGGGAGAAATCATATCGCTGATAGTGGCCCTGTCCTGGACCGTGACTGCCTTGTTCGCCGACAAGGCCAGCCACCGCCTGGGCTCGATGACCACCAACGTCATCCGCCTGGTGCTCGCTTCCGTCTTCCTGGCCGTAATCCTCTGGATAGGCCTCGGGCATCCTTATCCGGTGTATGCAGACGGCAAGGCCTGGGCCTGGCTGGCGGCTTCGGCCGTAGTGGGCTATGTGTTTGGAGACTGGTGCCTGTTCAACTGCTACCTCTATATCGGTGCCCGTTTCGGCCAGCTCTTAATGACCCTGGCACCCCCTATGGCCGCCATTGCCGGCTGGCTCATTCTGGGAGAAACCCTTACTTGGAAATCCATGTTTGCCATGGGTGTCACGCTCTGCGGTATCGCCATCTCCATCCTGAGCAGGGGAGAGGGCTACCACGTGCGCCTGACCCTCCCGCTCAAGGGCGTCCTGCTGGGCCTGGGAGCCGGTTTGGGCCAAGGTGTAGGCCTGGTCCTGTCCAAGGTGGGTATGGAACATTATGCTACTTTGGTACCGGCCGATGCGCCGGCCGCCATGGATACGCTGCTGCCCTTTGCCTCCACTATGATCCGGGCCATCGTGGGCAGCCTGGGCTTCCTTCTCCTGATGACTTTGCAGCGCCAGACCTCGCAGCTGAAGGCCGCCTTCCACGACCGCCGGGGTATGGGCTATGCCCTTATCGTGACCCTCTTCGGCCCGGTGCTGGGTGTTTCCCTGTCGCTGATGGCCGTGCATTATACATCGGCCGGTATTGCCTCTACCCTGATGGCCCTAACGCCGGTGTTTATCCTCATCCCTTGCGCCTTTATCTATCACCAGCGCATCTCGCTCCGGGAAGTGCTGGGCGTAGTGGTGAGTGTGACGGGCGTAGCCCTCTTCTTCCTGCTTTAAACCTTTAACAGATATCTGATATGAAACCTATTAGCACGCAGAAAGCTCCGGCAGCTATTGGCCCTTACAGCCAGGCCATCGACAGCGGCGCCGGTCTTGTGTTCCTTTCCGGTCAGCTTCCCATCGATCCCGCTACGGGCGCTTTCCCGGAGGGCGGCGTCAAGGAACAGACCCGTCAGTCCATTCTGAATGCACAGGCCATCCTGGCCGAAGCCGGCCTCTCTCTGGCTAACGTAGTGAAGACCACGGTTTTCCTGGCCGATATGGGGGATTTCGCCGCTATGAACGAGGTATATGCCCAGTTCTTCGCCTCTCCTTTCCCGGCCCGCAGCGCTGTGGCCGTGAAGACCCTTCCCAAGGGCGCCCTGGTGGAAATTGAGTGTATTGCCAGTAAATAAGAAACTACTTGAGGAGCTTGGCAAAGCCCTCGGGCAGACAGACGTTTTCTAAGGATTTCGCTCCCTCGAACAAGGGGGCGATTTCTTTTTCCCGGAAGCCGGCGATGCCGCAGCCGATGCGCGTGACATAGAAGAACAGATCCGGATGTTCCGTGGCGAAGGCTATGAATTCATCTACATAGGGTTTGATGGTTTCTACGCCGCCCTGCATAGTGGGGATGGCATAACTCTGACCGCGCAGACCCACTCCGCAACCCATAACGGCGCCGAACTGCTTGAAAGCCAAGTAGGCGGCTCCGCCCCCGTGCATACCTTCCAGGTTGCTGCCGAAGACAAATACCTCGTCCGGTCTCAGTTCGGTTATGGCGTCGGGTGTGAATTCCGGTCTCTCGACACCTTTGAATACTCTTGCTGTTTTCATAGCAATAGCGAAGTTACTCCGAATTCTTGCAAAAAGCAAGTCCATCGCAGACAATTATTGCTTCACTTTTTCTATATTTGTAGACAAGTAACACAATAGTACATAGTTATGATTGAACCCGTTTACTCTCCCTGCCCCAAGCGTTACGACGAAATGGTGTACCGCAGAAGCGGCCGCTCCGGTGTCCGCATCCCGGTCCTGGCCCTGGGCCTCTGGCACAACTTCGGGTCCCACAAGCCCTTCCAGGACGTTAAGGCCATGGCCCATTATGCCTTTGACAAGGGCATCTGCCACTTCGATCTGGCCAACAACTACGGGCCGGAATATGGCACGGCGGAGGAGAACTTCGGCCGCCTGATGGACTGCTCTTTCCGCCCTTACCGGGACGAAATGCTCATCAGCACCAAGGCCGGCTGGGATATGTGGCCCGGTCCCTATGGCAACTGGGGTTCCCGCAAGTACTTGATGGCCAGCCTGGACCAGAGCCTGAAGCGGATGAAACTGGACTATGTGGATGTGTTCTATTCCCATCGATGGGACCCTGAAACCCCGCTGGAAGAGACCATGCAAGCCCTTGTGGACATAGTCAAGCAGGGAAAGGCTCTGTACGTGGGCCTGTCCCGTTATCCCACCGAGGAAGCCCGCAAGGCATACAAGTATTTGGCCGAAAGGGACGTTCCCTGCCTGCTCTACCAGGATCGCTACAATATTATTGACCGTGCTCCGCAGTGCTCGGGCCTCATAGATCTGGGCGAGCAGTCCGGCACCGGCTTCATCTCCTTCTCTCCGCTCCAGCAGGGCCTTCTGACGGGCCGATACTTGAACGGAGTGCCGGCGGATTCCCGTATGGCCAAGGGCGTTTTCCTGAAGGAAGAGATGCTGACGCCTACGCTGATGAAGGCCCTCCGCGGTCTCAACGACCTGGCGGCCCAGAGAGGCCAGAGCCTGGCTCAGATGGCCCTAGCGTGGCTCATCAACGATCCGCGCGTGACCTCCGTCATCATCGGCGCCAGCTCCGTGGCTCAGATTGAGGATAACCTTCAGTCCATCAGGAATACGGACTTTTCGGCCCAGGAACTTAAGCTCATTGAAGCGCTTTCGACCCCCATCCAAATCAAGCAACTATGAAACGTGCCCTTTCCCTAGTCCTGGCCTTAATGGCCGTGGCGGGCTGTGGCTATCGTGCCCCCCTGCATAAGTCCTACATCCCGACGGATGTGGATAGCACAACCTATTCTGGTGTGGCTCCGGCATATCAGGAACTGGCGGCCCTGATGGAAAAAGATACCGGCTTTATCCCTCAGGAAGGGAATACGGTAACCCTGTTCCCGGAAGGGGGGAAAAAGTGGGAACAGATGATGGAAGATCTGGACTATGCTTCGGAGTCCATCTATATAGACCATTATCGCTTCTGTCCCGATTCTTCCGGGAATATCGTAGCCCGGATCCTTGAAGAGAAAGCCCGGGAGGGAGTGGATGTGCGCGTGATTCTGGATAAGGGCGCCATCAAGAAAAAGGACCGCGAAGAATTGCTGAAGATGAGGCCCAGCGGTGTCCGGATGGAGTATTTCCATAAACCCGGAATGCTGATTGACCACATCTGGCTGGCTAACGGCTTTAACCGGGATCATAGAAAGATCCTCATTCTGGATGGCCTAACGGCCTATCTGGGCGGCCGGAATATCCAGGACCCGTATTTCTGGGAATGGAGAGACGCCGATATCCGGATTACCGGACCGGTGGTGCAGGACATTACCTCCATCTTTGAGGAGAACCAGCAGCGGGTGGCCCCGGAGTGGGGGAAAGCCCAAGTGGCCAAAGACCTGAACCACGCGGCCCTGATGGACAACATTCCCGAGATGAAGCAGTATTCGGATGTGACGGTGCAGATGATTGCCGAATCTCCTACGGATCATAAACTGCCCATCCGGAACTGTTTTGAATGGGCCATCGAGCACGCCCAGCGGTATTTCTGGTTTTACAATCCCTATACGCCGGCTCCGGCATCTACCATTCAGGCCCTGAAGGATGCGGCTGCCCGTGGGGTGGACGTGCGTTGGATTGCTCCGGCCAACAATGACGTCAAAATCGAGAAACCGATGGGGGAATCCCTGTACAAGGAACTGCTGGAAGCCGGTGTCCGTATCTACGAGTGGCAAGGAGAGGTGCTCCATACCAAGCAGTTCATGTCAGACGACTACCTTTTGATTCTTGGTTCTGCCAATCTGGACAATCTGAGCTTTTTCCTTAATTATGAGGTGGTTGCGCTGGTGTATAACAGCGATGTTACCCGCGATGCGGCCGCCCTTTATCTCAAGGAACTTTGGCAGCACTGTGAGGAAATCACCTTGGAAGAGGTCCAGCAGTGGTCCGCCTTCCGGAAATTCCGCAACTGGTTTATTCGGACTTTCGGTGGCCCAATAGGATAAAAGTGCTATCTTTGCACCATGCGAAATTTTGAATATTGTACTCCCACCCGCCTGATTTTTGGAAAAGGCGTCGTGGAGCAGCTGCCTCAGGTGCTGGCTCCCTATGGAAAAAAAGTCCTACTCACTTACGGAGGAGGAAGCATTAAGAAGATTGGTCTGTATCAGAAGGTCCTGGATCTGCTAAAGGGCTTCGAGATTGTGGAACTGCCCGGCATCCAGCCCAATCCCAAGTATAATCCCAGTGTCCTGGAAGGAACCCGTCTGTGCAAGGAGCACAAGATTGACGTGATCCTGTCCGTGGGCGGCGGTTCTGTTCTGGACTGCTCCAAGGCCATTGCCGGCTGCGCCTGCTATGACGGCGAGCCCTGGGATCTGATTACCGGAAAGGTCCCCACCAAGGCGGCCCTTCCCATTGTAGACATCCTTACCCTGGCGGCTACCGGCAGCGAGTATGACTGCGGCGGCGTGATTTCCCGCACGGAAACCAACGACAAGCTGTGCTATGCCACTCCGCTGGTCTTCCCCAAAGTCTCCTTCCTGGATCCCACTTACACTTTCTCCGTGAGCAAGGGACAGACGGCCGCCGGTATTGCCGACGCCATCAACCACATCCTGGAGCAGTATTTCTGCGAAGAGACCACCATTATGAACGACGGCTTCTGCGAGGCCGGCATCAAGAGCCTGATGGTCAACGGAAAGGCCTGCCTGGAGAATCCGGAAGACTATACGGCCCGAGCCGAGATGATGTTCGTGTGCACCCTGGCGTGCAACGATATTATGTCCCTGGGAAACAGCCGTTCGGGCTGGCCGATGCACGGCATTGAACACGCTCTCAGCGGTTATTACGACATTACCCACGGCTGGGGCCTGGCCATCCTGACCCCTCGCTGGATGAAGCATATCCTGTGCGAGCGCACGCTGCCCCGTTTTGTCAAGTACGGTGTCAACGTCTTTGGCATCGACGCCTCCCAGGATCCGAGGGATATTGCCAACCAGGCCATCGACGCTACCTATGCGTTCTTTGAGTCCCTGGGCATCCCTATGCATCTGAAAGAACTGGGCATCGATGAGAGCCGGATTGGAGAGATGGCTCACCACGTTGCCGTCAATGAGGGCCTGGAGAATGCTTATATGCCGCTCTCCGAGGCCGATATCGTCCAAATCTTAAAAGCCAGCCTGTAATGAACATCAAACTTGTGGGCTCCCTGATAGCCGTTTCTATCATAGCCTGCCCCCTCTTATATATATTTGTAGGTCCCGCTCTGGACGCTTCCCAGATGGAAACCCTGAAGGTGCTGGGTATCATTATGGGTTGCAGCGCCCTCTTCTGCTTTGTGGTGGGTGAACTCACCGGCAACAACAGCCAGATGGACAAGCTCTGGAGCCTTCTTCCCATTGTCTATACCTGGGTAATCGCCTTCCGGGGCGGTCTGGAGACCCGCCTGGTAGTGATGGCCGTGCTGGCCACGCTCTGGGGCATCCGCCTTACCTTCAATTTTGCCCGGAAAGGGGCTTATCGCCTCAAGTTCTGGGAAGGGGAGGAAGATTACCGCTGGGCCGTCCTTCGCGCCAAGAAGGAGTTCCAGCCCCACTGGAAGTGGATGATCTTCAACCTTTTCTTCATTAGCATTTACCAGAATGCCCTGGTGCTGATGACCACCTTCCCGGCTCTTGTGCTGATGGGGGTTGACAAGCCCTTCGGCCTTGTAGATGGTCTGGCATCGGCCCTTATGTTTGGCTTCATTGTCTATGAGACCATAGCCGACGAGCAGCAGTGGGCTTTCCAGACCACCAAATGGAAGATGATCAAGGAAGGCAAGAAACTGGAGGAACTGCCGGCTCCCTATAACAAGGGTTTCAATACCACGGGCCTTTGGAATGTGAGCCGCCACCCCAATTACTTTGCCGAGCAGGGAACCTGGTTCGCCTTTTACCTCTTTACGATAGGGGGCGGAATGAGCCTGTTCAACTGGAGTATCATCGGGGCTTTGCTGCTCATTGTCCTTTTCCTGGGCAGCAGCACTTTTGCGGAAGAGATCAGCGCCTCCAAGTATCCGGAGTATGCGCGGTACTGCCAGACGGTGTCCCGTTTCTTCCCCGGTAAGAAATACACTTCACAGAGTACGGAAAAATCCTAATAGGAGTCCTTTTTCTTCTAAAGAATTCCTTGTTTAGTTTCTATCTTTGCTCCCCGAAATCAAGAGCAGAGATATGAACTGGAATGGAATTGTCATAGGTGCGGCCGTGTTTGCCTGCATTGGCGTCTTTCACCCGCTGGTAATCCGTTGGGAATACCGCTGGGGAAGAAAAGTCTGGTGGGTATTCCTTGTGATGGGAATCCTTTGTTCGGTTGCCTCACTGTTCATTCCTTCTTTCATAGGCTCCACCATTACCGGCGCCGTGGGCTTCTCCAGTTTCTGGAGCATCCACGAGGTAATCAAGCAGGAGCAGCGTGTGCTCAAGGGCTGGTTCCCCGAGAATCCGGCCCGTCACAGCTATTACGAATCCAAACGAAAGAAGAATTAAGCCGTGCTGACTGTCCTTCTGTCCATTTTCGTTGCGCTTACGCCGCCCATTGATACCTTACCCCCGGCGTATGCCAAGGCTTTCAAGGAGACTTTGCCCCTGGAGAAGGTGGCTTCTCCCGTAAGTTATCTCCTTCCCGCAGAGCTCAAGACTGAGGGTGTTGTGGGGCAGGGAAGACTGTCGGCCCTGGTTCCCAGCCTGCTCATTCCGGAGTATGGCGCTTCCCTTACCTCTACCATTTACCTCCGCGGCATAGGCTCCCGTATGGAGAACCCTTCTATGGGCCTGTATGTGGACGGCATTCCCATTATGGACAAGAATGCCTACGACTTTGACTGGACCGGCATTCGCTTTGCCGCCCTGATGAGAGGTCCTCAGGCTACGCTGTATGGCCGCAATTCGATGAGTGGGACGCTGGTTCTGCAGTCGGCCTCTCCCGATGGAACTACGCACGTGAACGCCTATGCGGAGGCCGGCCTGGCCAAGACGGTCCGGACGGGCGCTACGGTGTCCTTCGGGCAGCACGTCCTTACGGCCGGATTCAAATACAACGCCGGCTGGAACCGCAATGAATACAAGGGTACGCTTTGCGATCCTTATCAGGGCCTGTCCCTGCGCTGGAAATGGGAACAGGTGCCTTCCGGAAAGATCCGCTGGTCCAACAGCCTGTTTGCCACCCTGTCCAAGGAAGGCGGTTTCGCTTACGGCCTCTATGAAAACGGAACCCTTCATCCCGTCTCTTACAACGGGGAGGGAAGTTACCGCAGAATCTCCGTCATTGACGGCGTGGGTTTCCACTATACCGGAGATTCCTTCACGCTGGACGGAACCGGTTCGCTGCAGCTCCTGTCGGACGATATGCGGATGGACCAGGACTATACTCCCGAGAACATCTTTACCTTGCGGCAGGCCCAAAATAGCGCTACAGGCACGGCAGAGGTGATTCTCAGGAGCCAGAAAGAACACTGGCAGCCTTCTACGGGCGTGTTTACCTTCTACCGGTTCAACCGGATGGACGCTCCCGTCACTTTTGGCCGTACCGGCATAGAGAACCTGATCCTGGACAATGCCAACCGGAACATTCCGGAGGATATTGGCTATCTGAGCATCCCGGACGATGAAATCCTGATTGATTCCGACTTTGGAATCCATACTTTTGGCGCCGCCCTGTTTCACGAGTCCGTGTTTACGCTGGGCCGCTGGCGCCTGACTGCCGGCCTCCGGCTGGATTACGAAGGGGGAGTGATGGCCTACGACTGCCTGGCCAACCTCCATTACCGCTTTTTCCCCACGATGAAGGCCGACAAGCCCCTGGCTGTCCCTTACCGCGGCACCGTCACGCACTCCTCGGGTCTGCAGGTGCTGCCCAAACTGTCGGCCCTCTTTGAAGCATCCAAGGTGGTCTCCTTCTATGGAAACGTTTCCAAGGGATACCGGGCCGGCGGCTTCAATACCCAGATTTTCTCCGACATTCTCCAAAGCCAGACGATGATGGCTCTGATGAGTGATCTAGGTGTATACCTGGACAATCTCCCTGCTTCCGTCGGTGCCGGACATACCCGCTACAAGCCTGAATCGGCCTGGAACTTTGAGGCGGGTGTCCGTCTGGTGAAGGACCATTTCAGGGCCGAAGCCACCTTCTACTATATGGATGTGCGCAATCAGCAGCTCACGGTGTTCCCTCCCGGAAAATCTACCGGCCGGATGATGACCAACGCCGGAGCCAGCCGCAGCCTGGGTGCCGAGGCCGAACTGGACTGGAGGCCCGGAGAATTCCACTTCCACGCTTCGTATGCCTGGTGCGACGCCCGCTTTGTCGCCTACAACGACGGCAACCACGACTATTCCGGTAACAGAATCCCCTATGTTCCGGCCCATACGGCCTTTGCCAGCGCGGCCTGGCGACACTCCTTTAATGCTATAAGCCTAAATCTCAGTGCCTCTGTCCGTGCCTACGGTCCTCTCTCCTGGGACGAGACCGGCCTTCTGCAAGAGCCGGTCCACATCAGACCAGAAGCCCGCATAGCGCTTTCTTTCAAAAAATGGGAAATCTGGCTGAGAGGAGAGAACCTGACGGGACGTACAGGCCGGAACTTTTATTTCAAATCCGTGGGAAGAGAGTTCTTCTCGCTGGAAAGACCCCGCAACATCATTTTAGGTATTAGCATAAACATTTGATCATTATGAAAGCGAACAAACTTTTCGTGGCCCTGACGGCTCTTGTCCTGATGGCCTGCAACAAACAGCCCGAAGTCATTGTCCCCCAAAAGGCCGATTTCAAAGGTACGGTAACGGTGGAGTACAAGGGCGAGCCTTACGACAATGAGAACATTGAAGTGAAATTTACCCCTTCCGAGGACGGTAAGACGGCTTCCCTCACCATCTACAAAATCCGTTTTGTCCCGCAGATGCCGGTGACAATCGACGTGACCATCCCCAACATCGAACTCACGGCTACCACCACGGAGATCACTCTGAAATGCGACGAGGTGATTCCCCTGGCTATGGGCGGCGAGTATCCCCGTTACAAGGTGACCAACCTGAAGGGTGTCATCGATCACGGTACGCTGGACTTCTCCCTTAACTTCGGAGATTTCCCGACCAGCTTCACGGGCCGTCAGCTCCTGAAGTAAGCCCGTTAAATCTGTGAGGATTTAAGGCAGCATCATCCGGTCGGAGGAGAACTGCATCTTGGGAACCGGATCGTTCCTGTAGGGACCTCCATAACTGCGTACCATGCTCTTTTCAACCTCGTTCCACTGGACCATCACCTGCCGGTAAGTCCCTGAGGTAAAATCAAATTCGGTACGGATACACTGAGGAAAGGCCTCCGGCGAGTAGCGATGCTCGTAGGGGGCCATTCCCGGCGTACGGGCATAGATGAGTGGATTGGACGCGTTCATAAGCGGAACAGTCCCTGGCTGGAACTTGTATGGGCTGTTGAGAAAGAGCCCGCCTATGAACAGAAGGACCATCTGGGCCTTGGTCAGATGCGGCGGCCTGTACCAGTTGAGATTCTGGTTGACGGAGGTCATCACCCGGTCGTAGGTTTGCCGGTTGATGCGGGCAGCCCTTTGCTCCGGGGTCTCAAAAGGATCCGGGGCCATAAGGAACTCGGGTGTCTGCAGGAAGGAAGGCGCCCCCATCAGAGGCAGCGGGCGGGGATGGATGGTCACCGTATCTGCCTTCTCAACATATTCCTGTGCGTTGAGGCAGAGGGCTCCGGCCAGGAGCAGCACCAGCGTGTATATCCATTTCTGTTTCATTCCGAGCCGGGGACAGCTCAAGAACTGTGCCGAAAGGTTATCCCATCACTACATCCAGCACCATCATCAGGGCAAAACCTATGGCAAAGCCAATGGTAGCAATGTTGGAATGCTCTCCTTCCGAGGCTTCGGGGATGAGTTCTTCTACCACCACATAGAGCATGGCGCCAGCGGCAAAGGCCAGCAGGAAGGGCATCATAGGCGTAACGGCCGATGCCAGAAGGATAACCAGGGCACCGCCTATGGGCTCTACGATACCGCTGAGGGCTCCTACCCAGAAGGACTTGAGGCGGCTGTTGCCGGCGGCACGGAGCGGCATCGAGATGATGGCTCCTTCCGGAACATTCTGGATGGCGATACCCAGCGATAGGGCCAGGGCGCCGGCGGCCGTCATACCCGCTCCGCCGCTCATAGCTCCTGCAATGGCTACACCCACGGCCATTCCTTCCGGGAAGTTGTGGATGGTAACGGCCAGGGCCAGCATAGTGGTCTTGGACAGTTTGCTCTTGGGGCCCTCGGGACCACCCACCGGATGCAGGTGGGGTGTAATCTGGTCAATGAGCAGCAGGAAAGCAAAGCCGCCCAGAAGGCCGAAGGTGGCCGGCCAGACGCCTCCCAGCTCCATACCCGGGATCAGGAGCGACCATACGGAAGCCGCCACCATCACGCCGGAAGCAAATCCCAGCAGGATTTTCTGCAGAAGACCGGGCATTTCCTTCTTCATAAAGAAGACAAAGGAAGATCCCAGGGCCGTGCCCAGGAAGGGAATGAGTAAAGCCGTCAGAATTCCGTTCATAGCGATAATTTCTTCTGTGCAAAGCTACGCAATTTTTACAGGACGCGCAATCCTCATTGGTTGTGATAATTGAAATAAAATGATATATTTGCATATCAAGTTTTTATGCCATGAAGACTTATCCTCAGATTGAACTCAAGGAGTGGACCCTCGTGGGCGAGGGCTACAACGGCCAGGCCTATGTTTCATCTTACCATCCCGGCGTAATGCTCAAACTGGTAAGGAGGGAGATGGGGCAGGCCCATAAGGTGGAGCAGGAGTTTTACGCCGCCAAGACGGCCTATGATATGGGCTTGCCGGTCCCTGAAGTATATGAAATCGTGAGGGACGGAGAAGACCACGGATATCTCTGTGAGATGATCGGAGCCAAGAAGTCCATGGCCCGTATGTGTTCGGAAGAGCCTCATCGCATCCCTGAACTGGCGGGTGTGATGGCCCGGTACAGCCACGCCCTGCACGGTACTCCTATCGAGGTGAATGACTATGTCCACCCTATCAAGGACCTTCTTACGAAGGCCTTGGAGACTTCTCCGCTTGTAGATGAAGACCAGAGGAAACTGCTCAAGAAAGTGGTGGCCGATATGCCGGATACCAAGACGTGCCTGCACGGAGATCTTCAGCCCGGCAACCTGATTGTATCCAAAGGCGATTTCTTCTGGATTGACCTGGGCTGGCTGGGCCAGGGCTATTATCTGATGGACATAGCGCATCTGTACAAGATGATGGTAGAGGACAGCGTGATTCCGCAGGTGCAGGAACTCACCCATATGACCCGGGAGCAGATGCTCCAGTTCTGGGACGCCTTTGCCCGCGCCTATACCGGAACCGGTGACGTGGAAGCCCTCAATCACAAACTGCTGCCTTATTCGGCCCTGGATATTGTGAGGACATATTATCTCCACGAACGAGACGTCCCGGAGTTCCGGACCTACCTGAGCGGCCGGATAGATGCTACACTGAAGCAGTATACCAGATAAATGGTTATGGCCTTCTTTTCTTCAACTACCCTTGTTGCCAAGCAGTTCCTTCCGGTGGAGGGAATTGTGAATGCGCGTGATCTGGGTGGCTATGAAGGCTTCCAGGTCAAGAAAGGGCAGCTTCTGAGAGCGGCCCATCTGGCCAATGCCACCTCCAGAGACCTGGCTTATCTGGAAATGCTGGGTGTAGCTACGGTGATAGATTTCCGCAAACAGGACGAAAAGACGGGGCATTATGACAAAGCCGTCCCCGGCGCCACTTATGTGGCCCTTCCCATCGATGCCAGCGGCCGCGTAGGCGCCGAGATCACCGATAAGGAGAAGAAGAAATACGTGGGCAAAAAGAAATTCAATGTCAAGCGGGCCATTTTGCTGGCTGCTTTCAGTGAAAAAGCCCAGATTGTGGCGCATCAGCTCTATCCCAACATTCTCTTCGACCCTCAGTGCCAGAAAGAGATGGCTTCTTTCCTCCGCCTTGTGATTGAGCGCGGAGACAAGCCCCTCCTTTTCCACTGCACGCAGGGGAAGGACCGCACCGGCGTAGCATCGGCCCTTATCCTGGCGGCGCTGGGCGCAGACAGAAAGATTATCGTGGAAGACTTTGACGTTACCAATAAGGTCTATGCCAGGGATGTGGCGCGGTATACGCGCCTGGTCAAATTGTTTGGCGGAAAGGAGGAAGAGATTGGGGTTGTGAAGGCCTTGATGGGCTGCAACACGGAAAATTTTGTAAAAGCATTGGATGCCGTGGAAGAAAAATATGGCTCCCTGGAAGGCTATCTGAAGGGCCCTATGGAACTGACAGATGAGGATCTGTCTCTCCTGAAATCCCGTTATCTGATTAATAACTAGCGTATTATGGGATATTCTACTGTAAACATCCAAGACTGGACCCAGGTTGGGGAAGGCGGAAACGGTGCCGTATATATCAACAGTAACGAACCCGGCGTTCTCTTGAAAGTGGTCCATTCCCACTTGCAGGACGGTTCGGAGGAGGCTACCGTGGCCAAGGAGTTTCATACCTCCCGGGCCGTTTATGAGTTGGGTGTTCCCACTCCGGAGATGAAGGAACTGGTCAAGGAAGGGGAGAACTTTGGCTTCAAATGCCAGAACATCGAGGGGAAGAAATCCATTTCCCGCCTTTGTGCAGACGACCCTGCCGCCCTGGATAAATGGGCTCAGGAAATGGCTGCTCTGGCCAAGAAACTGCACGCCACCGTGGCCACCGGCCATGAGTGGATTCCCTCTATGAAGGAGGAGATGCTGAAAGCCGCCAACACCACCAATATGCTGGGCAAGAAGTCCAAGGAGCGTCTGATTACCTTTGTCCAGGGGTTACCGGACGGGGAGACGCTGCTGCACGGAGATTTCCAGATGGGTAACCTCATTATGGCCGATTCAAAGCCTTATTGGATTGACCTGGGACGGGCCACCCACGGCATCCCTCAGTTTGACCTGGGGCATATGTATCTTTTCTGCAATATCTTCAGCCGTACCAAGCGGGTACAGGATATCGCTCACCTCACGGACAAGCAGATGATCCAGTTCTGGAACAGCTTTGCCCTGGCTTACAACGGCCCTGAGAAACTGGACGAGTTTACGGCCGAGTGCAAGCGCTTTGCCGGTCTGGACATCATCCTGCTGGGTATGGTCCAGAGCCTCTCGGTGAGCGAAAGGTTCTTCCTGGGCCAGCTGGCTAAAAAGATGATGAAATAGCCTCACAACCTTCCAGCAAATCCTGGAAAGTTTCTTCGAAGTCTCCGGTGTACCAGGGGTCTGCTACGTCCCTGCCCACACCGGTGTAGGACATCATCAGGTGAATCTTGCCTTCCGGATCCTGGGGAATGATGCGCTCGATGAGGCGCAGGTTGGAGGCATCCATACAGATGATGCGGTCAAAGCGGTCATAATCGGCCCCTGTAACCTGGCGGGCCCTCTTGTTGGGGTCGAACCAGACGCCGTGCTGCTGCAGGCAGCGCTTGGCCGGGGGATAGATGGGGTTGCCGATTTCCTCCCTGGAAACGGCGGCCGATTCTATATGATATTGGCTTTCCTGCCCCTTCGCTTTTACGAGGGCCTTGAGGATGAACTCGGCCATAGGGCTCCGGCAGATATTGCCGTGACAGACAAATAGGATTCGCTTCATAAACAGAAACCAGGAATTGATGTTGGCAAATATACTAGAAAATGATTACATTTGTGATTGAACCAACATAATTTGACATGAATCGCTTGATTTCCATTTCTTTATTCTCCCTGATTTTGCTTGGAACGGTTTCCTGTGGAAACCCTGCTCCCAAGTCCACTGTCCCCAGTTTTGACGAGGTAATTGCTACCCGCAGAAGCGTCCGCAATTACGATGCCTCCAAGTCCATCTCCCAGGAGGAGATTACCACTCTTCTGACCGCTGTGCAGGAAGCCCCTTCCTGGGCCAATATGGAACCCACCAAGTACTATGTGGCCATTGGCGAGGAAAAGCGGGCTGCCCTTCTGGAAATGATCGGCGGTAACAAGGAGCGGGTCATCAACGCCCCCGTTCTCATCGTTTCCACCTTCGAGCGCAGCCGTTCGGGCTTCTTCCGCGGAAACCCCGCCAATGAGGCAGGGGAGTTGTGGGGTGCTTACGACAATGGCCTCAGCAATGCCTATCTGATCCTCAAGGCCCGTGAGATGGGTTTCGATACCCTTATTATGGGTATGCGTGACGCCACTGCCATCCGTGCAGAATTTGACATCCCCGAGTCCGAGATTATCCTGGCCGTCATCTCCGTAGGTTACAGGGCCGAAGAACCCCAGCGTCCCGAGAGACGCCCCTTCGAAGACGTTGTAAAGTTCTATTAATGGAAGACTATATCCTCAGGGAAATTGACCGCATCGGCGAAATGCTGATGAAGATTGCCCGGAAGATGGGATTGTTCCTGGACGAAGTTCCGGACTATCCCATTTCCGAGGTAAAGGAAAGTTTTGAAGAGGCCGGGTTCCCCGTTCGTCTCGATGAACTGCTTAGTCAGGAATTCCCTGTTCCGTTTCTCGTTGAAGAGAAAGGACTCTCAGACCAGGCTCTGGAGCTCTTTGTGGAGCTTCTTTTCCGCTCAGATATGGATGAATCCAAAAAAAAGGCTTTGCTGCAGGATGCACTGACATATCTGGATGCTAAAGGTTATTATTCCTTCAAACTTCACTCATTGGCCTAAATTTTTGAATAAATCGCTTGCGATATAAAAATAAAGTGGTATATTTGTATCGTGAACGATATAAATAAACGCTAATAATAAACAGTTATGGATTTTACTACCACTATTCAGATTTCGCAAATGATTGTGAATGAGCTTTCCGGAAGCTCTCTTGTACATAAAATGCAGGGTTTGCTCTTCAAGAGCCAGGGTTTTGCCACTTTGGGCCAGAAGTATCTGGACCACTACGCTGAGGAACTGGGCTGGATTGAGAAATACACCAACCGCCTGCTGGAACTGGGTGTTGTGCCCGAGGTAAATGTCTGCCACAAATCGGCCCTTATTGAAGATCCCAAGGCCTATATCGAAGCAGACCTCAAGCTTCAGAAGGAAGGCGTAGCTACCCTCTACAAGGTTTTGCCTTCTCTCATCAATGATCCCAACACGTACGACATTACCAAGGCCTATCTCCTGGACGAAGAAGAAGACCAGTACTGGGACGAGGAACAGCTGGGACTCATCGAGAAGATCGGTTATCAGAATTGGTTAGTTAAGCAGTTATAAAATGGAAAAAATTTATGATTTCAAGGCCCTTGACAACAAAGGAGGCCAGGTAGACTTTGCGCAGTTCGAAGGCAAAGTGCTGATGATTGTCAACACCGCATCCAAGTGTGGCTTCACCCCTCAGTATGACGGTCTGGAGGCTCTCTATCAGAAGTATAAGGACCAGGGACTGGTCATTGTAGGTTTCCCTTGCGACCAGTTTGCCCACCAGGAGCCCGGCAGCAATGAGGAGATTGCCGAGTTCTGCCGCCTGAACCACGGTGTTACCTTCCCGCTGATGGCCAAGATCGAAGTGAACGGTGAGAACGCCCACCCCATTTACAAGTATCTGAAGAACGCCGCCAAGGGACTCTTCGGCAATGCCATCAAGTGGAACTTCACCAAGTTTCTCATCAACCGGGACGGTACTGTGATCAAGCGTTACGCTCCCACCGTGACTCCCGCCAAGATGGAGAAGGATATCAAAGGAATGCTCTAATGGCCCAGGAAGAATTCAAGCTGGACAACCAGCTTTGTTTCAAACTCTATACAGCCTCGCGTCTTATCACGCAGACTTATCATCCCCTGCTTTCCCAGCAGGGGTTGACTTATCCGCAGTATCTGGTGTTGCTGGTCCTGTGGGAAAAGGACGGCCAGCCCGTAAACGACATTGCCAAGCGCCTTTTCCTGGAAACCAATACGGTGACTCCGCTCCTGCAGAGGATGGAAAAGGAAGGCATCCTGGTCCGTTCCAGGGGAAAGCAGGATGCACGCCAAATGATTGTTACCCTTACCCAAAAAGGAAGGGAACTGCGGGAAATACTTTCCCGAGTTCCCTTTACGGTAGCCAATGCCGTCCTTTGCGACAGTGTTAATCCGGAAACCGCTCCGAATCTTTATAAGATGCTGGACGGAATCGTTGAGAAACTGAGCAGCAAGCCCCAGGCCGATTAAGGGGCCTAGATCAGCTCGCAGATGCTGGATTCGATTTTGCGAAATCGATAGTAATTATTTCTTCTCCTTCCAAATGAAGGGGCTCAAATATCCCCAATTCTTTGTAACTTTGTGTGTATGACACGCATCGCTTGCATAGGAGACAGCATTACCTGGGGATTCACCCTCCTCAGGCCTTGGAAGCAGAGCTATCCGGCCCTGCTGCAGGAGAAGTGGGGCTCGGAGTACGAGGTCCGCAACTTCGGCTGCAACGACGCCGCAACCCGTTTTGATGCCGATATGCCCTATGTCAAGAAGAGGGTTTACCAGGAGAGTCTGGATTGGAACCCGGATGTGGTTTTCATTATGCTGGGGACCAATGACACCAAACGCAGGAACTGGGATCCCGTCATCTTCCGCCGGGATTATACGGAACTGGTCAAGTCTTACCTGGCTTTGCCCTCGCACCCCCGTGTCATTTTAATCGCTCCCATCCGCATCTTTTTGCCTTTCAAGATACCTGTGCAGGGCCTCTATCCCGAAACCATGGAGCAGGGCGTAAGGCCCGCCATCCGGGAAATATCGGCCCAACTGGGTCTGGAGCTCATTGACCTGGGGGACCTTTTCCAGGATACCACTTATGTGAAGGACGGTGTCCATCCTCAGTCCACAGGTGCCCGAATGATAGCCGAAACTATTTATAACGCCATTAAAATATGATACAGCAATCCGCGATGCGTGCCGACTTTGTAGGCAGTTTCCTCCGCCCGGAGGCCGTAAAAAAAGCAAGACTCAAGTTCGCTGCCGGGGAAATCACCCGTGCCCAACTCAAAGCAGTTGAGGACGAAGCCATCCGTGACTTGGTAAAGAAGCAGATGGATCTGGGCTTCAAGGTCATTACAGACGGTGAATTCCGCCGTCAGGCCTGGCACCTGGACTTTATGTGGGGCTTTAACGGAATTGGACACGCTCCCACCAAAACCGGCCTTCCTTTCCACGGAGAGCAGGCTATGATTGACGATACCTTCCTTACGGGAAAGGTAAGTCTGGGAGACCATCATCCCTTCGTTGACCATTTCCGTTTTGTGGCCTCCCTGGCCCGGGAAGGCGTGGAAGCCAAACTCACCATACCCGCTCCGGCCCAGTTCCTGGCCCAGATGGTGATGCCCTTCGCCTTGGAGAATACGCGGAAGTATTATGCCGATAATGAAGAAATCATCCAGGATATAGCAGCCGCTTACCGCAAGTTTATCCAGCTGGTTTATGAAGCCGGCTGTCGCCGTCTACAGTTTGACGACTGCACCTGGGGTATGCTGGTGGACCCTGCTGCCATCCATATGTGGGGAACCGACGAGGAAGGCCTGAAAAAGGTCCAGGAAATGAATCTCCGCATCAACAATATGGCCATAGAAGGCAAACCGGCCGATATGTTCATCAATACGCACGTCTGCCGGGGTAACTACCACTCCACCTACGCCAACAGCGGCGCTTACGACAAAGTGGCCGAGGTCCTGTTTGAGAAGGAAAACGTGAACGCTTATTTCCTGGAATTCGACGACAGCCGCTCGGGCGGCTTTGAACCGCTGGCCCACGTGAGCGGCAACAAGATGGTGGTGCTGGGACTGGTGACTACCAAATCTCCCAAACTGGAGTTCAAGTCTTTGATCAAGGAGCGTATAATGAAGGCGGCTGAGTACATTCCGCTGGACCGGCTGTGCCTGAGCCCTCAGTGCGGCTTTGCCTCCTGTGAGATTGGCAATAAACTTACGGAAGAAGAACAGTGGGCCAAACTGCGTCTGGTGCAGGAAGTGGCCAAAGAGGTTTGGGGATAGTGATTATTCCCCCTGGTCTTCAGGAGAATCGACGGTCTTATCGGGACCGTCTTTTTTTTTCATAATCTTTTTACCGAACAGAAAAGCTATTGACAAGATAATGAGCGTAATCAGCATAGGGTAAAACGAATTGATTCCGGACTGCAAAACTACAATTCTTTCTTCAAATACACAAAGCCCGTATAGCGAAAAAAAAAGGAGAAGGTTGTTGGCCTTCTCCTTTTTGAGGGTTATTGTTGTTTTTGATCATCCACGGTGAAAATCTTGCGGATATTATCCACCTTGTTCTCGAATTTGTTGATGGCAAACAGAGCATACAGGTAAGAGGCACCCATAGCGATGATACCAAGGCCGATGAGGGTGGACAGGGTAGTGGCGCTGACATCCGGATTCTTGAGGCCCAGGACGCCCAGTACGACACCGCAGATACCCAGCAGCAGGATGACCCACCAGCCGGAGAAGCCTACGCGCTTGTAGTCGAAGCTTTCGACCGCAATGGAAATGCCTTCAATGATTACCCAAACGGCAAAGATGACGGGCAGGGAGAAAGCTACGAAGAAGTTGTTGGCCAGGAAGATGATACCGATGATGATCTCCAGGATGGCCGTGAGGGCGCGCGTTCCGCTGTTGGGCAGGAAGGCCTGGGTCTTGAAGGTGAACACGAGCTGGGCAATACCGGCAACCAGGGTGAAAATACCGATGAGCCAGGCCGTGGTAAACAGAGTGGCAGTGGGTTGGGCGATGCAGAGAACGCCAAGGACTACGAGCAGGATACCTGCAATCGCTAGCCAGATCTTAGTACTTTTCATAATACTTATTGGTTAGTTAGTGTTGTGCTATTTTATTATTTGGTTCTACGAATATAATCATTTTCTGGAAATAATGTATATTTGTTGCCGCGAAAAATGCGGCTTTTGCGCCCATCCGGATATCAAGATGATCAGAAAAGCGGAAATAAAAGATATCGAGGCCATCTGCAGGCTTCTGGAGCAGGTATTGAAGGTTCACCACATGGGCCGGCCGGACCTGTTCCGCCCGTCCGGCAAAAAGTACGACGAGAAGGCCCTGGAAAAGATGCTCGAATGCCCCGAGAACCCCATCTTCGTGTATGAGGAAGAGGGCGCTGTGATGGGTTACATTATGTGTCAGGAGCACTTCATCAGCGGCCCTGCGCTTGTTTCCGTGAAGACCTTATTTATAGATGATCTCTGCGTGGATGAAAACGCGCGCGGGAAGGGGATAGGAAAGAAACTGTTCCATTTTGCCAAGGAATATGGAAAGGAGAACGGTTTCTACAATATTACCCTGCACGTATGGGAGGGCAACCCGGGCGCCAGGAAGTTTTATGATTCCCTGGGCCTGAAACCGCAATATACCAACCTGGAATTCATTCTTTAGACGATATGAAAAAGATAGCCATCCTGGGAGCCGGAAACATGGGCGGAGCCGTAGCAATGGGCCTTCACCGCCTGGCCAAAGAGGTTTCCCTCACCGTTACCACGGCCCACGCCTCCACCCTTGAGAAGTATGCCGCCCAAGGCCTCAACGCCTCGCTGGACAACGTTGCCGCTGCTGGGTGGGCCGATGTTGTCATCCTTGGGGTGAAGCCCTGGCTGGTCCAATCCGTCCTGGAGCAGGTGAAACCCGCCCTTTCCGGGAAAGTGCTGCTTTCCCTGGCTGCCGGCATTCCATCGGCCCAGATGGCGGAATGGCTCTCCGGAACGGGAATCCAGGCTGCCTATACCGTGATTCCCAACCTGGCTGCGGAGATAGGGGAGAGTATGACCTTCGCTTCTGCCGTTTTGGGAAAGGCCGATGACCTGGTGAAGTCCCTTTTCGACCAGGTGGGCAAGACGCTCATCGTGGACGAGAGGCGGCTCCAGGCCGGAATGATGGTAGCCTCCTGCGGAACGGCCTTTGCGCTTCGCTACGCCCGTGCCGCTATGGAAGGAGGTGTCCAGCTGGGCCTGTATCCCCACGAGGCCCTGGAGGCTGTTTACCAGACTATGAAGGGTGCGGTAGACCTGGCCGGAAGCCGTGGAGCCCATCCCGAGGCCGAAATTGACCGCGTAACCACTCCCGGCGGCATCACCATCCGCGGACTCAACGCTATGGAAGAGGCCGGCTTCACGTCGGCCGTCATTGCCGGCTTAACCATCTAGTCTGTCCTTTTGCTAAGATATAAGAGAATGGATCATTTACCGCTTAACGATATACCTATGCTGGTCTCCTCCATCAATTTCCTGCTGAGGGACGAGGAGTTTGAAAACCTGGACCAGATTTGCAACTGCTACAATGTAGAACGGGAAGAAATGGACCGTCTGCTGGCCAGCCAGGGCTATGCCTACCAGGAGAAGCTCAACTGCGTCAAATGAGTGTGGACTTCTTTACCGCCCGCCTTCTTCCAAAAGCTTGATGGAATTGATGATTCTTCCGCACTGGCCCCCCTCGCGTCTGGCGGAGAAGAAGGATTCATCGGTAAACGTATCCATCCCAATTACCTGGATGTTTTCCGGCTTTACGCCGGCCTGTTCCAGCAGCCACTTATTGGCCTTCCAGAGGTCGATGTGATGCCCGCCGGACATAGGGGAACCGTCTCCCTGGCCCTGGAAGGACCAAATCTCGTCCATAGGGAAGTCTGCATCCCTGAAAAGCGCCGCCACTTCTTCGCCCACCTGGAAACTGTCCGGGCCGATGGAGGGCCCCAGGACGGCGCGAATGTCTGCCGCGTTGCAGCCGTACTTGACCGTCATCAGTTCCACGGTTTTCTCGGAAATATGCAGGACCGTTCCTTTCCAGCCCGCGTGGGCCGCTGCCACAACCCGTTTCACAGGGTCGTACAGCAGCACGGGCACGCAGTCGGCCGTCCTTACGCCTATGGCAACGCCCGGCAGCGTGGTAATGAAGACATCGTACCCCTCCAGTTCCTCCCTGGTCATACCCGGCCGCTCGATGAACGCCACCTTGGCCTCGTGCACTTGATGCCCCTGCGTCACCGGATAGGGGAGTACGGACTCCCTCCTTGTGGAGAAGGCCTCTACTCCGGCACCCAGGTCATATTTCAGCAATTCCGAATTCATTTCGCAATTCTCCCTTTTCGGCTACTAATTTAGCTATAATTTGAGTAATTTTGTAAAAATTGTAACTATGCCAAACAAATTTTTTGACCGGGGCTGGTGGAAGGATTTTGTGGTCGCTATCCTGGCTACGACCGTTTCCATTGTATTGACCTTCGGAACCAGCAAACTGATTGAACGGAACAATCAGAAGAAAGAGCGCAGGCTCACGGCTATGATGGTGATGAGCAGCATCGAGTCGTTTGCCCGTACCCTGGATGAATCGGCGAAGGACTGGGACCGTATGGACAGCATCGCCGTCTGGCTGCTCCGGCTGCCGGTGGACGAAGTTGCGAGGCTTGGCGACGGCCCCTTTGAACAGGCTGTCCAGGAGGTTTTCCAAGCCCCCATCATTCGCCACGACAATACGGCCGAAACCATCTTCAGCAGTAATATTGACACGTGGAAGAACCTGGGAAGTTTCCGGTTTGTGGACAATGTGGGAGCCTGTTTTTCCCAAATGAACTGGATTGAAAAGGAAATCAACGACAATGCCCTTGAATATGCCAGTCATCAGGAGCGGATATTCAATCACTATTCGGAGTATCCCGGTTCCTCCTTCATAGAGAAGTTGCTCCGGGACGAGCAAGTACGCCGGCAGCTGCAGATGCCCAACTCTCACAAGGCTTGGCTGGCTTACTGCGCCGACTATCTTCGCCGGATGAACCGAAAGAATATGAAACTGATCGGGATCTCCGAAAAAGAGGTACTCGCGTTTACCGATTCCCGTTCCGATGACCTGGTCGAGGACGAGCCGGAGCCGGATTATTCCGTCTTTATGAAGCCCCACCCGGACAAGGAATCCATTGACGCCAACCTGGATTATGCCCGGAAACTGGACAGTCTGCTGAACCAAAAAGATTTAAAATGATTTCCTCTAACGATAAATACCGCGAAGACCTTACCGCTTACCTTCTGGAAGTGGCCACCGGAAATGGCTATCTGAAGGGTACGCTTCTCAGTACGCCAGACCTGGACGAGGCCTGGCAGCGCTATGCCACGTCCTTTTACCCGGAGGCCGTGAAGGAATTCAATAAATATCCGGAGTACTGCCTGGCCTGCGCCGGGTACCTGGGTATGGCGGTGGCCCACCTCTGGGACAAGGATTGGCCCAAGTATATGGATGCCCCCTACAGTTTCTTCCAGAGCGAAAGGGGATTCGACGATATGGATGACTACATCACAGGCAATATCCTCAAGGAGAACAGGCAGAGCGTTGCTGCCATGCAGTCTCTATCGGCCGAAACTTATCATTTCCTGCTGAAATCCGGAGCTGAAGCGGGTACGGCCGAAGCTTACCGTTTCTTCCTGATCAGCATTGAGGTGATGTATAAGATGGGTGCAGCCATAGAGCTGAACCGCCTGGGCTACAAGTTTGAGAAGGTAAATCTGGTTTAGGGTGGACCGCTCCGTCATAGAACAGGCCTATTCCTTCTTTCACCAGAAACTGAAGGTCTACGAGCACTCCATTTCCGAAAAGGAGATGGACCACATAGAGGATACCATTGCATCTTATGCCGATGCCATGTCTCCTTCGCTGTTCCGGGAGCTTTCCGGCGGCCATTCCGCCTTCCTCCACGAGCATCCTATGTTCCTGGCCGACCTCAGGCACTCTGTCGCCACAATGGAAGCCATGCTCTCCTCAGGTACCGGGGTCTAAGTTTTTTGCAAAAATTTTGCTAAAACCTTTGCAAATCCAAAAAAAGTATATACCTTTGCAATCCACAAACAACACGGGGTATTAGCTCAGTTGGTAGAGCGTTTGAATGGCATTCAAAAGGTCAGGAGTTCGATTCTCCTATGCTCCACAAAAAGAGACTGTCAATCGTCAGATTAGCAGTCTCTTTTTTATGGCTAGCAGCCCATAGCCAGAAGAAAGGCCATCAATATGAGCAGAAACTTTTTGATGCTACAGAAGCTGTTTCAGGGATCTGGCCAGCTGATCCGGGCAGCTGG
>ONCE01000010.1 GCA_900316245.1 uncultured Bacteroidales bacterium | reverse complement strand
GACGCCTGGCTTTCTTCGTTTATGGACCTGTCGGTCCATAAACCAAAGAACCCAAAGCCCACGTTACCCCCACCCCAAACCCCTCCCCTCGGGGGAGGGACTCGCCGTCAGAAGACGGCGTGCGGGCCTGATGGCCCTGTCGCTTCGCTCCGGAATGAGTTTCCACCCCTCCCGAGCACGAAAACGACTCTCCTGGTGCTCGGAACCCGGTTTTTCCCCTTCCCGAGCACGGAAATGGCCTTCCTGGTGCTCGGAACCCACCTTCATCCCGACCTTGGCCGTCGTCATGGCCGACCTGATCGGCCATCTCCCACCCAGCCCGCGGTAGACGTGCCATTTCTTGTCCCGTTTACCTCGAAAACCCATGTTTTTCGACCCTAACGTGCCTCGTTTTGTCCCGTCTACCGCACCTCCCCGTCAATCTTGACGCCGCAGCCAGCAAAAAACGCCAAAAGTGCAGGCTGTCAGGTTATGGTTCGGTGGAGATAGAAGGATCAGAAGAAGCGCGGGAGACAGTGCAACGCCCAGAAAAGCTTTGGGTGCTGTGCGGGGGCCTGTGCCAGCGGTTACGCCTCGTTTGCCTGCAGGCAAACGCCGCGCCCTTTTAAAGAACCTACACCCCAACTGCAGAGCGTAGGGAAGGGCCCGTCACATGCCCTTAGGTTCAAAGGTTCGGGGGTCGGGTGCCGGGCCTACGGCCCAGAAAGAAAAATACCGTGAGAAAGGTCAGAAATCGCTGGCGCTTAAGTTGGTGATCATGTGATAGTTAATCACGATAACCCCCTGTCGAACAATGGGGGGTTATGCGTTTATTTCATTGATTTAGTGCGCGTTAAGTGCCAGACCCAAACTCCGTCACTTCCTTTTTTCTCTGCCCTAAGTGGGCAACGGGCAAGCCCTGCATGGGCCCTTTGATGGAGCCCGTGCAGGGCTTGTTCCGTAGCAGCCGGAGGTCGTATATTCCGGCTGCGATGCCTTCCGTTCCCCAACCTTTCCACTTTAGCGGGCAACAGACGGAGTCTGTAGCCGCCGAGCCTCGTTACCGAGGCGGCGGTGCCCGTTTCTCCATCGGCCCGTATTGTACATACCAGGTATGTGCAGCCCCTGTTGAGAGGTTCCCGAGCACGAAAACGGCTCTCCTGGTGCTCGGAAGCTGTGGTTTGGCTTGCGGGCGTAGGTATGGAGTGATCTCTGGGAGGAAGGGGTATGGGAGTATGGGAGAAAATCACTATATTTGTATTCCTTATACCTATTAATGAATTATGAAGAGAGTTGTTATAACCGGAATGGGCATTTGGTCCTGCTTGGGAATTATGAAGAGAGTTGTTATAACCGGAATGGGCATTTGGTCCTGCTTGGGAGTGACCTTGGATGAGGTTCGGGATTCCCTGTATAGCGGCAAGAGCGGTATTGTGCTGGACCAGGCCCGGAAGGAGATGGGTTTCCGGAGTGGGCTTACGTCTTATGTCCCGCTGCCGGACCTTAAGAAGGAACTTCCCCGTGCTCAACGTGTGTATATGCCGGAGCCGGCCCTGTATGCGTATTGCGCTACTCGCGATGCGCTGGCTCAGGCCAAGATTGACCAGGATTACCTGGATGCCCACGAGGTAGGTTTGCTGTACGGCAACGACAGCACGGCCAAGGCTGTGTACGATTCTATAGCCAAGATCAGAGAAAAGAACGATACGATGCTCTGCGGCAGCGGTGCCATTTTCCAGAGCATGAACTCCACTGTGACCATGAACCTGGGGGTGATTTTCCACCTTAAGGGTATCAACCTCACCGTTTCCGGCGCTTGCGCCAGCGGTTCCCACGCTATCGGCCTGGGAGCTCTGCTCATTCAGAACGGTCTGCAGGATATGGTGGTCTGTGGCGGTGCCCAGGAGGTGAATCCGGAGGCTACCGGTTCGTTCGACGGCATATCGGCCTTCTCTACCCGTGAGGAGGCTCCTGCCAAGGCTTCCCGTCCTTTCGACCGGGACCGTGACGGCCTGGTGCCCGGCGGCGGTGCGGCTACCGTTATCCTTGAAGAATACGAGCACGCTGTCAAGCGCGGTGCTCCCATCATTGCTGAGGTGCTGGGTTACGGCTTCTCGGCCAATGGTGACCATATTTCTTCTCCCAACGTGGACGGCCCGGCCCGTTCCCTGGAGATGGCCATCCAGCGCGCTGGCGTGGGCCTCAAGGAGATCGGTTACGTGAATGCGCACGCTACTTCCACGCACGTGGGAGATGCCAACGAGGCCAAGGCCCTGCTGCGCGTACTGGGAGAAAAGACCGTTCCCATTACTTCCACCAAGAGCCAGACCGGTCACGAGATGTGGATGGCCGGCGCTTCCGAAGTCATTTACTCCATCCTGATGATGAAGAACGATTTCATTGCCGGCAACATCAACTTTGAGAATCCGGACGAGGACAGCTGCCATCTGCTCATCCCGGCCGCTACCATATCGGCCCATTTTGACACCTTCCTGTCCAATTCCTTCGGCTTTGGCGGAACCAACTCTACGCTTATTATAAGGAATGTCTAAGCAGGTTCTCATCATCGGCGGCGGCCTGGGCGGCCTGTTTCTGGGTAAGCTTCTTACCCGGGAAAGGTGGGATGTGACCATCCTGGAGCAGGGAGCGCAGCCCGGCGGTGCGCTGCAGACCTTCGTCCGTGAGGGCGTCCGCTTTGATACGGGCTTCCACTCCGTAGGCGGTATGGAGCCCGGCGGTCCGCTGCGCAAGATCTTCGAACCCTTCGGCCTGAATTATCTCCCTTGGGAGCAAGCAGGGGAGGACGAGTGCATTGACGGCGGTCCCTTTATGCGTCTTTCTTCCGGTACGCCGGATGAGTTCAAGCACGTGGCCGAACCTTACCACGGCAGCACCTGGCGCCTCAAAGGCGGCGGGAAAACGCTCATCGATGCTCTGGTAAAGACGCAGGATGTCCGCCTCAATAAGAAGGTGGTAAGCATTGAAGATCACGGAGTCATTTGCTCTGATACCAGTACTTTCCGGTCGGACATCATAGTGTCGGCCATTCATCCCCGGCTTACGTTTGCGATGCTCAAGGACCACGTGCGCTCGTCTTATCTCAAGCGCCTGGCTAAACTCGAAGACGGCCCCGGCGTGGTTACGCTCAACTGCAAGCTGCGCGAGAGCATGCTGCCCTGGATTGACCACGACATCTTCATCCAGGACAAGGTGATGATTCATTTTGGAGAGGCCGATGCGGATGGCTACGCCCGCAGCGTGGACCTGCTGGGCTTTGCGCCCATCACCCCGGACGAGCTCAAGGAGATTGCGGCTACGCGCATCCCGGACCTGCAGTTCTCCATTGCCAAGTCCTGGCTGAGTACGCCTGAAACGTGGGAGCGCTATACCGGTACCCCCGGAGGCACGGCCTTCGGCATCAAGAAGTACTCATCGGCCGATTATCTTCCCCCGGAGACGCCCATTCCCTGGCTCTACCTCACGGGTCAGAACATAGGCCTGCACGGCGTGCTGGGCACTTGCATCAGCGCCCTCAATACTTGTAAAGCATTAACTTCCAAATATTAAGGTATGAAGACTGCCCTTGTTACCGGCGGTAGCCGCGGCATCGGTCGCGCCATTTGCCAGGAACTCCACAAGATGGGGTACTATGTGCTCATCAACTATGTGTCCAACCAGGCTGCGGCCGAGGAAGCCCTCGCCCTCATCGAAGGCCAGGGTGAACTCCTCAAGTTTGATGTAGGAGACCCCGAGGCTGTGAAAACGGTCATCGGCGGCTGGCAGGAGGCCCATCCCGACGAGTATATAGAGGTACTGGTGAACAATGCCGGTATCCGGAAGGACAATCTCCTCATCTGGCTGGAGCCGCAGGAGTGGGAGAAGGTGCTCAACACCAACCTGAACGGCTGGTTCTATACCACCAAGGCCGTGCTGGAGCAGATGCTTCTGCACAAGTATGGCCGCATTGTGAACGTGGCTTCCCTGAGCGGTCTTAAAGGCCTGCCGGGCCAGACCAACTATTCCGCCGCCAAGGGCGGTATGATTGCCGCCACCAAGGCCCTGGCCCAGGAGGTGGCTCGCAAGAAAGTGACCGTGAACGCTGTGGCACCCGGTTTCATCAAGACCGATATGGTGGAAGGCCTGGACGAGGCCACCCTCAAGAAGGACATCCCCGCCGCCCGCTTCGGCAATCCCGAAGAAGTGGCCGCTGTCGTGGGCTTCTTAGCCTCTCCGGAAGCCTCATATGTGACAGGAGAAGTAATCTCCGTAAACGGAGGTCTCTATACTTAAAAAAGATGCCCGGTCAAAGCCGGGCATCATGTTTGGGAGGTCCCGGGTCAGGCCCGGGATGAGGGATAGGCCTCTAAGGCTGCTCTCAGAATCTTGAGAGACTGGGCCAAGTCTTCTTTCTTTAAGACATAAGCCATTCTTACCTGGTTCTTTCCCAGGCCGGGCGTGCTGTAGAAGCCGGCGGCCGGGGCCATCATCACGGTTTCCCCGTTCAGGCGGAAGTCCGTGAGGAGCCAGCGGCAGAAGTCTTCTGCATCTTCTACAGGCAGGCTGGCCACCGTGTAGAATGCGCCACCGGGCATAGGGGAGTACACGCCCGGAATCTCGTTGAGCCCCTTGATGAAGAAGTCTCTGCGGGCCTTGTACTCGTCAAAGCACTCCTTGGCGTAGGCTTCCGTGCCCTCGATGGAGGCTTCGGCCACTATCTGACCCAGCAGCGGCGGGCTCAGGCGGGCCTGGCAGAACTTCATCACGGTGTCGTGTACTTCTTTATTATGGGTAACCAGCATACCGATACGGATACCGCACTCGGAGTAACGCTTACTCACGGAGTCAATCATAATCACGTGCTCCGGAATGCCCAGGGACATAGCGCTCACGTACGGCTGTCCGTTGTAGCGGAACTCGCGGTAAACTTCGTCGGAGAAGAGGAAGAGGTCGTGCTTGACCACAATCTCCTTGATCTTCTGGAGTTCTTCGGGCGTATAGACGTAACCCGTGGGGTTGGAAGGATTGCAAAGCAGGATGGCCTTGGTTTTAGGGCCGATGGCTTCTTCGAAGGCCTCCACGGGAGGAAGGGCGAAGCCGTCCTCGATACGGGAGGTGACGGTCTTGACCTTTACGCGGGCCGTCTTGGCAAAGGAAATATAGTTGGCGTAGCCGGGTTCCACCATAATGAGTTCGTCGTCCGGGTCCAGGCAACTGAACAGGCCCAGGAGGATGGCTTCGGAACCACCGCTGGTGACGATAATCTCGTCGGGCGTGACGTCTACGTTGAACTTCTTGTAGTAACCCACCAGCTTTTCTCTCAGGCCGGGATAGCCCTCGGAGGGGCTGTATTCCAGGGTCTTACGGTCTACAAGCTTAAGTGCATCGAGGGCCTTCTGAGGGGTAGGAAGGTCCGGCTGACCAATATTTAGGTGGTACACCTTGACGCCCTCTTTTTTGGCCGCACGGGCAAGCGGAGCAAGCTTTCGGATGGGGGATGAGGGCATCCGAGAGCCGAGATCAGAAATTTTTGGCATATTAGTTTATAGGATTCCTAACATACGGCCGCGTACCAGGAGCGCTGCTCCCATAGGGGCCGCCTTTTGCTTGAGTTGAGTAAGCTTGATGGTGGTGTCCTGGTGGGCGATGTTGAGCACATGCCGCTTGATGGCGGTGCGGATGGGCAGCATCAGGAAGTCTCCGGCTGCTACGGCCACCTTTCCGCCAATGACCACGAGCTGAGGGTTGAAGATATTGATGAGACCCGCCAGGCCCTTGCCCAGGTTGGTTCCCAGTTCCTCTACCGTCTCAATGGCCAGGGTGTCCTCGTTCTTGACGGCGGTGAGAATGTCGTTCAGATTCACTTTTCCTTCGGCCTTATACTTGGCGGCGAGGGAGGAGGCGCGGCCTGCGCTGAGGCTTTCTCCAATCATCCTTACCATAGCCGAGCCGGAGACACCGGTCTCCAGGCAGCCGATCTTGCCGCAGCGGCAGATTTGGCCGTTGTCCAGCAGCGGGAAGTGGCCGAACTCTCCGCTATATCCGGAGGTTCCGTAATAGAGCTTTCCTTCCAGGATCATACCCATACCCAGACCCCAGCTCACGTTCACAAAGAGCATATTCTTCTCCTTGAGGCCGCCGCCCAGGTACTCTCCGTACGTCATGGCGCGGGAGTCGTTCTCAAGGACTACGTGCACATTGAGGTCCTCTTCGAGGATTTGGGCGATGGAGCGGTGCTCGTCAAACGAGAAGGTATTGCTGTAGCCGGTAACGGGGTTTACACGGCCGGGTATGCTGAGACCCAGACCCATAATCTTGTTCCAGTCCAGGTCTTGCTTGTCCAGGTATTCGCGGATGGTGGCCGACATCTTGTGGATGGTGGCCTCGTTGGCTTCCATAATGAAGGGAATGTCGTCCTTGAAATGGATGAGGCCTCCCTTGAAGTCCGTTACGGCTATGCTGGCGTGCTTGTTGCGGATGGCAACGCCCACGAAATAGCCGGCCTCAGGGTTGAGACCATAGATGGACGGTCTGCGGCCGCCGGAGGTTCCGGACTTGCCCAGATCTACCATAAATCCCTCACTCATAAGCTCTCCGATGAGTTTGGTGGCGGTGGGGACAGACGCACCAATGGCCTCCGAGATGGAGGCGATACTATGCTCCCCGTGCTCTATGCACAGATAGAGAATAGTTTTTTTGAGCAAGGAGTTTTTATTATCCTTTTTTTCGAGAAACGTTTCCCTCATAGCTTAATTTTTTTAGCGCTGCGCAAATTTATGAAATTTTTTATCAAAATACAAGCAAAACAATAAATATTTTTTAAATGACCTTTTCCTGAAAAATGTGTATCTTTGTGCTATGTTTGTGAAGTTTAGAAACTGGTGGCAAGGCTTCCGTTTGTCGCTGAGAATGAAGATGATCCTCTCCATTCTGGCCATTGCCGTGGTCCTCTTGATGTCCAGCGTCATCTCCGTGGTGGAGTACAGACATATGTCCAACTACGTGTCCGGAATGATTGCGGACAACATCAACGACCTCCGCGTGACCCAGCGTCTGGTAGACGCCGTGGACCAGTACAACCTGCAGCTTTTGGCTGTTGTTGGAGACGATAACATATCGGCCCTCCCTGACTTTGACCGCGAAGCCTTCCTCGCCCATACGGATTCTCTTCGAAGCTCCGTCGCTGCTTCAACGGCTCCTTTGGCGGATTCTGTGCTCTATGCCTATTCGGCCTATATGCTGGCATCGATGGAGATTGAGGATGTGCTGCAGTCCAACTTCATCAACACCCGGGACTGGTACTTCAACCGCCTGCAGCCGCTGTTTGGCCGTATGAGGCTCTACCTGGACCGCCTGGGCGAAACCATCCACAAGGACCTCAAAGCCAACTCGGAGAACTTTGACCGCGGCTATTACCGGAGCATCATCCCCAGTGCCGTGGCCCTGGCCGTGGGTATCATCCTGCTGTTCCTGTTGATGTTCTTCATCCTGGCGTACTATGTGGATCCGCTGTACCAGATGCTGGAGAATCTGCGGGACTATCTGACTTACCGCAGGCGCTATACGTATACTTTTGATGGCAACGACCAACTGGCAGACCTGAACCAGTCTGTCACGGACCTCACGGAAGAAAACCGCCAGCTCCGCAAGCGTTTGGCCGATATTAAGGAGAAGGCCGAATGAATTTGAAGGTCATATCCCGCAACGTGGGCGTGGCACTCCTGGTAAGTGCCCTGTTTATGTTGCTGTCGGTATTGGTGTCGCTCATCGATGGGGGAGACAGTGCCCTGGGGCCGCTCCTGATCAGCTTCACCATTACCTTCATCGTGGGTATCTTCCCCTTCATCTTTACCCGCAAGAACGCCAATATCTCGCTGAAGGATGGCTTTATGATCATTTTCCTGTCGTGGCTGCTGTCTTTCATTTTTGGCGCTCTGCCTTATGCCCTGTGGGGCGGTCCGTTCACGGTTATCAACGCCTGGTTTGAGAGCGTGTCCGGCTTTACCACCACCGGTGCGACCATCCTGGAAGACGTGGAGGCCCTGCCTCGCAGCCTGCTGTTCTGGCGGTCGGCCACGCACTTCATCGGCGGTTTGGGAGTTGTGGTGTTCCTGCTGCTCATCATTCCCAATACCTCGCCCATCCGTCTGCGCCTCACCAATATGGAGCTGTCTTCGCTCTCCAGAGACGATTACAGAAGCCGCGCCAACAAGTCCGTGAGCATCTTTGCTTCGGTGTTCCTGGGCCTGGGCGCCGTGGCTTTCATTTCGTATATGCTGGCCGGGATGTCCTGGTTCGACGCCATCTGCCACGCCTTCAGCGTGAGCGCTACCGGCGGCTTCTCCACCAAGAATCTCAGCATCGCTGCCTTCAATTCGCCCGCCATTTCCATCCTCACCATCATCTTTATGTTCGTGGGGTCCATCCATTTTGGCATTGTGTTTATGGCTCTGGTGGGAAGGACCGTTCGGCCCTTGCATAACCCCATTTTGCGGTTCTATGTGATTTCCCTGGCGGCCATTTCCATTGTCACCGCCTTCTCCCTGAAGTTTGACGGTACGGGGATGAGCTGGGGCAAGGCCTTTCTGGACAGTACTTTCCAGGTGGTGAGTTATGCTTCTACTTCCGGTCTGGCGGTTACTGACAACGCCAACTGGCCTATGCTGGCCTGCTTTATGCTGGTGCTGGTGTCGCTGGTGTGCGGCTGTGCGGGTTCCACCTCCGGCGGTCTTAAAGTGGACCGTGCCCTGGTGCTGTTCAAGGCCATCCGGATGCAGATTCGCAAGACCCTGTATCCGTCCACCATCTTTGAGGTGCGTCTGGGCCGCCGCATCCTGCACGACGAAGAGATTTATCCGCAGGTCCTGTATATTGCCATGTACTTCCTTCTGGTAGGGATTTCCACCGTGATCTGTATGCTGGCGGGAGACCCCAACAACCACGCCATCCTGGGCTCCGTGGCCTCTCTGAGCAATGTGGGCCCTTCGCTGGGAGACATCGGCTCAATGGGCAATTACAACGCTGAGCCAGGCCTCCTCAAGTTCATCTTCTCCTTTGATATGTTCCTGGGCCGCGTGGAAATTTACCCCGTTCTGGCCGTGATTTCCGGTATCTTTAACAGGAAGTATTAGTGGACCGCTCGGGCTTTCTGTACAAGACTTTTCTGGGTTGTTTCTCCTACGAAACCACTCCCTGCCAGGACAAGCTTCTGCGGCAGATATCGGCCTTTATCACCTCTGACGAAGGCGATATCCTGGTGGTGAACGGCTATGCGGGTACCGGTAAGACATCGGCCCTGGCCTCCGTGGTTGCCGGGCTTTCTTCCCTGAAGGTTCCGTGCGTGCTGCTGGCTCCTACCGGGCGTTCGGCCAAGGTGCTCAGCGGCTATTGCGGCAAGCCCGCCTCCACCATCCACAAGCACATTTACAGGCAGAAATCTTTTGGGGCCGATGGGATGGGCCAGTTCTCGCTGGCGCCCAACAAGGCCCGCGGCACGCTGTTCATCGTGGACGAGGTGTCGCTGATTGGCATCGCCACCACCGACGGCGGCGGGGCCTTCGGCACGGGCAATCTGCTGGCCGATCTGATTTCCTTCGTGCGCTCCGGCGTGGACTGCCGCCTCATCCTGGTGGGCGATGCCGCGCAGTTGCCGCCGGTGGGCCTGGAGGCTTCTCCGGCACTTTCTCCGGAGTATATGGCTTCCTTTGGCGGGGTCTCGTTTGCCACCCTGACCACGGTGGTGCGGCAGGCTTCCGATTCCGGGATTCTGGTCAACGCCACCCATCTGCGGGTTATGCTGGATTCTATGGAGGATCCCATTGAGTTGTCTGATTTAGGTCTCTCCGATGCCCTTCCCGATGTCAAGCGCATCGGTGGGGGAGAGCTCCTGGAGACGCTTTCCGAGGCCTATGATAAATTTGGTACCGATGAGGTGGCGGTGCTCTGCCGCTCCAACAAGCGCGCCGTGCGGTACAATGCCGGCATCCGGGCTCAGGTTCTGTACCGTGAGGAGAAACTCTGCCGCGGAGACCGCCTGATGGTGGTCAAGAACAATTACAGGGACGATTTGGAGGGAACGGATTACATTGCCAACGGCGACATTGCCCAGCTCGTGCGCATCCGCCATTATGAGGAGCGGTACGGGCTGCACTTTGCCGATGCCACGCTGGCGTTCCCCGACTACGGCGGCCAGGAGGTGGAGAGCAAGGTGCTGCTGGATACGCTGGACAGCGAGTCCCCGTCTCTCACCCGCGAGCAGTCGCAGGCCCTGTGGGAGGGCGTATCGGCCGATTATGCCCATCTCTCTACCAAAAAGAAGCGCTACGATGCCGTCCGGGCCGATGCCTTCTACAGTGCCCTGCAACTCAAATATGCCCACGCGATTACCTGCCACAAGGCCCAGGGCGGCCAGTGGGCGTGTGTCTTCATTGACAACCCCTTCTGGCAGGATTTCCTGGTCCCCGATGACCTCAAATGGCTCTACACCGCCCTCACCCGAGGCATCCGCCAGGTCTACCTGGTCAATTTCCCCGCTACTCTATTTAGTTGAGCAGATACTTCTCCCAGAAAGCGTAGTTGGCGGCTTGGAAGTGGGCGCCCTGGTAACCGCGGTAGCCATGCATGCCGTCCGGGTAAATCATAAAGTCAAAGGCGGCTCCCTGTTTCTGCAACACGTCAATCAGCTGCAGGGTGTTCTGGAAGTGGACGTTGTCGTCGCCGGTGCCGTGGGTGATCTTCAGCATTACGGTGCCATCGGCCTTTCCTTCCTTGACGGGATAACTGCCCACGCGGCGGATGACGGCTGTATCGTGGTAGCCGTCCGGGTTGTCCTGGGGCGTGCTCATAAAGCGCTCGGTGTAGTGGGTGTCGTAGAGCATCCAGTCGTACACGCCGCCGCCGGCGATGCCGTAATGGAAGTAGTCGGAGGCGGTGGCTACCAGCAGCGTGGTCATAGTTCCGCCAAAACTGAAGCCCTCTACTCCAATCTTGTCACCTTTTACATACGGCAGGCTCTGGAGCCACTTGGCCCATTCCACAAAGTCATCTATCTCTATGGTACTCAGCCTCTTGTAGATGGCGTCCAGTCCCTCGCGGCCGTTATGGCCGGCGGCGCGGCAGTCGGCGATGAGTTCGATGATGCCGTGCTGGGAGTACCAGCCGTAGCGGGCGGGATTTACCCAGCGGTCAAAGACCTGCGGGGAGTCCGGTCCGCCGTAGATGTCCACGTGTACGGGGTATTTCTTGGCGGGGTCGAAGTCCTGGGGATAGTAGATGACGCCCGGCAGTTCCAGCCCGTCCACGGTGATGGACACCAGTTCGCCGGTGCGGCCCTCGTAAGTGCCCTGGCTGGCAATGAGTTGGGACTTGCCCTTGAGGTCGTGCAACCGGACCTCCCAAGGCGTCTTGAGGTTGGAGGCCTGGGTGATAAAGTGCTTGCCGTCAGGAGCAAAGGAGGCGTCCAGAACATATAGAGAGGGGTCGGTCAGGGCCGATATCACCCCCTTAGGAGAAACCTTGTACAGGCCCTGGCGAACGTGGGAATCCCTTTCGGCCAGGAAATAGACGGTTCCGTCTTTTTCGGCCCTCAGGAGCGAGATGCGCCAGTTGGGGCCGTCGGTGAGGCGCTTGAGCTGGCCGTCGTAGGTGAGGAAGTAAATCTGCTGCCAGCCGGTCTCGAAACTGCGGACCATATAGAGGCCTTTCTCAGTGAAGAGCATCCCCTCGATCCAGTCCAGCCAGGTGGATACTTCCTCGTGATAGATGGCTTTTTTGCTGCCGTCGGCCGGCGATACGGCGTACAGGTCCAGGGTATTCTGGATGCGCGGTTCGCGGGCTACGAAGAAGGCCTTGCTGTCGGCCCCCCAGAAGGGGATGCCAAAGTACTGGTCCTCTTTTTCGTTGAAATCGGCCCAGACTATATCGCTGCCGGAGGCCTTTACAAAGCCGATTTTTACCTCCGGATTGCGCTCTCCCACCTTGGGATAATGCGTGCGGCGGAGGATGCCGTCCTGGCCCTTGGGCGAATAGATGGGGAACATAGGGACTTCCGTGTCGTCAAAGTGGTAGAAGGCCAGGGTTTCGCTGTCCGGGCTCCACCAGAAGGCGCGGTAGCGGGACGGCCGGCCCAGGATTTCCTCATAGTACACCCAGCTGGCGTAGCCGTTCATCACGGTTTCGGTGCCGTCGAAGGTGAGGCGGGTTTCCTTTTCACTGGCAATGTCCACCACCCAAAGGTCGTTGCCACGGGTGAAAGCCAGTTTGGTAGAGTCCGGGCTAAAGGTCAGATTCACGGCGCCCTTAGGCTGAAGCGGGAAGTCCGTATACTTTTCCGGGGCCTGGAAACCTTCGGTGCGGGTAAGCTTTTTGCCTAGTGTGAGCTTGAAGCACGCCGGGTCCGTGTAGGAGCCGTCGTAAGTAAAGGCCACTTCTTTGTTACTCAGCCATTTATGGTCTACGGGAATGGGCTGCAGCCTCTGCTGCGAACGGGCCGAAACTACCACCAGCAGTCCCAGCGCCAGGAAAAGGATCTTTGCTTTCATGGTATAAAGGTACAAAGTTTTTTAATAATACTAGGGTTGTAGGTTGCTCTATTTAGGCGGGGTCAAGGAGTGGGTGGGTTTGGATATGAGAGGGAAAAAGGGTAAATTTGGCGTTGAAATGATTCAGCAAGAATATATCTGGGATCCGCTGAGGAAGAAGAGCGTGAAGAATACGCCCGAGGAGGCGGTGCGGCAGTGGTTTATATCCGTGCTTCACGAGGGAATGAAGGTGCCGGAGCATATGATGGGGAGCGAGGTGGCGTTCAGGCACGGGGCCAAGGAGTACAGGGCCGATATAGTAGTGTACGACCGCAAGGCCAGTCCCTTGATGCTGGTGGAGTGCAAGCGCCCGGAGGTGGAGCTGAGTCAGGAAGTGATCGATCAGGCCATCCGCTATTGCAACGAGTTGGAAGTGAAGTACATAGGTATCACCAACGGTACCAAGACCTTCCTTTTTCAGAGGACGCAGGATGGCTGGGAGTTTATGCAAAAGGCCCCTTTGTGGGAAGAAATGATCGGCTAGAGAATGACGATAACAGAAGGTTACTTAGAGCATCCGGTATTCAAGTTAGTGGGTGAGACGGCCAGGGAATTGGGCGTACGGGCCTTTGTGATTGGAGGCTACGTGCGGGACTGTTTCCTGGGACGTCCCAACATGGATATAGATATTGTAGTGGAAGGGAGTGGAATCGCCCTGGCCGAGGCCATAGCCAAGAAGACCAAGGCCCGGGTGTCGGTGTTCAAGAACTTCGGCACGGCTATGCTCAAGTACCACGGAATGGAGGTGGAGTTTGTGGGTGCCCGCAAGGAGAGTTATCACCGCGAATCCCGCAAGCCCATCGTGGAAGACGGCACGCTGGAGGAAGATCAGCTCAGAAGGGACTTCACCATCAACGCGATGGCCTTCAGTTTACAGGCCGAAGATTATGGCGCCCTCGTGGACCCCTTCGGAGGCATCAAGGACCTGGCGGCGGGCATCATTCGCACCCCGCTGGAGCCGGAACAGACCTATTCCGACGACCCTCTGAGAATGCTTCGGGCCATCCGCTTCGCCGCCCGGCTGAGTACGCCGGAACATCCGTTTACCATAGTGCCGGAGAGCATAGCCGCTATGACCGCTATGGCCGACAGGCTCCAGATTCTCTCCAAGGAGCGCATTGTGGAAGAACTGAACAAAATGCTGATGACCGACCATCCTTCCAAGGCCTTCGAGACCCTGGAAGAGACCGGTCTTCTGAAACAGTTCCTGCCGGAGCTGAGCCGCCTCAAGGGCGTGGAAACGGTAGACGGCAAGGGCCATAAGGAAAACTTCACCCACACGCTCCAGGTGCTGGAGAACGTAATCCGCTTCGAGAAGGAAGAGGGCCGCGAGCCCAATCTGTGGCTGCACTGGGCCGCCCTGCTGCACGATATTGGGAAGCCCATTTCCAAGCGGTATGCGGCCGGCCAGGGCTGGACCTTCCACGGTCACGAGGTAGTGGGCGCCCGTATGGTTCCGGAGATTTTCCAGAAGCTCAAGATGCCGCTCAACGAGAAGATGAAATACGTCCAGAAGCTCGTGAACCTGCATTTAAGGCCGATAGCCCTGGTAGACGACGAAGTCACCGACAGCGCCGTCCGCCGCCTGCTCTTCGATGCCGGCGAGGACATTGACGACCTGATGCTCCTGTGCAACGCGGACATCACCTCCAAGAACCCCGTCAAGGTGGCCCGCCTCCGCCGCAACTTTGAACTGGTCAAGGAAAAGATGGCCGAGGTGGAAGCCAAGGACGAGATCCGCAACTGGAAGAACCCCATTACCGGAGACTATATTATGCAGCTCTTTGGCCTGGAGCCCTGCAGCACCATTGGCGAGCTCAAGGAAATGGTGAAGAACGCCGTCCTGGACGGAGAGATTCCGTACACTTTCGAGGCGGCCGATGCCTATATGAGGAAGGTCGCAAGAGATACGCTCGGCCTGCAGCCTCGGGATGAAAAACCCCATGATTGACGAGTATATAGCATATCTGAGGGATGTCCGGAGGTATTCCCCTCGGACGCAGACGCTGTACCGCGACGCTCTCGAGGGCTTTGCCCTGTGGGCAGGAGATACGCTCGCTTCGCTCGGTATGACAAATTTAATTCCGTCAAGAATAAGGGAGTACGAGGCTTCGCTGATTGAGAAGGGGCTTAAGCCGCGGACGGTGCATCTGCATATGAGTGCGCTCAGCGGGTACTGCAATTACCTTATTAAACAGGGGAAACTGAAGTCCAATCCGGTCCGCGGGGTCAAGCGCCCCAAGATGGAGAAGCGCCTGCCGGAGTACTACACGGAGAAATCGATGGATGATTATCTCAAGGAAACGGCCCACGCGGCAGGGGAGGAAGAGCTCAAGATACTGCAGAGCCTGAAGCCTGGAGACAAGCTGGCATCGGAACTTTACAACCGGCGGCTGCGCCGGCTCATCATCAGCCTTTTGTATGCCACCGGCATAAGAAGGGCCGAACTCATCGGCCTGCAACGCCAAAGCGTGGACCGTGGGAGGCAGACGCTCCGCGTAAAAGGAAAGGGTGACAAAATGAGAGAAATTCCCCTTATCCCTTCCATTCTTGAAGAAATTTCACTATATTTACAAGCAGCTAACTCGATGACAGGCGTCAGTAAGCCGGACAGTCCGCTCCTGACAACGGAAAAAGGCAAGCCCCTTTATCCTGAGTTTGTGGACCGGGCGGTGAAAACGGAACTGGACGGTTACGGCATCAGCGGGAGGAAATCCCCCCACGTGCTCAGGCACTCGCTCGCAACAGCCCTGCTGGACGAAGGAGCAGACCTGAATGCCATCAAGGAGATGCTGGGCCACTCCAGCCTCGCGGCCACGGAGGTTTACACCCACAATTCCATCGAGCGGCTAAAGGCACAATATATGAACGCCCATCCCCGGGCAAAAAACGAAGAAACACATGATTAATGTCAAGTCCCTTAAGTTCAACGCAGACGAGAAGCTGCTGGACTTCATTGAGAAGAAAGTAGGAAAAGCAGAGAAATTCTTCGACAACATGGGTGATATCGATGTCACCTTGAGCCTCCTTCCTGACGCAGAAAACAAGAGCGTCAAACTACAGACCCACATCCCGGGAGAAGAACTGGTGATCGAGCGCCAGGCCCACACCTTTGAAGAAGCCGTCACCGAGGCCGCAGATGCTCTCAAGGAGAAGATCGTGCGCGCCAAGGAGAAGAAGTTCGCCAAATAGTAAGTGGCTGCACAAAAAGGTTATATCGAGACGGACCGCCAGGTCCGGGCCATTCTTGAAGATGTCCGTAGTGGCATCTTCAAGTGTGTATATCTGCTGATGGGTGAAGAACCTTATTACCCGGAACTGGTGTGCAACGCCATCATAGACAACTGCCTCCAGGAATGGGAAAAGGACTTCAATGAAACCATCTGTTACGGGGCCGATGTAACGGCAGAAACCGTCATCACCGCCGCCCGCCGCTTTCCTATGATGGCAGACCGGCAGCTGGTGGTTGTGAAGGAAGCCCAGCAGATGAAGAGCTTGGAAGAACTAGCCATCTACTGCCAGCAGCCGCTGGAGAGCACCGTCCTGGTAATTCTGATGCACGGGGCCAGCGCAGACAAGCGCCGGGGCCTGTACAAGAGCGTGCTCAAGACGGGCGTGATTGTGGAGTCTCCCACGTTAAGGGATTATGAAATGCCCCAGTGGATTACTTCCTACTATGAGGGCAGGGGACTCAAAATCCACCCCGAGGCAGCGCAGTTATTGGCCGAAAGCGCCGGAACCGAACTGGGCAAGATAGCCGTAGAAACGGACAAACTCCTCAAAAACCTCCCCGAGGGTGTGAAGGAGATAGGAGTGGCCGATATTGAAAAGAACGTAGGCATCAGCCGCCAGTACAGCGTGTTCGAGCTCACCAAGTGCCTGAGTTTCCGCCAGGCGGCGCAGGCGCTTAAGATTGCGGCCTACATTGGCCAGGCGCCCCGTTTTGTGCTGCCTATGGTGATAGCCCCGCTCTTTACGCATTTCCAGCGGATAGAGAAGTACCACGCCATCCTTCCCACCAGGCCGTCTCCTGGTGATGCCGCCCGCATCCTGGGCGTCAATCCTTACTTCCTGAAGGAGTATGACGCCGCCGTGCGCAACTACAGCCTGCAGCAGTGTATGGCTGCCATCGGCCTGCTTACAGACTATGATTATAAAGGCAAGGGTGGAGATGCCGGAGAGGCTTCGCAGGCGGACCTTTTTACTGAGTTGGTGGCACGCCTCTTAAATATTTGATAAAAATTTATTGCATTTCAATAAAAACTTACTATATTTGCACAAACGATGGCCATTAACCAGGCCATGAAGAAAACGCTATGGCAATCATTGAAGTAAAGAACGTAACAAAGACCTTCGGTCCCAAAGTGGCGCTGGACAAGCTCTCGCTGGACATTCCGGAGGGCAAGATCTTCGGCCTCCTGGGGCCCAACGGTGCGGGTAAGTCCACCCTCATCCGTATCATCAACCGCATCACCCTGGCTTCTGAGGGTGAGGTGTACTTCCAGGGTCACCCCATCACGGAGGAGGACGTCTCCCGCATCGGTTACCTGCCGGAGGAGCGCGGCCTCTACCGCAAGATGAAGGTGGGAGACCAGTGTATGTACCTGGCCCAGCTCAAGGGAATGAGTTCCCGCGAGGCGGCCGTGGAACTCAAGAAGTGGTTTGTCCGCTTTGACATCGCGGACTGGTGGAACAAGAAGGTGGAGGAACTCTCCAAGGGTATGGCCCAGAAGGTGCAGTTCATCACTACCATTGTGCATCGGCCCTCTCTGATGATTCTGGACGAGCCCTTCAGCGGCTTTGACCCCGTGAACGCAGAACTCATCCGTCGGGAAATCCTTCGCCTGAAGGAAGACGGTGCCACCATTATCCTCTCTACCCACAATATGGAGAGCGTGGAGGCCCTGTGCGAGAATATCGCCCTCATCAACAAGGGCAAGCTGGTGGTTACCGGCGGTACGGAAGAAATCCGTCGCCAGCACGGCGAGGACAACGTGGAAATCGAGTACACGGATGCCTTCAAGGAGCGCAAGCAACTGGTTGTGGCCCGCCCCGAGGTCAACGCCAAACTGAGCGAGCTCATTGCCCAGGATGTGACCATCAACTCCTTCAAGGAGGTGATTCCCCGTATGAACGATATCTTTATTAAACTGGTAACGGAGGAGGAATAAGCTATGAATTTCAAGAAATTAGGCATTGTTATTCAGCGTGAATACCTGAATAAGGTCAAGAAAAAGAGTTTCCTTCTCATTACTTTCCTGGCACCTGTTCTGTTTGCCGGTCTTTGTATCGTTCCTTCGCTCATTATGGTGGGCGCCAAGGAAGAGACCAAGCAGGTGGGCGTGATTGACCGCAGCGGCATTGTGCTGCCTTACCTCACGGACAATGACGTCACCAAGTTTGTGGATCTGGGCACGGAGGCTTCTCCGGAGGCCATCAAGGCCGATTTCTCTTCGGCCGGTGTAGATATCCTTCTCACCATCTCCGAACTGGACACTGAGGCCCGCACCGTTACCGCAGACTGTTACTCCGAGAAGCCGCTGGGTATGGATACCGGCTCTATGATTGAGAACCGCATCAACGACGCCGTTGAGGCCTATCGCATCGAGAGTTACGGCATCGAGAACCTGGAGGAGATTATGGCCGGGGTCAAGTCCAATGTGAAGCTGCACACTTACACCGTGGATGAATCCGGTAAGGAAAGCATCTCGGAAAGCGGCATCTATATGATCCTGTCCATGATTCTGGGTATGGCCATCTATATGTTCATCGCCCTGTTCTCCGGTATGGTGATGAGTTCCGTGATTGAAGAGAAGAGCTCCCGCGTGGTGGAGGTTCTGATGTCTTCCGTCCGGGCTACCGAACTGATGTTCGGCAAGATCATCGGCGTGGCTCTGGTGGCCCTCACGCAGTTCCTGCTGTGGATTCTGCTTACGGGTATGCTGCTGGGCGTTGCCATGGGCTTTATGGGCAAGGACAAGATTATGGGTATGCTTGGGGACGATCCTTCCACCGAAATGGTCCAGCAGATGGCTTCCACCGGTGGCGTGCACCCCGGAGACCTGGATCTGAGCGGCGCCCTGGCTGCTGCTACGGATACTACGGCTGTGACTAACGGCGAACCTACCGGTATGGATGCCATCGTGAGCACCATCGGCAATATCAATCTGGGTCAGATTGGCCTCGCCTTCCTCTTCTTCTTCGTCTTTGGCTACCTGCTGTATGCGTCGCTCTTTGCGGCCATCGGCTCGGCCGTGGAGAACGAAGGAGACAGCTCCCAGCTGCAACTGCCGGTTACCATTCCGCTGATGCTGGGCTTCTTTATCGCCATCTATGCTTTCAAGGCTCCCGACAGCGCCCTCGTGTTCTGGGGATCCATGATTCCTTTCACCTCTCCCATCGTGATGCTGGCCCGCATTCCTTTCGGTGTGGCTACCTGGGAACTGGTCCTTTCCATTGCCCTGCTGGTGGTTACCTTCGTGGTCTGCGCCTGGGCATCGGCCAAGATCTATAAGGTGGGTATCCTGATGTTTGGCAAGAAATCCACTTTCAAAGACCTGTGGAAATGGCTGACAATGAAGTAAAAAATAACAAGAATACCAACAATATTTGGTATATCGCCTGGGCTTTAATCCTGGTTGGGGCAGTCTTTGCCGCCAGCCAGGCTTTGGCCCCTAAAGGCCCTTCCTTCGAATGGCGGGTGGTGCGTATGGACGGCCACCGTATGCAGGCCAAGCCCGTTACCTCCGACAATGTGCCGGAGGCACTGGGCGTGTTCAAGGACAGCGTGTATGTGGCTCCTTCCGGGGCAACGTTCCCTCTGGACAGCCCCGAGGCTCAATCGGCCCGTATTATGGAGGGGGTCCAGGGAAAACTGGCAGACCTCAAGGTGGTCATTGGCTATAGCGATGCCCTGCTGGAGAACCTCAGGACCGAACCGGACCTGCCGCTGGGCAATCTCTTTGCCGATGCCCTGCGCGCCTTCGGCACCAAGTTTTTCAAGGTGCCTATGGACTTTGCCATTACCAACTTCGGCGGCATCCGCTTTCCTATGCCGGAAGGCGCTATTACCCTGGACGACATCACATCTATGTTCCCCTTCCGGAATTATGTGGTGTATGCCCGTATGAAGGGAAGCTCCCTCACGAGGCTCTTTGAGCAGCTGTCCAATACCAAGGCTTTCCAGGCCACCAGCGGTGCCACCATCCGTGTGAAGGCCCACAAACTGGAGAGCGCCCTCATCGGCGGCCAGCCCATCGACCCTGACAAGGTGTACAATGTGACCACCATCGATTTCCTGCTGGACGGTGGTGACCAGATCAATATCGGCTCCCTGGCAGAGAGCGTGCAGCTCTCCCGCATCCTGCTCAAGGATGTGATGCTGGACTATATCCGTGGCTGCAACGCCCGTGGAGAAATCATTCACGGCCAGAGCGACGGCCGCGTCATTATGGAGGACTAGGCTATGAAAGATAAGATTATTCGCATTGTTTTGGTCCTGGGCGCCTTGGCCGTTTTGGGCTATTGCATCTATGTGGGCAAGCAGGTGGGTCAGCGCCAGACCCGCACGCTCACCATTGTCCACGTGAACGACACGCACAGTCACCTGGAGGTAGAAAAGGCCGATTTCGCCGGAATGGGCGGAGTCCTGGAGCGGGCAGCCTATATAGATTCTGTAAGAAAGGCCGATGGAAAAGAGAACGTGCTCCTGCTTCACTCCGGAGACTTCTGCCAGGGTACTTCCTACTTTACGGAATTCAAGGGCACCGTTGAGGTTCAGCTGATCAATGCGCTGGGCTACGACGTGGTAACCCTGGGCAACCACGAGTTTGACAACGGCATCGAGGCCCTGGGCCAGCTGCTGTCCGGCCTGAATGCTCCTGTAGTGGTCTGTAACTACGATTTCTCGCCCTTCGAGGCCGGCAAGTACATCAAGCCCTATGTGATTGTGGAGCGCGCCGGCAAGAAGATTGGCATAGTGGGCGTCCTCTGCGGCCTCAAGGATATGGTAGCCGGAGACATTGCCAACCGTATTCCTGAATACGATATGATTCCCACGGTGCAGAAGTATGTGGACGAGGTCCGTCCCCAGGTGGATTACGTGATAGCCCTTACCCATATCGGCTATACGGAACACCATCCCGGAGACATCACGGATCCTATACTATGCGCTGCCACGAGGGGCATTGACCTCTTTGTGGGCGGTCATTCCCACACCTTCCTGGAGGAGCCCGGTTATGTGGCCAACCTGGATGGAAAGAAAATCCCCATCGTCCAGGTAGGATGGATGGGAGTCCAAATGGGTGAAGCCCATATAACGTTCTAAAAAGAAACCTCAGGCCCTTGACCTGAGGTTTTCTTTTAAAGGATGTTCATGGATTGTTCGCGGATTTTTTCGAGTTCGTCTTTCATCCGCACAACAAGCTGCTGGATGCCGGCGTGGTTGGCTTTGGAACCGGTGGTGTTGATTTCTCGGCCCATTTCCTGAAGGATGAAGCCCAGCTTCTTGCCGGGGTAGGGCTCGGAATCAATTACCTCCATAAAGTACTTGCAGTGCTGGCGGAGGCGCACCTTTTCTTCGTTGATGTCGTATTTCTCCAGGTAGAAGATCATCTCCTGCTCCAGGCGCTCGGGGTTGGGCTTGGCGGCCAGTTCGGCCAGGGCCTTGTCAAACTTCTCGCGGACCGTGGTGATGCGTTCTCCTTCCAGGGCTTCCACTTGGTCGTAGAGCTTGAGGATGCCGTCCACGCGGCTGGTAACGTCTTTATACAGGGCTTTGCCTTCGTCGGCTCTGTAGGCGCAGAGCTGGTCCAGGGCTTCGTCCAGGGCGGCCGATACCTTGGGCCATTCTTCTTCCGTGATGATATCGGCCTTCTTGGCGTCCACTACGTCCGGGAGGCGGAGGACACTGCTGGCGAGGATGCTGCCCACGCCGGGGTCTTTCAGGAAGGTTTTGGTGAAGACGGTTTCCTTGTCCAGGGCCTTGACGGCGCTCTGCCAGTAGGCGTGGAAGACGTCGGCGTTGATGGTATGGGCCGAATCGGAGGCGCCGGCCTCGAAGCTGACGTAGAGGTCTATGGTGCCGCGGACCAGCCTTTCGGCCAGGCGTTTGCGCACTTCCAGTTCCTTGTCCTTGGGAAGGAGGGAACTCTTGAGGTTGATATCGGCGCTCTTGCCGTTGAGGGTGCGGATTTCGAGGGTAAGTTTTCCGGCTTGGAGCTGGGCTTCGGCCTTTCCGTAGCCGGTCATGGATTGAATCATCTCTAGTCTCTTTTAAAGATATCTCGGGTGTAAACTTTTTCTTTTACGTCTTCCAGCTGCTCGTCAAAGCGGTTGGCTATGATGGCGTTGGACTGGGCCTTGAAGGCCTCCAGGTTGTTGACCACCGGCGAGCCGAAGAACGTGGTGCCGTCTTCCAGGGTGGGCTCGTACACAATCACGTGCGCTCCCTTGGCCTTGATGCGCTTCATAATGCCCTGGATGGCGCTCTGGCGGAAGTTGTCCGATCCGGACTTCATAGTGAGGCGGTACACGCCCACGGTGACGTCCTTCTCCTGCGCCGTTGCGTAGGTGTTGTTGGGGCCGTAATAACTGTAGTAACCGGCCTTGGAAAGTACCCGGTCTGCTATGTAGTCCTTGCGCGTGCGGTTGGATTCCACGATGGCCTGGATGAGGTTCTCAGGTACGTCGTTGTAGTTGGCCAGCAGCTGCTTGGTGTCCTTGGGAAGGCAGTAGCCGCCGTATCCGAAGGAAGGATTGTTGTAATGCGTTCCTATGCGCGGATCCAGGCACACGCCCTCGATGATGGCCTTTGTATCCAGGCCCTTCATCTCCGCATACGTGTCCAGTTCATTGAAATAACTGACGCGCAGCGCCAGGTACGTATTGGCAAACAACTTCACCGCCTCCGCCTCCGTAGTTTCCATCAGCAGCACCGGCACCTCCGGCTTCAAAGAGCATTCCTTCAATAAATTGGCAAACTCCGAAGCTTTCTCTATGAGCGCTGGCTTTGTGGAGGCAGAGGAAAATTGGTTTTTCGGGTCCCGTCCCGAAAAATAATTTTCTTCTGCCGGAAGAGAATTGGCAACTTGGTTTTCGGTTTGTAGTTCGGCGGAAAATTGGTTTTTCGGGCACCGTCCCGAAAAATAATTTTCCGCAGAACGGTTGAATCCAACAATTATACGGGACGGATATAAATTATCGTATAGCGCCTTACTTTCACGCAGGAACTCAGGGGAGAAGAGGAACTTGCCAGTGGGGTACTTCTCCTCCAGGGAACGGGTAAACCCTACCGGCACCGTGCTCTTGATCACCATCACGGCATTCGGATTCACCTCCAGCACCAGTTTCACCACCTCTTCCACGTGGGACGTGTCGAAGAAATTCTGCTGAGGGTCATAGTTGGTAGGGGTGGCTATGATTACATAATCGGCCCCTTTGTAGGCCTCCTTTGCGTCCAGGGTAGCGGTGAGGTTGAGCGGCTTCTCCCGGAGAAACTGTTCTATGTACTCGTCTGCTATGGGGGATTCCCTGCGGTTGATTTTGGCTACCTTTTCCGGGACAACGTCTACGGCTACTACCTCGCTCTTTTGGGCTAGGAGCGTGGCCAGGCTCATTCCTACGTATCCGGTTCCTGCAATGGCAATTTTCATAGGCACAAATTTAAGCAAAAAATTGCTAACTTTGAGGAAATGGAAAAGATTCAGATAACCGTGGCTCCGCACGGAGCCGAACTCCGGGGTCTCCGGCGGGGAAACCGCGAGTATATGTGGAACGCCGACAAGGCTTTCTGGGGGCGTGTGGCCCCTATTCTGTTCCCGGTTGTGGGCCTTCCGGCCGGCGAAACGCTGCGCATTGGCGGCAAGGCCTACGAGATGCATCAGCACGGCTTCGCGCGGGATGTGGACTTTATCAATATGGGGGACGCCTGGGTGTATGAACAGAAGGAGCCCAGGGAGAATTATCCCTATACCTTTGTCCTGGAAGCCCGCTATCCGGTAACGGAAAAGTCCGTGACCTGCTCCTGGACGGTCCACAATACATCGGCCTGTACTATGCATTTCTCCATTGGCGCCCATCCGGCTTTCCTGATGCCGGATTATAGGGCTGATGACCCCGTGCACGGCTATCTGCAGTGCTTCGACCACCAGGGTAGGGTGGTGGAACCTACCGCTTACTCCTACTTGGAGGGCGGGCTGCGGGTTCCTTCGGCCCCTACCATTGTGCCCAACGAGAAGGGCCTGATTGTGCTCACCGGAGAAACGTTTAAGGCCGATGCGTTCCTGCTGGAGCGCTCCAAGGTGGCTTCGGTAGCGCTGCTGGATAAGGAAGGGAAGGAGGTCCTGCGGGTCAACTGCCCCCAGGCCGAAGCCTACGGTCTGTGGGCTCCGTACAAGCCCGGCTGCCCGTTCGTCTGCATTGAACCCTGGTGCGGAATTGCAGACCGGAAGGGCTTCACGGGGGACATTTCGGAGCGTGACTGCAACCACTCGCTGGCTCCCGGAGAGTCCTATGAATTTGCTTATGAAATCGAGCTTCCGTAGCTTGGTTTATCGGCGGAGTTTACTTATCTTTGTAGATGCGGTTAAGGATGCCCGCAACATTAATTTAACACATTAGCGTATGGCAAAAGAAGCTGAAGGAACTGGAATTAACGCCGCCAAACTCAAGGCACTCCAGGCAACCATTGACAAGATCGAGAAAGACTACGGAAAGGGAACCATTATGAAGCTGGGAGACCAGCCGGAATGGGATTCTACTCAGGTAATTCCCAGCGGTTCCATTTCGTTGGACCACGCTCTGGGCATCGGGGGATATCCCAAAGGCCGTATCATTGAAATTTACGGACCGGAAAGCTCCGGTAAAACCACGCTGGCCATCCACGCCATCGCAGAGGCGCAGAAGGCGGGCGGCATTGCGGCCATCATAGATGCAGAGCACGCCTTTGACCGCACCTATGCCAAGTCTCTGGGCGTAGACCTGGACACCCTGCTCATCTCGCAGCCGGACAACGGCGAACAGGCCCTGGAAATTGCAGACAACCTCATCCGTTCGGGTGCCGTGGATATCGTAGTCATCGACTCCGTGGCCGCCCTGACTCCCCGTGCAGAAATCGAGGGAGAAATGGGAGACAACAAGGTGGGCCTGCAGGCCCGTCTGATGAGCCAGGCCCTGAGAAAACTCACCGCCAACATCTCCAAGACCAATACCTGCTGCATCTTCATCAACCAGCTGCGTGAGAAGATTGGCATTATGTTCGGCAACCCGGAAACCACCACCGGCGGCAACGCCCTTAAGTTCTATGCCTCCGTGCGCCTGGATATCCGCCGCACCACCCAGATCAAGGACGGTGAGGAAGCCCTGGGCAACCACGTCAAGGTAAAGGTGGTCAAGAACAAGATGGCCCCGCCCTTCAAGAAGGCAGAGTTTGACATTGTGTTCGGAGAAGGCATCTCCCGCAGCGGAGAAATCGTGGACCTGGGCGTAGAACTGGGCATCATCCAGAAGAGCGGCTCCTGGTTCTCCTACAACGACACCAAGCTCGCACAGGGCCGTGAAGCCGTCAAGAAACTGATGATGGACAACGTGGAACTGGCAGAAGAAATAGAAGCCAAAATCCGCGAAGCCCTGGCCAACGTGCAGGACTGATCCTATACCTCTTATAAAAAGAGCCGGACTCCATTCGGGTCCGGCTCTTTTTTATGGGTTCTGTCTTTGGCCTAGCCTACAGGAGGGAAGGGAATGGGCATAGGCTCAACTTCCGGTTGAGACGGGTCATAGGCGTAGAGCTTCATGGTACGCTTTCCGTCTACATCCTTGCGGAGGAAGCAGAGCTTGTAGCTGTTGGCAACGGTAAAGTTCAGGCCCTGGGAAGCTTTCCAAAGATACCACTCGCAGACCATATCGTCACAGGAAGCGGCGGCTTTGGCGTAGTTGGCGGTAACCTGAACGAAATCCAGCTGGCCCACGATGGGCATCTGCTCGAAGATGGCGACGTCAATGTCAATGACAATGGGATGTTCGTCTCCTCTGACAAGGCCCAGGCTTCCGCTGATATAACTCTTGGCGCCATCTCCCTCCGGAGTAACGCTGAACTCGAAGTGTCTGGAGTCCTTGCCCTCTCTGATCATATAGTAGATTTTCTTGAAGAAGAGACGTACTTCTTCTTTTTCCACTACATCGTTAAGGACAGCGGCTACGCTATTAAGGTCTTCGGGAGCCTTCTCAGGTTCTGCCGCTACGGGCTGCTCGGGGGCAACTACCTCCGGTTCTTCCTGAGGGACTTCGGGAGTTTCGATTTTCTGACAGGCAACAACACCAAGCACGGCAATTGCTGCGATGATGAGTCTGGATGTTTTCATAATTATTAGTGTTAGAAATTACTCATTTTCTTCTGCCAGGGCTTTTTGGTAGCACTCACGGCAGAGGGGTTCATACGTGTCTTTTTCTCCCAGGACCACCAGTTTCTTGGAATCTGACAGACGGTGGGAGTGATTAGCCAGTGCGCCGCAGCGCACGCAGATGGCGTGAACCTTCTGGACGTCTTCCGCTATGGCCATAAGGCCGGGAATGGGGCCGAAAGGTTTGCCTAGGTAGTCCGTATCCAGGCCGGCGATGATTACGCGGATACCGCGGTTGGCCAGTTCCTGGCATACGCCAATGATGCTCTCGTCAAAGAACTGAGCTTCATCTATGCCCACCACCTCTACGTCGGGCTCAATCTGGAGCATACGGGAGGGCGTCTTGATGGGCGTGCAGGAAATGCTGTGGGAATCGTGCGAGACCACGTCCAGGTCTGAGTAGCGCTTGTCTACCGTGGGCTTGAAAGTGGCAATCTTCTGCTTGGCAAATTGGGCCCTCTTGAGTCTCCTGATGAGCTCCTCCGTTTTGCCGGAGAACATAGACCCGCAAATTACCTCAATGCAGCCGGATTTTTTTGAATTTTCCAAAAACATTTCCGTATCTTTGTTGTTGACTACAAATTTAGTCATTTATGGAAAAAACACAAAAAGATTTGCTAAAAGAGTTTCAAGAAGAGATTGCCCGCATCAAGGAGCAGATAGAAACTCTGGAAGCCAGACTGTCCTCCCTGCAGGCCTCTCCGGTACAGGCCGATGATGAAGAGGTAGACTTCACGGACATCCAGATAGGGGTGGCGGAGATGCCCGATCAGGTCGGGCATGACGAACCCGCTCCGGAACCGGAGGCAGTCCCCGAGCCCGTGGTGGCCCCTGAGCCTGAACCGGTGGTGGCCCCTGAGCCTGAGGCTCCCAAGGTATCGGCTCCTCAGCCGGCGGAGGATGACACGGCGCACCTGCCTTGGCGCACGGATAAGCCCGGTATCCCGGTGAAGAACATCCGCAGCGGCATCAGCCTGCTGGACCGCGCGCTGTTCATCGGCACTCTGTTCAAAGAGGACTTTGCCCTGTATGACCAGACCATAGCAGATCTTAACGCGATGTCCAACCTGGATGAGGCCGTGGCCTACATCCGGGAAAAGTTCCCCCACTGGAACCTCAAGAGCGACGTTGTCTACCACTTTATGATGAGCGTACGTAAAAAACTGGGTTAGTGGCGGGCATCCTTTATATCGTTCCCACGCCGGTGGGCAACCTCCAGGATATGACCTTCCGTGCCGTGGAGGTCCTGAAGGAGGCAGACCTCATTCTGGCCGAAGACACCCGTACCAGTTCCGTACTGCTTAAGCATTACGATATCCATCGGCCCTTACAGAGCCACCATAAATACAATGAGCACCAGACGGTGGAACTGGTGAAGGAGCGTATCCTTTCCGGCCTTAACGTGGCGCTCATTTCCGATGCCGGCACCCCCGGCATCTCGGACCCGGGCTTCCTGCTGGCCCGGGCCTGTGCACAGGAAGGCATTGAGGTTCAGACGCTTCCGGGCGCTACCGCTTGCATTCCTGCCATTGTTTCCAGCGGCCTTCCGTGCGACAAATTCGCCTTCGAAGGCTTCCTGCCCCAGAAAAAAGGCCGGCAGACGCTGTTGCAGGAACTCTCCACAGAAACCAGAACCATGGTGTTTTACGAGTCCCCTTACCGGCTTGTCAAAACCCTGGAACAGATGGCCCAATTCTTTGGCCCGGACCGTCTCTGCTCCGTAGCCCGTGAAATCTCGAAAGTTCACGAAGAGCATCGCAGAGGCACTTTGGAAGAGGTGGCGGACTGGTTCCGCGCCCACGAACCCAAAGGCGAAATCGTACTAGTTGTAGCCGGGGCCCATCCGGCGAAACCCGCTAAGAAGAGGCGTTACGATGGAGGGGAAGAAGAAACAGACACCGACTAGCAGTTTCGTCGCCGGAGCCATTGCCCTGCTATTCCTGATTATCGGTTACGAGGTGGCCTTGTTTGTGCACAAGGCCGCCGTTCTGCGGATTGCCGCCAATAGGGACCGTCCGGATACGGTGTATGTCTATGTAGGAGATACGCTCGCTTCGCTCGGTATGACAGACAGTACTTTGTCATCCCGAGGCCTTAGGCCGAGAGGATCTCATTCAATTAGAAAGAACGCCCCTCACTCTCCGGCGGTGGTGGCGGTGCGGGAGAAACTGGCTCCCCGGAAAGTGGAGAGCTTCCGTTTCAACCCCAACACGGTGAGCGTGGAGGACCTTCAGCGGCTGGGCTTTTCCCAGAAGCAGGCGCAATCCATTGAAAACTACCGCAATAAGGGCGGGCGTTTCCGTCGGCCCGAGGACTTTGCCAAAAGCTTCGTGGTGGCTGATTCCGTGTACCGGCGCCTGGAAAAGTTCATCGACATTCCACGGTTGGACATCAACCAGGCAGACAGCGCTGCCCTCCTGGCGCTGCCTGGTATCGGCCCTTATTTTGCCGGCAAAATCGTGAGTTATCGGGAGCGGCTGGGCGGTTATTCTTCCGTGGAGCAGCTGCTGGAAATCTATCATTTTGACAAGGCTAAATTGGACGGGTTAAGGGATCTTATCAAGTGTCCCGCTCCGGTTCCTTTCGGCCTTTGGACGCTCTCTGAGGCCGATTTGTCCCGCCATCCGCACATTTCCCGTGCAGAGGCCCACGGCATAGTCCTTTATCGCCAGCACAACGCCCCCGAGGCATGCACGGTGGAGGGCCTTCGCAAAGCCGGTGTCCTCTCCGAAGAACACGCAGCCGCCCTCTCCCGTTGCCTCATCGCTCCAATAGACTAAGATTGCCCCACCGTCCTCCGGAAAACCAATTTCCTCCGGATTTGTCGAATGGTTGATAATTCTGGACAAATTATGTATTTTTGTAAGTATGAAAGAGCGGTTGTTAGGAAAAACCCCTGAAGAATTGGCCGTAATTGCCAAAACCCATGGCTTGCCTGCGTTTGCGGGTAAGCAGATGGCTCAGTGGCTGTACCAGAAGCGGGTGAGGAGCATTGAGGAGATGACCAACCTCTCCAAGGCCGGCCGTGAGACCCTGAGCCAGCATTATGAGGTGGGCTATGTGGCCCCCATCGACGTTCAGACTTCCAAGGACGGCACGCGAAAGTATTTGTTTGAGGTTACGTGCCCGGTGGGGGATAAGGAGGAAACTTCTTGCATCGAAGCCGTGATGATTCCGGACGATGACAGAAAGACGCTCTGCGTGAGTTCGCAGGCGGGGTGCAAGATGGCCTGCAAGTTCTGTATGACGGGCCGGCAAGGTTTCCACGGCAATCTGAGCGCCGCCGATATCCTGAACCAGTTCTTTGCCATTGACGAGGCAGGGGAGCTTACCAATACCGTCTTTATGGGTATGGGTGAGCCGCTGGACAACTGGGACAATGTGAAGCGTGTCATTGAGGTCCTGACGGCCCCCTGGGGCCTGGCCTGGAGCCCCAAGCGCGTTACCCTGAGCACCATTGGCGTACTGCCCAAACTCAAGCAGTTCCTGGACGAGAGCAAGTGCCACCTGGCCGTGAGCCTGCACAATCCTTTCCCCGAGGAGCGGCTTCAGATGATGCCCGTTCAGAAGGCCTGGTCCATTACGGAAGTGGTGCGGCTCATCAAGCAGTACGATTTCACGGGCCAGCGCAGGGTTAGTTTTGAATACACGGTGTTCGAAGGCTGGAACAATACCCCCAAGCACGCGGACGAACTCCTGAAGCTGCTCCGGAACCTGGAATGCCGGGTGAACCTGATCCGCTTCCACAAGATTCCCGATTTCCCGTACGGAACGGCTCCGGACCCTGTTATGGAAGCCTTCCGCGACCGACTCAACGCCGGCGGCCTTACCGCCACCATCCGCGCCTCCCGCGGAGAAGATATTTTTGCCGCATGTGGCCTATTGGCCGGAAAACATAAGGAAAAATGAAGAAGTTACTTGCTGTTTTAGTTTTTCTGCTGCCTTTGGTGGCGTATGCCCAGAATACGGAGGAAGATTACTCTTCCTTCGGCCTGGATGCCAAGGATGCCAAGGCTGTGCGCGAGATTCGCTACAGGATGTCCCAGATCCGGAAGACGCGTCCTACCGTGGCGCTGGTGCTGTCCGGCGGCGGTGCCAAGGGCGCTGCTACCGTGGGCGTTCTCAAGTACCTGGAAGAATATGACATTCCGGTGGATATGGTGGTGGGCACCAGTATCGGCGGCCTGCTGGGCTCTCTGTATGCCCTGGGCTACGATGCCGACTATCTGGACGACCTAATCCACAACATCGACTGGGATATGGCCCTGAGCGACAAGGTGGACAAGCAGTATGTCTCGTATGCCCGCAAGCGCTACAAGGAGAAATATATGCTCTCCTTCCCGTTCTATTACAGCCAGGCCGATTATCAGCAATACTTGGCCGGCGACGCCCCCTTTACCGAGGGCCGGAGCCGTGAACTGGACCTGGGCGTCAAGTCCAAAAAGTTGAGAAGGGAATCCTTTGACGAACTGGCCAAGGGCAACCTGATGGGCAGCCTGCCGTCGGGCTTTGTTTTCGGCCAGAATGTAAACCAGATCATTACCAGCCGTACGGTAGGGTACAGCGACTCTACGGACTTCTTCAAATTCCCCATTCCCTTTGCCTGCGTAGCTACGGATATGGCTTCCGGCAAGGCCAAGGTATGGCACTCCGGTTCCATCAACCTGGCCATGCGCTCCACGATGAGCATTCCCGGCCTCTTTGCCCCGGTGCGTACCAACGGAATGGTGCTGGCCGACGGCGGCATGCGCAACAACTTCCCGGTGAATATCGCCCGCGAGATGGGGGCCGATATCGTGATTGGCGTGGACCTGTCCCAGGCCAGCCTGCAGGCCAATGAGATCCAGAACCTGGCCGATGTCCTGGCCTCGTCCATGGACCTTCTTTCCAACGACGTGTTCGCCCGCAATGTGCAGGAGGTGGATCTCTACATCCATCCCAATCTGAATGGTTATAATATGCTCAGCTTCAATGCCGAAGCTGTGGATACGATGTATGTCAGAGGCTATAAGGCCGCCGAGGCCAAATCCGACCAGCTGAAGGCCCTCAAGAAACGGATGGGCAATGCCGGACGGCACCTCAATGCCAAGCCGGCCGTGGATATCGGCCAGCAGGACGTGCTCATCGAAGAAGTGGTGGTGGATGGCGTTCCTTACCAGGAAGGCGAGATGCTCCGCGAGAAGATGCACGTGAAGGCCGGTATGCGCGCCAGCAAGTGGATGATTGAAAAGGACGTGGCCACCATCTTCGGCAAAGGCGCTTACGACTATGTGAACTACGAGCTCCGCGGTTCAGAGGAGCCTTACAAACTGCGCATCTACTGCAAGCGCGGTCCCATGCACCAGATTGGCTTCAGCGCCCGTATGGATACGCGGGACCTGGTATCGCTGCTCCTCAACGTGGGCTTCAATACCCGCGCCGTGAGCGGTCACTCGCTGGACCTGACGGCCCGTATCAGCACCAGCCCTTACCTGGATGTGTCCTATGCTTATAATGCTCCGCACTTTACTACGTTCAATGTACGGTCCATGGTCCGTTACACCAACCGCCTGAACGTATACAACGGCAGCGACCGGCTCAATACCTCGTTCCTGGTAGCCACCCAGGAACTGTACCTGTCCAACCTGCGCCTGTCGGTGATGGACGTCAACCTGGGTATCCGCAACCAGTACTTCCGTCTCTATGACATCCTCTCTTCCAGCGGCCCCGGAGACTACACCGTCCGGGATAAGGCAGACTATCCCGGCGCCTTCCTGAGCGCCCGCCTGGAGACCCTGGACAACAGTTATTTCCCCGCCAAGGGCGTGTCGTTCGGGTTGGGGGCCGATGCCATCTGGAGGGTCTTCGAAAAGGACGCTCCTTCCAAGTGGATCGCTTCGTTGTCGGCCGACGGAAAGTTCCCCGTGAGCTTCGGCCGCTTTACGATGATTCCCAGTTTTGCCCTGCGTTTTGTATTTGGAAACGACATTCCGCTGGTGTATTCCAACATTATCGGCGGAGATATGGCCGGCCATTACATTGAGCAGCAGATTCCGTTTATGGGCTTCAACGACGTGGCCCTGTGTCAGGATCACATTGGCCTGGCCCGTATGGAGTTCCGTTACGAGATTGCCAACAACCACTACCTCTCTGCCATAGGCAATGCCTCGCTGGACTGCGACAGCCTGGGTGCCATCGGCGATGGCCGATTCCTCTGGGGCGTAGGTGCCGGTTATGGCTGGAACACCATCGTGGGCCCGCTCAAGGCCCAGGTGTTCTGGTCTTCCCTCACCAAGAAGGTGGGTGCCTACCTGTCGTTCGGTTACAGCTTCTAGTATGGACGCCGCCCGTTGCCTGAGCCGCCTGCAAAAGCTCTGTTCCAAGGCAGAGTATTGCCGGGCCGATATCTACCGCAAGGCCCTGAAGGACCTGGAGGGAGATGAGGAAGCCGCCGCCAAGGTGGTGGAGGCATTGCAGGCCGAAAAGTACGTGGACGACGCGCGCTTCGCTTCCGCCTACGCGCGCGAGAAAGCCACGCTGCAGGGCTGGGGCCCCGTGAAAATCCGCTTCCAACTGCGTGGAAAGGGCGTTTCGGACGCCCATATTGCGGCCGCCCTGGAAGAGATTGAGCCGGAGAAGGCCGAAGCTCGCCTGGCCAAACTTCTGGAGGCCAAGGCCAAGACGCTAAAAGGCGACCCCCAGGGTCGCCTCAAGCTCATCAAGTTTGCCCTTTCAAGGGGCTATGACTATGATGTAGTTAAAAAAATGGTACAGCCGTAAGCCGCTTTCTGTTTTTAAATCTGTCATTTATCTTCGCAACCTACCCCCCGGCATCGGACGGGCCGCCCTCATCTGCCGGTATATTTGGTCTTGCAGGCCCGGACAACGTACCCGCTGTATGTCGCCATACAACGTCGTGAGCTCTTACCTCGCGTTTTCACCCTTACCTTCTAGAATGTTTTTGCTCCCTTCGGTCGCATAAATATTCCTAAATTATCGTCACACGATAATTCGGCGGTTATTTTCTGTTACGTTGCCTAAAGATTACTCCCTACTGTGCTTTCCACAGGCGGGCGCCCTTTCCTGTGCGGACTTTCCTCAGCTTTCGCCGCGACAGATCGCTGTACCAGTAATTCTTATTGGATTCTCTTGCGGATGGCGGCGGTTTCCTTTTCGTAACCGGGCTTCTCCAGCAGAGCGAACATATTCTTCTTGTAGGCCTCTACACCGGGCTGGTTGAACGGATTCACACCCAGCACATAGGCGCTGATGCCGCAGGCAAACTCGAAGAAGTAGAGCAGGGAGCCCAGGTTGAAGGCGTCTACCTTTTCCATATTGACGGCCATCTGGGGCACGCCACCGTCGATGTGAGCCAGCTGGGTTCCCAGTTCGGCCATATGGTTGCAGTACTCCACGTGCTTACCGGCCAGGAAGTTGAGCTGGTCCAGGTTCTGGTTGTCGCTCTCGATGACCACGCTGCGCTGGGCGTTTTCCACGTGCAGGACGGTCTCAAACATAAGGCGGCTGCCTTCCTGGATGAACTGGCCCATCGAGTGAAGATCGGCCGTATTATTCACGCTGGCGGGGAAGATGCCCTTGCCATCCTTGCCCTCGGACTCGCCGTAGAGCTGCTTCCACCATTCGGCCACATAAGTGAGCTTGGGGTTGTAGTTCACCAGAATCTCGGTGCTCTTGCCCAGTTCCGTGTTGAGGTAGTTACGCATGGCGGCGTAGATGACGGCGGGGTTCTTCTCGGACTTGATACCCAGGCCCGTGCAGGCATCCTGGGCGCCTTCTACCAGGGCGCGTACGTCGTAACCGGCTACGCAGATGGGCAGCAGGCCCACGGGAGTGAGCACGGAGAAACGGCCGCCCACGTTGTCGGGCACTACAAAGGTCTCGTAGTTCTCCTGGGTGGCCAGGGTCTTGAGAGCGCCTTTGGCTGCATCGGTAATGGCTACGATGCGGTCTGCGGCTTCGGCCTTGCCATAGCGGGCCTCGATGTGCTGCTTCACAATGCGGAAGGCCACGGCGGGCTCGGTGGTGGTGCCGCTCTTGGAGATGACGATGCAGGCTACGTTACGCTCTGCGGCCAGGTCCATCAGTTCGGCGTAGTATTCCTCGGAGAGGTTGTTGCCGGCGAAGACCACCTCGATGCCGTCCTTGCGCTTGAGCTGCTTGGCGAAGCTGTGGCTCAGGGCCTCCATCACGCACTTGGCGCCCAGATAGCTGCCGCCGATGCCGATGGCAATCACCAGGTCCACACCCTTGCGGGACCACTTGTCACGGATGGCCTCGTAATCGTGAAGTTCACGGTCCGAGATGTAGCGGGGGAGTTTCTTCCAACCCAGGAAATCATTACCGGCACCGGTCTCGTTCTTGAGCACGTCGAAGGCTTCCAGGGCCTTGCCTACATACTCCTGATACTTGGCTTCGTCCACGAAGGACTCACATCCTTTAACGTCTACTTTGATCATATTGAGTTTAATTATTAAGATTCTACTAACTATTTTTAAGCGTGCAAATTTAAGCATTTCCAACAAATAATCCTTAACTTTGGAGTATTAAGCGAACAGGGAAGAAAACAATTGACCATTTTGAAACACACTTTTTTACTTTTGGGACTGTTGGTGGCCTGCACCCGGGTTCCCGTGCCCACTTTGGTGGATATTCCAGCCGGTAGTTTTAGGATGGGCAGCGATGGGCCCGCTATGTCGGAAGGGGACGAGGCCCCGCAGCGCGAGGTCTTCCTGCCCGCTTTCAGGATGAGCGCCACGGAAATCACCAACGCCCAGTACGAGGCGTTTGACCCCTCGCACAAGTCCTTCCGCGGGTACAAGGGCTTCTCGCAGGCCGATGACGAGGCCGTGGTGATGGTCTCTTGGGAAGAGGCTTCGGCCTATTGCTCCTGGCTTTCCAGGAAGACGGGCCGAAGCTTCCGCCTTCCCACCGAGGCCGAATGGGAGTACGCCTGCCGGGCGGGAACCACTACCGCTTATAATACGGGCGACACCTATCCCGAGGCCTATTGGAAAGTGCAGGAGAACACCCGTTTCAAGGAGCCCGTCTCCTTGCAGGTGGCTCAGTTTGCTCCCAACGCCTGGGGCCTGTACGATATGCACGGCAACGTGGAGGAGTGGTGCTTCAACAATTACGACTCCGACTCCAAGGCCGTCCGCGGCGGCAGCCACAATACGCCCGTCCGCTTTCTCCGAAGCGCCAACCGCAGCGGCTCGCTCCCGGAAGACCGTTCCGTGCTGCTGGGCTTCCGCATCGTGGAAGAGTCCGGTGAGAAAGTTCATCTTGAGGCCGATGAGAATCCGCTCTTTGCCGAGCCCATTCCTTATGTTATAGCGCCGGTGGACGGTACTCCGTTCTATTCCCACAACCACCAGCCGGCGGTAACGTGGCTGCCGGAAGGCGGCCTGCTGGCCATCTGGTTCTCTACCGATGCCGAGGCCGGCCGTGAGATGGTGGTGCTGCAGTCCGTGTTTGACGGAAAGTCCTGGAGCCCCGCCACGCTGTTCTGCAAGGTGCCGGACCGCAATATGACCGGCAGTGCCCTGCTTACCCTGGACAGCGGAGACATCCTGCATTTCCAGGGCGTGGGAGACGCCGGCGAGTGGAAAGACCTGGCCTTGGCTATGAGACGCCGTAGTGGCGGCCTGTGGGGCCCTCTCCATTATATAGAACCGGAACACGAGGTGCGGCATCAGGTGATTGCAGGTCCCATCGTGACCCGGGACGGCCGCCTGCTCCTTTGCTGCGACGCCGGTCCGGACGGCGAGGCCGGCACGGCCCTGCATTTTTCCAAGGATGGGGGAAAGACTTGGGAAGACACCGGCAGCATCATCAAAGGCATCCACGCCGGCATCGTGGAACTGAAGGATGGCCGGCTGATGGCTTATGGCCGGGGCAATGCCATCGACGGCAAGATGCCCTGCAGTATATCGGCCGATGGCGGCTATACCTGGACGTACAGCGCTACGGAGTTCCCTCCCATCGGCTCCGGGCAGCGGCTGGTGCTCCGGCGCCTTCAGGAGGGACCTCTGATGCTCTGCTCCTTCGGCCCGAATGGCCTGTTTGTTGCTCTCAGTTATGACGAAGGTGCATCCTGGCCCGTTCAGAAACTCCTGACGGATGGTCAGCAGCGGGTCCTGGACGGCGGCGCCTGGACGGGGACGTTTACCCTGGACGCCACGCACGCCGAGCCCAAGGGGTATCTGGCCTGCACCCAGAGTCCCGACGGCGTAATCCACCTTTTGAGCAGCCGGGTTCATTATAGATTCAATCTGGCTTGGTTGGAAGGGAAATAAGTATTATCTTTGTGCTCCTATGAAAAGGTTAGGTGTATTCTTGATAACGCTGCTGCTCTGCGCCTGCTCCCAGGCACAGGTTACGCAGTACAAGTTCAAAGTGGTGAAGGAGTATCAGCACGATATGGCGGCCTACACCCAGGGCCTGTTTTTCCACAACGGTACTTTTTATGAGACTACGGGCCAGTACGGCACCAGTTCCATCCGTACCGTGGACCTGAATACCGGCAAGCCCATTAAGAACAAGAAGCTCAATTCCAAGTACTTTGCAGAAGGCTCCGCCATCCTGGGTGACAATCTGTACATCCTCACCTGGACCAACAAGGTGGCCTTCCTTTACGATGCCAAGACCTTGGAATACAAGAAGACCGTCAGCTATCCGCGCGAGGGCTGGGGCCTTACCACGGACGGTAAGCAGCTCATCGCCAGCGACGGCAGCAGCAACCTGTACTACCTGGACAAGGACCTGAAGGTTCAGAAGAAGCTGGCCGTAACCTATAATGGCCGTCCCCTGAAGAACCTGAACGAACTGGAATGGATCAACGGAAAGATTTGGGCCAACGTGTACCTCACGGACTCCATCGCCATCATCAACCCCGCTACCGGTAAGGTGGAAGGGATGATCGATTGCACCGGGCTCCTCCCGGACGCGCTTTGGACTTCCGCCACCGACGTTCTCAACGGCATTGCCGTGGACGCCGCCGGCAAGGTATACGTAACCGGCAAAAACTGGCCGAAACTGTACCAGATAGAATTAGTAAAGTAGATGGCCGATCAGGTCGGCCATGACGCCACGTCATTCCCGGCTTGACCGGGAATCTTGAAAAATAGGGGTATCCGGAAGTACCGGATTGAGATTACACCCTCATAACTTGATACGGTTGATACCGTCGTAAGGAAAAAATGAAGAAAACTCTTTTGTTTTCAGCACTTAGTGTGCTGTGTCTCTGCGCACAGGCGCAGGAGAAGACGGAGCGTCTGGACTCCGTGATTGTATCGGCCAGCCGTGCCGGAAAGAACACACCTGTTACTTATGAGAATGTAGGAAAGGACGCCCTGGAGCGCTCCAATCCTATGAATTCGCTTCCTCAGACGCTGGGACTGCTGCCTTCGGTGGTGACCACCAGCGAGGGCGGAACGGGCCTCGGGAGTACGGCTATGACCATCCGCGGCTCCAAGGGCTCGCAGATCAACGTGACGCTCAACGGCATCACGCTCAATGATGCCGAGAGCCAGGAGGTCTTCTGGCTCAACATCCCGTCCCTGGCTTCCATGCTTTCCAGCGTGCAGGTGCAGCGCGGACTGGGTACATCGGCCTCCGGTGCCGGTGCCTTCGGCGCCAGCATCAATATGAATACGGCTTTCGTAACGCCGGACCCTTGGGCCGATGTGAGTTTCAGTGCCGGTTCCTACAAGACTTTCATCACTACGCTGGCGGCTTCTACCGGGCGCACCCGGAAGGGGTTCTATGCATCGGCCGCCTTTTCCCAAAACACAACGGACGGGTACATCCGCAACGCTTTTGTGCAGTCGCAGAGCGCTTTTGCCGTCCTGGGCTGGCTGGGTAGAAAGAACTCCCTCCGCCTGACGTACCTGATGGGCAACCAGCGCAGCGGCATCACCTGGGACGGTATTGACCTTGAGCAGTACGCCAAGGACCGCACCTATAACGGAGCAGGCGAGTACTACGACGAGTTTGGCAATGTCTATTACTATGACAACCAGACCGACAACTATGCCCAGCACCACGTGCAGCTGCAGTATACCCACGCCTTTACCGATGCCCTCACTTTATCGGCCACGGCCAATTACACCCGCGGTGACGGCTACGACGAATATTATAAGGTAAACAAGAAGCTCAAGAATTACGGCATCCCTGCCGAGCAGGGCGTCTCCCGCAGCGATATGATTTACCAGAAGAAGATGGACAACAATCTCTTTACGGTGCAGCCTACGCTGCGTTACCGGATGGATCGGCTCACCATCAACGGCGGGTTCACCCTCTCGCACTACTCCGGCGGTCACTGGGGAGAGGTCCTCTGGGTCAAGGCGCTCTCCGGAGAGTTCCCCAAGGAAAACTGGTACACCAATACCGGCGTCAAGATGGAGGGAAGTGCCTTTGTAAGGGCCGAATACCGTCCGCTGGAATGGCTCACGGCCTATGCCGACCTTCAGTACCGTACCATCCATTATACTATGGAAGGGTCCGATGACGACTGGCTGGAGTACGGCGCCGTCCCGGAGGATGAGATGAATTACCGCCAGGTGTGGCATTTCTTCAATCCCCGCGCCGGTGTGACGGCTGCCTTCGGGAACCATAAGATCTATGCTTCGGCCGCCATCGGCCACCGTGAGCCCGGCCGCTCCGACATCAAGGAGAACATCAAGGGCGAGGGCACACCCATCAAGCCCGAGGCTATGCTGGATGTGGAACTGGGCTACCGCTTTGAAGGGGAACGGTTCCAGGCATCGGCCAACCTCTACGCGATGGAGTATAAGGATATGCTCCTGGAAACGGGCAAACTGTCCACCGCCGGCTATGCCATCAAGGAGAATGTCTCCAGGGCCTGGCGCAGGGGAGTGGAGTTGGAAGCCGCCTGGGAGCCCCTCCGCTGGATGAGGGCCGATGGCAACCTGACCCTGTCTATGAACCAGATAGCGGACTACACCTCCTACGTACCGTATGACGACTATTCGGGTACGGTGCCCATTAATTACGGCAAGACCACGATGCTGATGTCGCCTTCCACCATCGGTATGGTGCAGCTGACTTTCCTGCCCCTGGAGGGATTCTTCATTTCCGTAGACGGAAAGTACGTGGGCAAGCAGTATCTGGACAACTCGATGCGAGAAGAAATGGCCGTTCCGCAGTATTTTGTGATGAACGCCTCCGTGCAGAAAACGTTTCGTCTGGGTCCCGGAAAGATGACCGTGGGACTCTATGCACATAACCTCCTGAATCATATGTATTATGCCTCTGGATGGCGCTGGGACAGCATCTCCAAGGAGGATGGAACCCTGTATTCCGGGGTGGGTGTCTACCCCCAGGCACCAAGGAATTACATGCTCAAAATCAGGTTTACTTTTTAAAAAATTTTATTTACCAAAAATTTGTTTAAAAAATTTTGTAAGAATAAAATTTTGTCGTACCTTTGCATTAGGAAAACGGGAGAACTCTCCTTTTCCTAGACGAAACGCTTTTTCTAACCAACTAATTAACCTTCTTCTTAAAGGTAAGAATACACTACTAACTAACCAAAAAAAGCCCGCAGTGATTGCGGGCTTTTTTTGTTGTGCACCCTTCCGAGGGACCGGGGTAAAACTGATGGGAGGGGTATGGGGTTCCCACCTCATCCCGGGCTCTGACCCTTGTCGTCATGCCCGGCCCCGATCGGCCATCTCCCGCGCACGGATTTGCCCCTCCTGGTGCTCGGGACCTGGTATTCCCTCTTCCCGAGCACGAAAACGACCCTCCTGGTGCTCGGAATGCACCCTCATCCCGGGCCTTGACCTCCCCGTCATGGCCGACCCCGATCGTCGTCATGGCCGACCCCGATCGGCCATCTCACACCCCGGGCGTGGTAGACGTGCCATTTCTTGTCCCGTTTACCTCGAAAACCCATGTTTTTCGACCCTAACGTGCCTCGTTTTGTCCCGTCTACCGCACCTGACCGTCAATCTTGACGCCGCAGCCAGCAAAAAAGGCCAAAAGTGCAGGCTGTCAGGTCATGCACAACGCCGCAACCGTCAAAAAACGCCAAAAGTGCCGGCTGTCAGGTTATGGTTCGGTGGAGATATAAGGATCAGAAGAAGCGCGAGAGACAGTGCAACGCCCAGAAAAGCTTTGGGTGCGGTGCAAGAGCCTGTGCCAGCGGTTACGCCTCGTTTGCCAGCAGGCAAACGCCGCGCCCTTTTAAAGAACCTACACCCCACCAGCGGTGCCAATGGCAACGTTCGTCACATGCCCAATGGTTCAAAGGTTGGCACATATTTATTCGGGGGTCGGGTGCCGGGCCTACGGCCCAGAAAGAAAAATACCGTGAGATGGGTCCGGGACCGCTGGCACTTATGTCAATGATCATGTGATAGTTAACAACATATACCCACTGCTTAATCAGGGTAGTCCATATGCCTATTCTATTGATTATTAAACTGCTAAGTGCCAGGCTCCAACCTCTCCATTTCTTTGCCTGAAAGTGGGCAACGGGCAAGCCCTGCATGGGCCCTTTAATGGAGCCCGTGCAGGGCTTGATCCGTAGCAGCCGGATGTCGTATACTCCGGCTGCGGTGCCTTCCGTTCCCCTCCCTTTCCGCCGGCCCTTTATGACGTGAAATGTAAGTTATTAAGCATTAACAAAATACAACAATCCTCCTCTGAAAAATACGGAGGAGGAATTACGTAAAGTATTGAAAGAACGTTACTTGTATTTCACGGCTAGCTATTCTAAATCCGGAGGAAATTGGTTTTTCGGGTCCCGTCCCGAAAAATAATTTCCGGAGGATGGAAGGTTAAACTACAAGAAGGAAACTATTTTTGTAAGTACTTCAGGGCGAGGCCGCCGGCGGAGGTTTCCTTGTAGAGGGACGGGAGGTCTTTGCCGGTCTGTTTCATCACTTCTACCACGTGGTCGAAGGAGATGCGGTGACGGCCGTCGGAGAAGGTGGAGTAGATGTTGGAGTCGAGGGCGCGGGTGGCGGCGAAGGCGTTGCGCTCGATGCAGGGGATCTGGACCAGGCCGCAGACAGGGTCGCAGGTCATACCCAGGTGGTGCTCCAGGCCCATTTCGGCGGCGTATTCTACCTGGTAGGGGCTGCCACCGAAGAGCTGGCAGGCAGCGGCGGAAGCCATAGCGCAGGCTACGCCCACTTCACCTTGGCAACCTACCTCGGCGCCGGAGATGGAGGCGTTCTGCTTGACCACGTTGCCAATGATGCCGGCCGTAGCCAGGGCGCGGAGGATCTTGGTATCCGAGAAGGCGTGGCTGGTAGCCAGGTGGTACAGGACACCCGGGATAACGCCGGAGGAGCCGCAGGTGGGGGCGGTCACGATGGTGCCGCCGGAGGCGTTCTCCTCGCTCACGGCCAGGGCGTAGGCAAACACCAGACCGCGGGAGCGGAGGTTGGGTTGGTAGCCCAGGGCCTTGACGTGGTACTTGCTGGCCTTGCGGGAAAGGTTGAGGGGCCCGGGCAGACGGCCTTCGTTGTTGAGGCCGCGTACCACGGAGGCTTTCATCGCTTCCCACATCTCCTGGAGATAGTCCCAGATTTCGGTTCCTTCGCAAATCTCTACGTATTCCCAGATGCTTCGGCCGTTGGCATCGCACCATTCGATGATGTCGTTGAGGGTGTTGAGGTCGTATACTTCTCCGGACTTGCTCATTTCCTTGCCGGGGCCTTCGGAGAGGGCTCCGCCGCCCACGGAGAAGACGGTCCATTCTTCCTGCAGGGTGTCATCGGCCCCGAATGCCTTGAAGAGCATACCGTTGGGGTGATAGTCCAGGAAGCGGGAAGGCTCCCAGTTGATTTTTACCGGGCCGATGGGCTCCAGCACTTCCAGGATGGCCAGGTCCGTCATATGGCCCTTGCCGGTGGCGGCGAGGGAGCCGTAGAGGGTCACCTCGAAGCGGGCGGCATCGGTGTGGCGCTCCCCGAAAAGGCGGGCGGCGTTGTTGGGGCCCATGGTATGTGAGGAGGAGGGACCCTTTCCTATTTTATACAGTTCGCGAAGAGAATACATAGGGTATGCGGATGTGGACGCAAAGATAAGGATTATTTTTCGTATTTTTGTAGTCTTAACCTGCGTTAGTATGCTTAGAATCGATATCATCAGTGTGGTGCCTGAACTGCTGGAGAGCCCTCTCAGCTATTCCATCCCGGCGCGTGCCGTGAAGAAGGGGCTGGCAGAGATTCACATCCACGATTTAAGAAAGTACGGACTGGGTTCCCGCCAGACGGTAGACGATTATTCCTATGGCGGAGACGCCGGTATGGTGATGATGGTGGAACCGGTCTACAATTGCATCAAGGATTTGCAGGCCGAAAGGCATTACGACGAGGTTATCTATATGGCCCCGGACGGGGAAATCCTCACCCAGGGCATAGCCAACGAGCTCAGTCTCAAGGAGAACATCATCATTCTCTGCGGCCACTACAAGGGCATTGACGAGCGCATCCGCGAGCACCTGGTAACCCGGGAGATTTCCGTGGGAGACTTTGTGGTGAGCGGGGGAGAGATCCCGGCAGCGCTGCTGGCAGACAGCATCATCCGGCTGGTGCCCGGCGTGCTCACCGATGAGACATCGGCCCTGAGCGACTCTTTCCAGGACGGACTGGTGTCTCCTCCGGTATACACCCGCCCGGCCGAATTCAATGGCTGGAAGGTGCCTGACGTGCTTTTGTGCGGCAATCCCAAGATTATCCAGGCCTGGCAGGACGAGCAGGCCCTGGCCCGCACCCGGGAGCGCCGGCCCGGCTTGTTGGAAAAGTAAGAGAATATTTTTACATTTGTAAGTTAATATTAAACTAAATACTATGAGTGAAGAAATTAAGCCTGTGGTGGAAGAAACCGCAGATGTAGCCAAACAGGAACAGGAAACCCCCACTGTGGAAGCCGTCAAGGAAGAAGTGAAAGACGCCGTAGCCGCCGTGGCCGACAAAGCCGCCGAGGTAGCCGACGAAGTGAAAGAAGTGGTTGTCAACTACGGAGAGAAGACCCTTGCTGAACTGGCAGACCTGTTTCAGGATTTAAGTGTAAGCGTAGACCGTATGAAGCGGTCCAAGGAGGCCGAAGCCATCAAGTCGGCCTTCTATAAGCGCCTTTCCAGAGAAAAGGCCGATGCCGGAGAAGACGCCGTGGTGGAAGAACCCGACGAGAATTCCGTAGAGGAGGCAACCGTTCCTATGCAGAGCGGTCCCGTGAGCCCCTTCGCTGCCATCGAGGCCGGCTTCAAGTCCCTGTACGTAGCCTACAAGAAAGAGCGCGCAGAATATAATAAGGAACTCGATGCCCAGCGCGAGGAGAACCTCCAGAAGAAGCAGGCCATCATCGAGGAGCTCAAGGCCCTCGTGGAAGAGCCCGGCGATATGAAGGAAGCCTTCCCCAAGTTCCGCGACATCCAGAACCGCTGGCGTGAGACCGGCCCCGTTCCCCAGCAGAACTTCCGCGACGTGAACGACACGTACCAGCTGTACGTGACCAAGTTCTACGACCTCGTGGACATCAACCGCGAACTCCGTGACCTGGACTTCAAGAAGAATCTCGAGGCCAAGACCGCTTTCTGCGAGCAGGCCGAAGCCCTGTCCCAGGACGAAGATGTGGTCGAGTCCTTCAAGGAACTCCAGAAGCTCCACGAGCAGTGGAAAGACCTGGGCCCCGTGGCCAAGGAGTTCAGAGACGAGATTTGGGAGCGTTTCCGCGCTGCCACTTCCGTGATCAACAAGCGTTATCAGGCCCACTTCGAAGGCCTCAAGGAGCAGCAGGCCCAGAACCTGGAAGCCAAGCAGGCCCTCTGCGAAGAAGTGGAAGCCATTGCCAATAAGGAAATTACCTCCTCCACCGAGTGGAACGCCCTGAGCAAGCAGATCGAAGAGATTCAGGCCAAGTGGCGCACCATCGGCTTTGCCACCCGCAAGGAGAACCAGAAGGTCTACGACCGTTTCCGCGCCGCCTGCGACAAGTTCTTCGAGCGCAAGCGCGCCTCCTTCTCCGAGTTCAAGGATTCCATGAACGAGAACCTGGCCAAGAAGATGGCCATCATCGAGGAGGCCGAGTCCCTCAAGGACAGCACGGACTGGAAGGCCACCAGCGACCGTTTCATCGAGCTGCAGAAGCAGTGGAAGGAAATTGGCGCCGTACCCCGCAAGAAGAGCGAGCAAATCTGGAAGCGTTTCCGCGGCGCTTGCGACGCCTTCTTCACCGCCCGTGACAACCGTCCCGACGGTCCCGGCAGCCTGGGTGCCAACCTCGCCGCCAAGAAGGCCCTCATTGAGTCCATCAAGGCCTACGTTTCCGTAGACGCAGAGACCGATGCAGCCGCCGCCAAGGACTTTGCCGCCAAGTGGCAGGAGATTGGCTTCGTGCCGTTCAAGGAAAAGGAAAAGGTACAGGCCGATTACCGCGAAGCCATGCAGGCCAAGTTCCCGGACTTCGGTTCCCGCGGTCCCCGCAGGAATGAGCGTGGAGGTGCCCGCGGAGGCGAGCGCCGTCCCCTCACCGAGAAGGACAAGCTCAAGGAGCAGTTCTCCCAGCTCCAGCAGGAGATCCAGACCTACGAGAACAACATCGGCTTCTTCGGCCTTTCCAAGGGCGCCGAGAAGCTGAAGGCCCAGATGCAGGAGCGCATTGACGCCGCCAAGGCCAAGCTGGAGGACCTCAAGGCCCAGATCAGAGCAAAAGAAGCGGAGGAGAACGAGCAGTAAACTATGGATAAGAATTCAATCATTGGCTTTGTACTCATAGCCCTCATTATGATGGGCTTCTTCGGGTACCAGAGCCGTCAAGTTAAAAAACAGCAAGAATATCAGGCCCAGCTGGATTCCATCGCCGCGGCCGAGGCCTATCAGCAGTTTCAGCAGGACAGCATCTGGAGGGCCGAACATCCCCAGGAGGCTGCCGTGGCAGATTCCCTGTCGCACGAGAACGTGGCTCCCGCCGCTCCCGTGTACTCGGATTCCCTCCTGAACCTCGCCGCCCGCGCCGAGGAGAAGTTCATCACCCTGTCCAACAACAAGTTGGAGGTGGTGTTCACCACCAAGGGCGCCCAGCCGTATTCCGTGATGATAAAGGATTACCTCACATACGGCAAAGACCCTCTCTATCTGCTGCAGGCCGGTAAGACGGAACTGGGCTATGTGGTCTATGCCCCTTCGGCCATCGATACCCGCAAATTCACCTTCCAGTATGTTCCGGAGGCTTCTTCGGACAGCACGGTGGTGATGCGCCTGCCCCTGCAGAGCGGCGGTTACATCGAGCAGGCTTATACCCTCCTGAAGGATTCCTACTCCGTGAACGAGACCCTTTCGCTGGTGGGTATGAACTTCCAGCGCAACTCCGGCAGCGTGGATGTGCACTTTGATGCCACCATCCAGCGGATGGAGAAGGGCTACAAGAACGAGACCCAGTATTCCCGTCTGAATTACTATTTCCCGGACGACAAGAAACCCGCCAACATTGGCAACGGCCGTAAGGGCAGCAAGCGTTTCTCCAACAATATCGAATGGTTCGCCTTCCAGCAGCAGTTCTTCAGCGCCATTATGCGCGCTCCCGGCAACTTCAGCTTCGGCGAGTTCTCCATCGATTTTGTTCCCAAGGAGGATCCTTCCCACGACCTTATGAACTGCAGCGCTTCCATGCGCGCTTCCCTGGAGAACATCCGGGGCGCAGAGCGTGTAGACGTGCCCTTCGAGTTCTACTTCGGCCCCAACAGCTACCGCGGTCTCAAGGCTTACAACCACTCTTACGAGAAGGTGATTCCGCTGGGCGGTAAGATCATCGGCGTGTTCACCAAGTATGTGATTATCCCGTTGTTCGACTGGCTGCACAAGTCCATCGCCAACTTCGGTATCATCATCCTCCTGATGACCATCTTCATCAAGATTGTGGTTCTGCCCTTCGCTTACAAGAGCTATTCTTCCAGCGCCAAGATGCAGGCCCTCAAGCCCTTTATGGAGAAGATCAACGCCAAGTATCCCAAGCAGGAAGACGCTATGAAGAAGCAGCAGGAGACCATGGCCCTGTACAAGAAGGCCGGCGTCTCACCTATGGGAGGCTGCCTCCCGATGCTGCTGCAGATGCCTATCCTGTGGGCTATGTTCCGATTCTTCCCGGCATCCATCGAACTGCGTCAGCAGCCCTTCCTCTGGGCCGAAGACCTGAGTGCCTACGATGACATCATCTCCTGGGGCACCAGCATCCTGGGTATGGATCACATTTCCCTCTTTGCCCTCCTGATGGCGGTATCCATGTTCTTCTATTCCAAGATCATGCAGAGCCAGACCACGGCCGGCAACGACCCCAACGCCAAGATGATGCAGGCTATGAGCCTGTATATGATGCCCATCATGATGTTCTTCATCTGTAACAACCTGAGCTCCGGTCTTAGCTACTACTACCTCCTGAGCAACCTCATCACCATGCTGGAGACCTTTATCATCCGCAAGTGGGTGGTAGATCCCGACGAGGTGGTGGCCAAGGTGAAGGCAGCCGAGAACAAGCCCGTTCCCAAGAGCAAGTGGCAGCAGCGTCTGGAAGAAGCCCAGAAGATGCAGCGTGAGATGGAGAAACAAAAAGGCAAGAAACGCTAGTTGTCATACCGAGCGAAGCGAGCGTATCTCATGATTAAACAGAATCTAGAGAGTATTATAGGAAAACTGCCATCAGGTGTTCAACTGGTGGCAGTTTCCAAATTCCATCCGGTGGAGCGACTGATGGAGGCGTATGACGCCGGTCAGCGCATCTTTGGAGAAAACCGTCCGCAGGAACTGGCCGCCAAAGTGCCGCAGATGCCCTCTGACGTCCAGTGGCATTTCATCGGCCATCTCCAGACCAACAAGCTCAAAATGGTCCTCCCTTATGCCTCTCTGGTCCAGTCCGTGGACTCCCTGCACCTGCTCGAAGCCATCAATGCCTGGGGAGCAGCTAATAATAAAGTCATTGACATTTTACTTGAACTCCATTTAGGGGCCGAAGAAACCAAACAGGGCTTTTCAGAAGATGAGATACTGAGCATCATCGCCAGCTCCGAAGGAGTACCTTCTGAAACCCTCCAGTGCGTTGGTGCGAGTTCTTGGCGCTCATCAGAGCGCCCGGCGGAGGCCGGGTCCGAAGGACTTATAGGCCGGGAGCCGCAGGGGGATAATAGGGGGGCGGAGCCCCCCTCAAAGCCGGGGGTGGCGAAGGTTTCCGAGGCCACACCTCCTCCGCTGGCTAATATCCGTGTCCGTGGTCTAATGGGTATGGCTACGCATACGGAGAATGAGGCTCTTATTGAGAAGGATTTTGAGCGGATTGAGACCTTATTTAATAAGATCAAATCGACAGGTCTCCCTGGATTTGACATTCTGTCCATCGGAATGTCGGGGGACTGGCCCGTTGCCGTGAAGCATGGGGCTACAATGGTGCGCATCGGCACCGATATCTTCGGCCCCAGAGAATACTAGGCCAGGAGTTTGGCTATTTGTTTATCCGTGGCTTCGGGAACGAGGCTGCGGATTTTTTGTTGGAGGAGCCGGTAAGATTCTTCGGGGGAGTGTTTGACTTCCAGACCGGCGTCTTCCTGGAAGGGGAACCCCGGGAAGCCGGCGAAGGGCGTGCCGGTATCGAAGAGGGCCTCAGGGGTGCAGAAGGAGGAAGTCTGCCAGCCGTTGTAGTGGAGGTCTTCTCCGCGGTAGACGCGGATGATGTCTCCGGTGATTACCCGGCACTGCATCATCAGGCGGGTTACCAGGGCATCGGCCTGTCCTTTCTTGATGCCCAGCAGGCCGCGGATTTCCTTGATGCTGATGCTGCCGTTTTCCTTCAGGTAATCCAGGATTTGCTTTTGGGCGGCGTCGGGCCGATATTTCTCTTGGGCCTGACGGTAGTTGCGGAGTTCGCGGTACCATTCGACGGTGGCAAAGGCCGCCTTGCCGCCCAGCAGGAACTTGCCGTAGGCTATTTCTCCGCTCTGGACGCAGGGGATTTTCCAGTCCCAAGGGGTGTAGGTGAGGTTTTCCTGCGTGTCGAACCAGTTTTCGGGAGCTGTCATTTCCTCGATGGAATAGCCGGGGATGACGTTCACAAAGAAAGGAACGATGCCCAGTTCCAGGATGGTGTCGAGCATAGCCTCCGCACTGGCAATGTGCGGAGGCCGCTCGCTGACTGCTTTTTTCTCAAAAGACATTACTTGCGTCCAAAGAGAATCTCGCGGGTGAGGGCGGGCTCGTTGGTGGTAATCTGGTCCACGCCCATCACTTTCATAAGGCGGATGTCCTCCTCCTTGTCCACGGTCCAGGCATTTACTGTCATACCCAGGGCGTGGGCCTGCTCAACCCACTCCGGGTGCTTCTTGAAGTGGGAGAAATGGTAGTCTATGCCGTTGATGCCGTCTGCAAAGACTTGTGCCGGGGTTTTGTCTCCTTCCAGATACTGGACGGAATAGCCGGGGCATTTCTTGGCCAGTTCCTTACAGATATGGTAGCTGAAGGAGATGAAGGCAATGCGCTTCGGATCCATCAACTTGTTGGCCTTGAGGGCTTCCAGGCACTTTTCGATGAGCACATCTTCCCGGCTGGCGTTGGCGTGCGGCTTGAGTTCCAGCACCAGGACGCAGTCTTTGTTCTTGGCACCCTGCTTGAGATACTCGTCCAGGGTGGGAACCTTCTCTTTGTTCTTGAGACTGTGGGTACGTACCTCTTTTAGGGGGCTGGTCTGAATCTTGGTGTTGCCAATGCTAGGATCATGGTTTACGACAACCACGTTGTCTGCGGTAAGGTGGAGGTCAAATTCGCTGCCCCAGCAGCCAAAGTTCTGGGCTTCGGTGAGGGAGGCGATGGAGTTCTGGGCATTCTGTTTCCAGTAGCCGCGATGGGCTACTATCTGGGTGTGGGGCACGCGGGTGGCCCAGTAGGCCTTGGCGTCTTCCCATTTGTAATAAGGGCCTTCGACGGGCACCAGGGCGGGTATGGCGGTCTCCCGCTCGTTGAGCAGGAACTTGACCAGCACGGGCTCTTCTTTTTTCTTGCTGCGGTAGAAAATCATCTGCAGGTTGGCGGCGAAGGGGCAGTTCTCGGAGGCCATCCAACTGGTGGCGGCCTCATCTGCAGTGAGGCGGTCTCCTATGCCTTCCAGGCCCAGGTAGGCGCACAGGCCCAGGAAGGGCCAGTCGTGGCCGAAGGTGAGGTCTGCGGCACGGTCGGAGGCGCCGGAGATGACTCTTTCGGCCTGGATGATGAGGGTATCTGCGAGGGGCTTGTTGAGCGGAAGGCGGAGGTCTCCGTTGAGCTCCGAGTTGGCCTGGTTGAGGTAGGCGCTCAGGAATTGCTGTTCGTGGATGCTGTATACGGCGTCGAAGGGCAGGTAGCGGAAGAGGTTGTCGTTGATGTCGAAGGCTTCGGCCACTCTGGCCACAGCGTAGATGCCGTGGAGGAAGGCCGACTCATTCTTGACGTATTTCTTGCCTTCTTCGGGATTCTGGAAAAGGGTCTGGTAGACAGGAGCGGCATCCAGGGGTTGGCGGGGACGCTCTGCCAGTGCCTTCTGCGTGCGGGCCCGGATGGTTCCGTTCTCCGACTGGGCAATGTAGGTGAAGAATTTCTCTCCGGTATCCAGGTCCAGGTCCAGATCGGTCTGCTGGGCCAGCAGCTGGGCGGTGAAGCCGTTCATGGAAACGATGCAGCGGGGCGTGGTGCTGGAGACGGCGCGGATTTTCTTGCTGCCGTGCTTGAAGACCTCCGGGAAGCGCTGGTACATCCGTTTGGCCAGCTGGCGGTGCTCCCGGACGCCACGGGGCGTGAGGCGGCCGTCCATACCGTCATATTTTTCAAAGATATAGGCCGATTCGCGGAGGAGGGAGTCTCCGGCGGGGGTGAGGGCTACGCCATCGGCCTTGGCCTGTGCCAGGATGTCCCGCACCAGCTTGTAGGTGTAGTTGCCGGCCCAGTCGCTGCGGGAGCCGTGGCGTCCGTAGTGGCTGATATAGAAGGCGTGGTAACCTCTGGGAGCCGGTGTATCGGTAACGTCTGTGAACTCGTAGGAATGGGTGTTGAAACCGGCCCGCTGGGGGAATTCTTTGAGGAAATGGACCATTTCGGGACTCTGCTCCTGGGCATAGGCGGCACCGAAAGCCAAAGCCAGGGCAAGAAGGGTGAAGATTCGTTTCATATCAGGTTCTTAGTTTCCCCAAATTTACAAAGAAATATTTACTTTTGTATTATGAAACTACGCGTTCCCAATACTTACGTCATCATTGCTGCGCTCCTTGTTTTATGCGCCGTGGTTACCTGGTTGGTGCCGGGAGGACAGTATGTCCAGGCCCCGGACGGTTCCTTGCGTTATGAGTCCGTGGACCACGTGCCGCAGACCTGGCAGGTGTTCAGTGCCGTTTACCACGGATTCGTGAAGCAGGCCGGCATCATTGTCTTTATCCTGGTAGTGGGTGGGGCCTTCTGGCTGCTCAACGCCACGGGCGCCGTGAATGCCGGGATAGGCCGCTTTATTGCCAGGGTAGGGAAGCGCGAGAAATGGGTGCTGGTGGCCATTACGCTGCTGTTCTCCCTGGGTGGCGCTGTGTTTGGAATGAGCGAGGAAACGATACCCTTTGTGGGAATGGTAGTGCCGCTGATGCTATCGATGGGCTACGATGCTATGATGGGAATGCTCATAGTATATGTGGCCTCCAATGTAGGCTTCTCCAGCGCTTTCCTGAATCCGTTTACGGTGGGCATAGCCCAGGGAATGGCGGATCTTCCGCTCTTCTCCGGTATGACCTACCGGCTCATCTGCTGGGCCATTCTTACTGTTCTTTTGATGGTGTTTGTGCTGGTTTATGCAGCCAAGACCAAGAAGGCGCCCGCCGTGAGTGCCGAGGCCGTGGCCGCTGAGCCGCTTACGGGCCGTCAGATAGCCATCCTGTCTGTGCTGGGCGTGACGGTGATTCTCCTGGTTGTGGGTGTCACGCAATGGGATTGGTATCTGCCGGAAATCACCGGCCTGTTCCTGCTTATGGGTATTGTCTGCGGCCTCATAGCCGGCTTTGGCGCCAATAGGATTGCCGAAGAACTGATGGCCGGCGCCAAAGATATCCTTTCCGCCGCCCTGGTGGTGGGCTTTGCCTCCGGCATCATCGTAATTCTGCAGGACGGCAGGGTAGTGGACAGCATCCTGCACTCTATGCAGGAAGGCTTGGACGGCACCGGGCCGATGGCGTCCCTGTCGGCTATGTATGGCATCCAGGCCGTGATTAACTTCCTCATTCCCAGTGCATCGGCCAAAGCCGCCATCACTATCCCTATCATGGCCCCGTTTGCCGATATGGTGGGCGTCTCCCGCCAGGCTATGGTGCTGGCTTTCCAGTTCGGAGATGGCTTCACCAATATGCTAACGCCCACTTCCGGCGTCCTTATGGCCGCCCTGGCCATGGCCCGCATCCCTTACGCCAAGTGGCTCAAGTTCATCTGGCGCGGAACCCTGGCGCTCCTAGCCATCGGCCTGCTTCTTCTCCTCCTGACGGTTGTCATCCCTATCCCCGAATTCTAATAGATCATAATTTAGCCAGTGAGGGTATAGTGTCCCGGGGGGGACTCCGTTCCGCTTCGCTCCACTCCGGCCCCTCCCAGCACTTTTTGGCTCTCGCTCGAAAGCAAGCTTTCTCCCGACAATCCAAAAAATCCATGGGCCCCTCCCCCTATATTGGTCCGTGGGTGGACAAGCCCCCCCGGGACACTATACCCTCACTGGCAAAAAACGGGGTTAACTCAAAAGAGTCAACCCCGTTTTTTGTGGATGATCTATGGTCTACTTGGCCATAATGGCGCCTACGAGACCCAGAATGGCGTAGAATTCAGGGAGAGCGGCGTAGATGAGGGTGTTGGTGAATACGTCGTGGCCCTGGGAAACGCCCACGATACCGTTAGCGCAGACCTGACCCTGACGGATACCGGAAATCATGCAGGCGAGACCTACGGACAGGCCGATACCGAAGCAGAGTGCGCCGGAAACGGTGCCGCTGGTGAACTTACCCAGCATGATGAAGAAGGCTACGAAGCCGTAGATACCCTGGGTGGCCGGGAGGGCGGAAAGCACCATAAAGCTACCGGAGGCTTCCGGTTTGCGCTTGAGTGCACCTTCGGCGGCGTTACCGGCGAGGGTGGTACCATAGGAGGATCCGATGCCCGCCAGTGCGAGGACGAGTCCGAGTCCGAGATAACCGAGAATTTGTTCCATAATGATATTGATTTTATTTATTGTTTTTTCAAAGGGGTGTAATTACGGCCTGCAGCCTCGTAGCCGGAGTTCTTGAAGAATTCCAGGAAGTTGAGTCGCAGGGGGTGTACGAAGGCGCCCAGGGCGCACATAGCCACGTTGAGGGTGTGACCCAGGAGTACCAGGATGAGGAACGGAATCCAAAGGATGGGGTTGGAGCCGTCTCCCAGGACCATTCCGCCCATATCGTTGAAGGCCATGCCCAGCATACTGCCGGCGAGACCCAGGGCATACAGACGGAGGTAACTCAGGACATCTCCCAACAGACCTGTAACGGTGTTGTAGGTATCCCAGAGGCCCATTCCTATGTTGGCAAACTTGTTGCGGTCCGGGTTGTTGAACACGAAGATGCCCAGGGCACTCACCACGCCGATGGCAATGATGATCCACTTGGTAATCTCTGAGGAGAGCACGCCGGCCAGGGCAAAACCGCCCACGATGACACCGCCCACTATGAGGAGCGTCCAGCCCAGCGTACCCAGCGAGGCGTCGAGTCCCTTTACCTTCACGGACTGGATGGCCTTGACCGTCATAGCCAGGCACAGGTGGACGATACCCACCACGATGGAGAGTACCATACCGCCGGCGTAACCGCCTATCTGGTCCGGCAGGAAGAGGAATTGGACGGGTTCAAAGATCTTCCACTGGGCAATGTCGATGGAGAAGAAGGTGTGCAGGAAGAAGCCTGCTATCACCGTTCCTCCGCCCAGCAGCACCACCAGGGGAGCCATATCCTTGAAGGAAGGAACCTTCTTGAGCATAAGGCCGATGACGATGAGTACCAGGCCGTAACCGGCATCTCCCATACATAGGGCAAAGAAGAGCAGGAAGAAAACGGAGATGAACGGAGTAGGGTCGAAGCCGTTGTAAGCGGGACGGCCGTACATATCCGTAAGGACCTCGAACTGCCGTACGAACCAGTTGTTGCGGAACGTGATGGGCGGATTGTCCTTGGCCTGGGCCTCTTCCTTAATATAGAGGACTCCTATCTTGTTCAGGGCTTCCGTCACCGTTTCATCGTTCTCCGTGGGAGCATAGCCCACCAAGGTTACGATGGTGTCTTCCGCGGCCGATTCGGCAGTAATGCCGGCCAGGTAGAGGTCCAGTTTTTCCAGGGCCTTCTGGCGAAGCGCCTCCAGTTCCGGGATGCGTTCCTTGGCGCTGGCGATTCTTCTCAGGGTCTTATCAAAGTGCTGTTTCTGCTGGTCCAGCTCCTTCTTCTTCTCCTGGACGCTGCTCTCGGGGGCGGGGACTTCTCCGGGAAGGTTGTCTTCGTCTCCCACTACCACGAAGCGGACGGTATTCTTACCTTCACTGATGACGGTGAGGGCATATTCCTCTTTCCAGGCCTGTTTGAAGTGTTTCTTGGAGATCACGTGGAAGTGCAGGTGCACGCCGGCCTCTTCCAGCTGGTCCATCTGCTCCTTGTCAAACTGGCCCCAGGCCTTCAGGTGATGGACCTCCTTTTCCAGCATCTTGATTTGGACGCTGTCCTCGGAGTAGCGCATAATCTGGCCGCCGGCCAGACGGACAATGTCACCATCTATGTATTCCGGGGTAACACCCTCCGGGATGACGGCGTTGTTGAGACCGTGGATGAGGCCGTCCAGCAGTTCCACCTCACCGGCGAGCTTCTGGGAAGTCTCGTCAATGGGCTTGGCGCTGCGGGTGATGTCCACAAGACCTATTTCCTGGAGGTTCTCCAGGAGGTCTTCCTGCTGTCCGTTCAGGAGAACGAACGAGTATTTGGTCATAGAGGCAATCATAGTACAGAGGCCTCCTCTTCCTCGGCGTGGCGTTTTTTCACAATCTTGGAAGAAGCCTTGGAGAGGTTCTCCTCGTCTTCCATATAGCGTTTGATCTTGCGGATGGCTTCCTGGTAACCGGGAATCTGCACTTTCTCGTACAGGTTCACCTTCTGGGTGGTCTTGCGGCGGTTGTAGTCCAGGATGCGGGCTTTCTCTTTGTACACCTCGGATTCAATGCCCAGGCGGCTGAGCTCCTTGAGGATGGCTACGCCGTCTGCATACCACGCAGGCTTGACAAAGGCATTGAAGGGCTTGAGTTCGTAGTGAATCTCTCCCAGGGCGGGGGTTTTCACGCCGGCCACTTTCTTGGTGTACAGGTCTACGTCCGTGATGGAGATGAGTCCGGGTTCGAACTCGTTCCACAGGGCGGCCAGGTAATCGTAACGCTGAAGGGCATCTTCCAATTCTACCAGCAAACGTTCGCTGTCGGCCTTGGCTTTTCGCACCTCCAGACGCAGGGCGCTCTCCTTGTTCTGTAGGGTAGGGAGGGCTCCCTGGCGAATCTTGAGCTGCTTGCCCAGTTCCGTCAGCGACGTTTTGTTATATTGGAATTTAATGGCCATTACTTAACCCAGTATTTGTCAATCAAGGCTTGTTTGATACCGGTTTCGGCCGGCGAGAAGTATTTGGCAAAGAGCTTCCAGGCGGTGTCCAGCATCTCCGTGATGGTGATGTTGACGTCGATGGCCAGGAGCTCGCGGGCGTAGTCTTTGGCGTAGTCCAGGCAGCGGTGGTCGTAGTCGGAGAGGTCGAAACCGTTCTCCAACTTGGTCTTGGCGTTCTGGGCGTCTGCGTACAGACGGACGGAGGCATTCATCACCTGGGAGTGGTCTTCACGGGTCTTCTTTCCCTGCACCAGCTGTTTCAGACGGGACAGCGAGCGGAACGGGTCGATGATGACCTTTCCGGTATCGGAATCGGCCCTCAGGAAGAGCTGGCCCTCGGTGATGTAACCCGTGTTGTCCGGGATGGCGTGGGTGATGTCTCCGTCGTTGAGGGTGGTAACGGCGATGATGGTGATGGAGCCGTCTGTGGGCAGCTGCACGGCCTTCTCGTAGATTTTGGCGAGGTCGCTGTACAGGGAGCCCGGCATGGAGTCCTTGGAAGGAATCTGGTCCATACGGTTGGACACGATGGACAGGGCGTCTGCGTACAGGGTCATATCCGTGAGCAGCACCAGCACTTTCTCGTTCTTGTCCACGGCAAAGTATTCGGCCGCCGTGAGGGCCATATCAGGCACCAGGAGGCGCTCCACCGGGGGATTCTCCGTGGTGTTGATGAAGCAGATGATCTTGTCCAGGGCGCCGGCGGCCTCGAAACTGTGGCGGAAGAAGAGATAATCGTCGTTGGACAGGCCCATACCGCCCAGGATGATCTTGTCCACGTCTGCACGGAGGGCTACGTCTGCCATTACCTGGTTATAGGGCTGGTCCGGGTTGGCGAAGAAAGGAATCTTCTGACCGGAAACCAGGGTGTTGTTGAGGTCAATACCGGCAATACCGGTGGGAATGAGCTGGGAAGGCTGGCGACGCTTGTAAGGGTTCACGGACGGGCCGCCAATCTGACGCTCCTCACCTTCAATCTCCGGACCGCCGTCGATGGGATGGCCGTAGGCGTCGAAGAAGCGGCCGGCCAGTTGGTCGGACACTTTGAGGGTGGGAGGTTCTCCCAGGAAAGTGACTTCCGCGTTGGTGGGAATGCCTTCCGTTCCGGAGAAAACCTGAAGGGTAATCAGGTCTCCTTTGGTACGCACCACCTGGGCCAGTTTGCCGCCCACGACGGCCAGTTCATCGTTGCTTACGCCGCTGGCGTGGAGCGATACCGTGGCCTTGGTGATACCTTCCAGTTTGGTATAGACTTTTTGATATGCTTTGTTCATAGGGCTAGGCAATCATAGATTTGACGGAATCGTTGTAGGACCAGAACTGCTCGCTCTCATAGGCCGAATAGTTCATCTGGCGCAGCTCGTTGATGAGGTTCTTGAAGAACTCGCGGCACTTTTCGAAGTCTTCGAAATCGTAGTCTTTGGCGCAAATCTCCAGGACCAGATCCAGCATAAAGCGCTGGCGCTCCAGCGGGCACAGGGCGTCGATGGCGTCGAAGGCATCCTGCTGAAGAATCACGAAGTCTACCAGCTCGCTCTTCCAGAAGTTGACGTGGTAGCTCATAGGGACGCCGTCGTCTCCCAGGATGTTGATCTGCTCGGCCGATTCCTTACCCTTGCGGATGATGTTCTTGGCCTTGAGCACTTTGTCCACCCAGCCTTTTTCTACCGTTTCGTCCAGGTAAGAGATGATTTCCGGATACTCCAGATACTTGGAGTAGGATTCCAGCGGACCTACGGCGGGGTAACGCTTCTGGTCTGCACGGTTCTGCTCCAGGGCGTAGAAGCAGCGGGCGGCCTTCTTGGTGCTTTCCGTCACGGGCTCCTTGAGGTTACCGCCGGCAGGGGACACCGTTCCGATGAAGGTGACGGCACCCGTCTGTCCGTTGTTGAGGACCACCATACCAGCGCGGGAGTAGAAGTTGGAAATGATGGATGAAAGGTCCACGGGGAAGGCGTCTGCGCCCGGGAGTTCCTCCATACGGTTACTCATCTCACGCAGAGCCTGGGCCCAACGGGAGGTGGAGTCTGCCAGCAGGAGGCACTTGAGGCCCATCGCGCGGTAGTACTCGCAGATGGTCATAGCCGTGTATACGGAGGCCTCACGGGCGGCTACGGGCATATTGGAGGTGTTGCAGATGATGGTGGTACGTTCCATCAGGTGACGGCCGGTGTGGGGGTCTATGAGTTCCGGGAACTCGGTGAAGATTTCCACCACCTCGTTGGCACGTTCACCGCAGGCGGCCATTACAATCACGTCTGCGTCTCCCTGTTTGGCTATGGCGTGCTGCAGCACCGTTTTGCCGCAGCCGAAAGGTCCGGGAATAAAGCCGGTACCGCCTTCAGCAATGGGGTTGAGGGTATCGATGACGCGTACGCCCGTTTCCATAATCTTGTTGGGACGGGGTTTCTCCTTATAGCCCTTGACGGCCACCTTGACGGGCCATTTCTGGACCATGGTCACGTTCACGTCTTCTCCTACGTCGTTGGTGAGGACGGCGATGACGGTATCTACGGTGTAGTCTCCGGCTTCCTTGACGGACTTGACGGTGAATTCTCCCTCGAAGGAGAACGGGACCATAATCTTATGGGGCAGCCAGCCTTCCTTCACTTCTCCCAGCCAGTCTGCCGCCACTACCTTGTCTCCCACTTTGGCGATGGGGGTGAAGGACCACGTCTTCTTGCGGTCCAGGGGATCTGTGTATTCGCCTCTCTGGAGGAAGACGTTGTCCATAGTGGCCAGGTTGTTCTGCAGGCCGTCGTATACGCTGGAAAGCAGGCCGGGGCCCAGTTGAACCTCCAGCATTCGGCCCTCGAATTCCACCTTGTCTCCTCCCTTGAGGCCTCGGGTGCTCTCGAACACCTGGACGGAGGCATTCTCTCCGTTTACCTTGATGACCTCCGCCATCATCTTGACGCCGCCAAGATTGATGAAGCAGATTTCATTCTCAGCAACGGGTCCGTTCACCTTCACGGTGACCAGATTGGAAACGATGCCGGTTACAATACCAGTTGTTTTCATATTATTGTTCTGTATAATTTACTCCTTTAAATGTTCCCTTAACCTCCTGCACCAGTTTATGGAAGAGTTCGCGGCCCTTTTCCTCGTCCAGGGCGAGCCAGCGGTCTACGATGTGCAGCTTGGCTACATAGGCCAGGACGGCCGTGATGTCAAAGTAGTGGAAGGTTTCCAGGTTGTTGACCTTTTCCCAGCAGATGTTGTCCAGGGACCTTTCGCGGTCCAGGAGGCTGGCGCTTTCCAGGGCGCTCTGCACCTTCTGCTCTTCCTCGAACTCTCCGCCGGTGAAGCGGTATCCGTCTATGTCCAGACCTTCTTCAAATTCGTCTCCCTTTCCGGTGAGGACGTCCTGCTCTTCTGCGCGGCCCAGGGTGCGGTTGAGGTAGCGGACCTTGGCGTTGCGGAGGTTGAGATCAAAGCGGAAGTACTCCCGGATAAAACGGTTGGAACTCTTGAGGGCCTTGGCGTAGAAATCCGCATCCAGCTTTTTGGCGTCGTAGCCATCCAGCAGGAAGTCCAGCGTCTCGGCATCCTTTTCTCCCAGGTTTTCCTTGATCTGCTCCAGCACGGTGTAGAAGCCCTCTCCCTGGTCATATTTGTAATCCTGGGTGAGGTAGGGAAGACTGGAAATGATGTACTCGAAGTTACTCATATGGGCTAGCCAAAGAGAATCTTTTTGGTTGCGGGTCTGAGGTATTCTCCAATGAGCTCCTGGAAGGCCTCATCGGTCAGGCTGATAAAATAGCTGCCATCTTTGGGGCCGATTTTGAAGCCTCCGGCCACCTTCTTGGAGAAGGAAGCCTCCACGCCTTTGCCCAGCACCTTGGCCAGTTCTCCGCTGACGAAGGGCTCCAGTTCTTTCTTGAGCTTCTCCGGCAGGACCAGGGCCAGGTCTGTGGACTCCTGGGTGCTGAAGTTCTTGGCCACGGCGGTAATGATCTCCTTCAGGAAGGCGGGATTGGCCAGTTCTGCCTGGGCGGGCTCCACGGCCTTGGCCACGATGAGGCCTTCGATGTTGGCCTTGGTAGCCTGCAGGGCCTGGGCGGAAGCCATCTTCACATCTCCCTCCACTTTGATCTTATAGTCTGCCGCTTCCTTCTGGGCTTTTTCCACTATGGCGGCGGCTTCTTTCTGGGCTTGCTTTACCAGCTCATCGGCCTCCGACTGTGCCTTGGCCAGCAGGGCTTCGCCTTCTTGTTTTCCTTTTGAAAGACCCTCCTCGTAGAGTTTCTGGGTCAGTTCCTGGAGTTTGTCCATATGATTATCTTTTTCAGAGTTATCGGTATCTTTGCAAATATATCAAAAAAAGACCACAAGAAAAAGCCTCTTGTGACCAAAATAACGAGAATTAAGGCCACATTGGATAAATTAATTTCTATATTTGTTTCTGAAAAACGAACCATTTAACAAGTAAAACTAAAGTACCATGAAAAGATTCCTCATCGGCGCCCTTATGATTCTGGCTCTCTCTTCCTGTGGAAAAGACTCGGAAGATCCTTTTACCCGTTTCCTGGCCCAGCCCAGTTACAGCCCCAAGAGCGGCTGGATTTTTGATTTTTCCCCCACCATGGTCCGTATCCTGCTCTCGGATGCCCAGGGCAACGACCTTATGGATCCCGAAAATGAAAACGGTTGGCTCAATAAGCCCATATCGGCCTCCTTCAACGGAAAGACTTATGAAGGCATTGAAATGAAGGGCATAAGACTGGATGACGAGCAGACCAAAGCGTATCTGGCCGTCATCAAGGGCTTTTACATCTATCCCAAGGAGTATACCGAAACGGAACAATATGTCCTTATTTTCGGAGAGTTGGATTCGGCCGATTTATGGAATCACGACCTCGTCATTTCCTGGCCGGACGGCAGCTCGGATGTGATTCGTGTGCAGCACGCCTTACGCTGGAATGTGAAAGGGGAACCGGAAATGTATACCGGTTTCAAGTTCAACGGAGAGCCCGTGGACGGCGCTTATATCCGTATCCAGAAATAAAAAACAAGGCCTCCCCAACCAGGGAGGCCTTTCAGTTGGAAATCTACCATTCTTTTATCGGCCGATAGAAGCGGCTACGATGGAGGCGATCACGGAGCGGAGGCGTCCGGTGGAGCCTTCGTCCTTGGGATGTACGCGGTGGGCCAGCACGATCACGGCCGTGTTGGTCTCGGGATCCAGGATCATGGAAGTGCCGGTGTAGCCGGTATGACCGCGGACATCGTCCACGCAGAAGATATCGCCGCTGGTGTAGGGACCGGTGTAGTAGGTGTCGAAGCCCAGGGCACGCGCCACCTCGTATGCGTTGGTCTCGGGTACGGTGAACATCTTTTTCACGGTGAGGGGGCTCAGGATGCGGTGACCGTTGAAGGAACCGTCGCCCAGCAGGGCGGCGGCCACCACGGCCAGGTCTTCCACATTGGAGAAGACGCCGGCGTTACCGGAGTTGCCGGCATTGGCCAGACGGGCGGTGGGGTCGTGGACTTCGGCCTTCAGGACGTGGCCGTCTTCCTGCATTTCGGTGGGAGCGCAGAGTTTGGCCAGTTCGTCCAGACCGGGACGGCAGGGCTCTTCCCCGTACAGCGGGAAGTAGGTGGTGTGCTCCAGGCCCAGAACGTCGAAGACATTCTTCTGGGCGTAGTCGCAGAGGCGCTCTCCGGTCACCTTCTCCAGGATGTTCTGAAGGGTGATGAAGTTGAGGCAGCTGTAGAGCTGCTGGGTGCCCGGGCGGAAGTTGCGCTTGATGCGGGTGGAAATATACATCATAAGGGAATCGGGGCTGTTGATGCCGAATTCCTCAATGTAGGCGGGAACGTTGGGAAGGTAGGCGGCCAGGCCGGAAGAGTGGGTGAGGAGGTCCTGCACGGTGATTTCTACTTCTTCCTTGGTCTCAGGGTCTACCCAGTTCTTGAATTCCGGGAAATAATAGGTTACAGGGTCTACCAGACGCACTTTGCCCTGCTCTACGAGCTGCATGAAGGACAGGGTGGTACCCACGCACTTGGACACGGAGGCCAAATCGAACATAGTTTCAACGGTCATCGTGTCTTTCTCGGGAACCAGGGACTTGTAGCCAAAAGCCTTTTCGTAAACCAGGCGGTTGTTGCGCACCACACCCACCACGGCACCGGGGATGTCTCCGGCGGCGATGGAAGCGTTGACGGCGCTGTCAATGAGTGCGAGGTGCTTGGCGCTCATCCCCTGGGAGAGGGGAGAGGCGTGGCGGATGCCTTTTTCAGGTTGGGGGGCGCAGGCGGCCACCAGGACCGCGGCCATTAGAATTAGTGTTGAAGTTCTATTCATATTGTTGTTAACCTAAGAATCCTAAGAGGATACCTGCGGCCACGGCCGAACCGATGACGCCGGCCACGTTGGGGGCCATGGCGTGAGTGAGGAGGTGGTTGGAGGGATCGCATTCGAGACCTACACCCTCGGAGACACGGGCTGCATCCGGAACGGCCGATACGCCGGCGTTACCGATGAGCGGGTTGATTTTCTTGCCTTCCGGGAGGAAGAGGTTCATAAATTTCACAAAGCTTACGCCGAAGGTGGTGGCAATCACGAAGGAAGCCAGACCCAGGCCGAAGATGAGTACGCTGCGGCCGGTGAGGAAAACGTCTGCCTGCGTGGAAGCACCCACGGTTAGGCCGATGAGCGTGGTGACCACATCGATGAGCGGACCACCGGCGGTGGCGGCCAGACGCTTGGTTACGCCGCTCTCCTTCAGGAGGTTACCGAAGAAGAGCATACCCAGCAGCGGAAGGCCGGAGGGCACGATGAAAGCCGTGCAGATGAAGCCCACGATGGGGAAGATGATCTTCTCCCTCTGGCTTACCACGCGCGGTTTGTTCATCCGGATGACGCGCTCTTTCTTGGTGGTCAGAAGCAACATAATGGGCTTTTGGATCACGGGAACCAGGGCCATATAGGAATAGGCCGATACGGCAATGGCGCCCATCAGTTCCGGGGCCAGTTTGGAGCTGAGGAAGATGGCGGTGGGACCGTCGGCTCCGCCGATGATGCCGATGGCACCGGCCTCATTGGGGGCGAAGCCCAGGGCCAGGGCCAGCAGGTAGGCACCGAAGATACCCAGCTGGGCGGCTGCGCCGATGAGGATGAGGCGCGGCTGCGAGATGAGCGCGCTGAAATCCGTCATGGCACCTATGCCCAGGAAGATGAGCGGCGGATACCAGCCGTTCCGGACGCCGTGGTACAGGATGTTGAGCACCGAGCCTTCTTCATACAGGCCGATTCGCAGGCCCACACCGGTGGTGGGATCGAAGAACAGCGGGATGTTGCCTATGATGATGCCGAAGCCGATGGGCACCAGCAGCAGCGGCTCCCATTTCTTCACGATACCTAACGTGATGAAAATGAGGCCGATGACAATCATCGCCAGATGCTGCCAGGTGCAGTTGGCAAATCCTGTGAACTGCCAGAACTGCCTGAGGCTGTCTAAAATGGTATCCATTAGCCTATGGTTACAATGTCTGCGCCTTCCAGTACGGAGTCACCCTTGTGGGCGTGGATGGCGGTAACGGTGCCGTCGGCCTCCGAGAGGATGTCATTTTCCATTTTCATGGCCTCGATGACGGCCAGTTTCTGTCCGCGCTTGACGGCCTGGCCTTCCTTGACATCGATGGAGATGATGATGCCGGGGAGGGGGCTCTTGATGGTTACACCGGCGCCGGCGGCCTTGGGGGCGGCGGCGGGAGCAGCGGCGGCTGCAGGGGCAGGAGCGGTGCTCGGTATGACAGTTTGGGCGGCCACGGGGGCATTCTCCAGTTCTACCTGGTAGTCGGCTCCGTTCACGTTTACCGTGAGGTTCTTTCCATCGGCCTCACCAATCTTTACGGCGTAATCCTTTCCGTTAATCTTGAACTTGTATTCTTTCATGGTAACGATATATTATCTGGGTAATTTTCTGAAATTCAACTCTTTGTTGTTCCAGCCGCTCTCTTTTCGGACAATGGTGACGATGCCGGGTTCCACGTCGTGGATGGCTTCGCTCAGGTACAGGTGCACGGCCGTGGCTATGGCGGCGTAATCGTCTCCGCCGTTTTCCATATCCAGCGCCAGGGCTATGGCGGCCGCTACTTCAGGAGATCCCTCGGCTGAGCTCGGGATGACAGAGCGCTTCCGTTTGAACTTGCCGGAGAAGAGGTTGCCGGAGAAACTGTACACGAAGTACAGTACGATGAGGGCGGCGAACACCACCGACACGCTGATGAGGGTGAGCGTCCAGCCGTGCGGGTCTATCTGGGCCATTCGGTCCCCGCCTGCCGTGAGCGGCACAATACTATAAAGGAAGGTTGTCATGTTTCTTGGCAGGGATTTCTTGGCGTTTGCCGGCCAGCTGCTCCAGGGCGCGGATTACGCGGAAGCGGGTGTTGCGCGGCTCGATGATATCGTCGATATAACCCTTCTGAGCGGCCTGGTAGGGGTTGGAGAAGAGTTCTTCGTACTCTTTCTTCTTCTCGTCGAAGATGGCCTGGGCGTTCTCGGGGTTCTCTTTCATTTCCTTGGCGTAGAGCACGTTGACGGCTCCTTCGGCCCCCATAACGGCAATCTGGGCCGAAGGCCAGGCGTAGTTGACGTCTCCGCGCAGCTGCTTGCAGCTCATCACAATGTGGGCGCCGCCGTAGCCCTTGCGGAGGGTGACGGTAACCTTGGGAACCGTGGCCTCACCGTAGGCGTACAGGAGCTTGGCGCCGTTGGTGATGATGGCACCGTATTCCTGCTGCGTGCCGCAGAGGAAGCCGGGAACATCCACCAGGGTGACCAGTGGAATGTTGAAGGCGTCGCAGAAGCGGACAAAACGGGCGGCCTTGCGGCTGGCGCCAATGTCCAGGACACCGGCCAGGACGGCGGGCTGGTTGGCCACAATACCTACGCTGCGGCCGTTCATATGGGCAAAGCCCACGATGATATTCTTGGCAAACTCCTTGTGAACCTCCAGGAAGGCGCCGTCGTCCACGATGCTGCGGATTACGGCGTACATATCGTAAGCCTTGTTGGGGTTGTCGGGTACAATGCTGTTGAGGGCATCGTCCACGCGGTTCACGGGGTCTGCGGTTTCCTTGAAGGGAGCGGTCTCCAGGTTGTTCTGAGGAAGGTAGCCCACCAGTTCCTTGATGGCGGCAATGGCGTCTTCTTCCGTGTCACAGGCAAAGTGGGTGACACCGCTCTTGGAAGCGTGCACGGAGGCTCCGCCCAACTCTTCCTGGTCCACCACTTCGCCGGTAACGCTCTTGACCACGGCCGGACCGGTGAGGAACATATAGGAAGTATTCTTGACCATCAGGGTGAAGTCCGTGAGGGCGGGGGAGTAAACGGCACCGCCGGCGCAGGGACCCATAATGCAGCTGATCTGGGGCACCACACCGCTGGAGAGGATGTTGCGCTCGAAGATTTCTCCGTAGCCGGCCAGGGCGTCGATGCCTTCCTGGATACGGGCGCCGCCGGAATCGTTAAGGCCGATGCAGGGAGCGCCGTTGCGCAGAGCCATATCCTGGATCTTGCAGATTTTCTCGCTCATCGTCTTGGACAGGGAACCGCCGGTAACGGTGAAGTCCTGGGCAAATACGTAGACCGGACGGCCGCCGATGGTGCCGCAGCCGGTTACCACGCCGTCACCGTCCGTGTGGGACTTCTCCATCCCGAAGTTGGTGCAGCGGTGCTGGACAAACATATCGTACTCTTCGAAACTGCCCGGGTCCAGCAGAAGGGCCAGCCTTTCACGGGCCGTCTTCTTGCCTTTGGCGTGCTGGGCTTCCACGCGCTTGGCACCGCCTCCCTGGCGGGCCTTCTCGCGGCGTTCTACCAGTTTCTGGATATTTTCAGACTGAATACTCATAGGTACTTATTTGAACATTTTATCTACTTCTTTCACGGCATCGGGGAGGGCGAAGACCGCCACGCGGTCGTAGGCTTCGATGTGGGAGTGGCCCACGGCAATGAAACTGTCTCCTCCGCGGATCACGCCGCCGATGATGGCGTTGGCGGGGAAATCGATGTCCTTGAGGATGCCTTTGGTAATCTTGGAACCGGGCGCAGCCGTGTATTCCAGGACCTCGGCGTCCGTTCCGCTCATATAGCGCACGGAACGTACCTTGTCCGAGAGGGTGAACTTGAAGATGCGGCTGGCGGTGGTGAGTTTCTTGTTCACCACGCTGTCCACGCCCATCTCTTCGGCCAGACGGATGTAGTCCAGGTTCTCCACTTGGGCAATCACGCGCGGTACGCCCATTTTCTTGGCGGCCACGCAGGTGAGGATGTTTACCTCGTCGTTGCCGGTGACGGCCAGGATGGCCTGGTAGCCCTTGAGGTCTTCTTCCAGGAGGAAATCGGAGTCGCGGGCGTCTCCGCAGGTAACATTTACCTCGGAAGGCAGGGCGGCCGAAAGGGTGCGGCAACGCTTGGGATCGATCTCGATGAGTTTTACCTCGTCCACTTTCTGGGCAGCCAGTTTCTCGGCCACCATCACGCCTATCTCGCTGCCGCCCAGAATCATTACGCGGCGGATGTCCACCTGGTCTTTGCCCAGGTACTTGATGAGGGCCGGCATCGAATTGCGGCCGCAGATGATATAGAGATAGTCGTAGTTCTTGAAGGGGGTGTCAAAGCTGGGGATGATGGTCTTACCTCCGCGGGAGATGGCCACAATTCGGAAATCGGCTTCGGCCTCCTGCTCCTTGACCTTGTGCGCGAAATCCTTCACGTTCATATCCAGGAGGGGAGAATCGTCGTCCAGCTTGAAGACGGCCAACTGCAGCTTGCCGCGGGCAAAGTCCAGGGACTCGTTGGTGGCGGTGTGGCGCAGCATATCCAGAATCTCGTCACTGGCGCTCTTCTCGGGATAGAAGACCATATCCATACCCATATCCTTGAACAGGAGTTTGTTCTCGGGGGTGAGGTAGTCTTCGTCGTCTATACGGGCAATCACGCGTTTGGCGCCCAGCTTTTTGGCCAGCAGGGCACTTACTATGTTTACGCTCTGGTCCTTGAGCGGGTTGACGGCTATGAAAAGGTCTGCTTCCGCCGTACCGGCTTCCCTAAGCAGCTTGATGGAGCTGTTGGGACCCAGGACGGTGGCCACGTCGGCCGATGTAGCCAGGGAACGGATGCGCTCGGAATCGTCGTCCAGGACGGTTACGTCGCTGCCTTCCGCACTCAGCATCTTGGCCAAATGCGAACCAACCTGTCCCGCGCCTTCAATGATTATTTTCATGCCGAAAATTTACTTTAATCTGCAAATTTAACACTTTTTCCCAAATAGTCCTATAGGGACTATCCATCCGTCGTAGAGGCCGTCGGGCCGGCGGGCGTCCTTGATGAGTTCTCCGGGACGGCGGAGCCGGCGGTATTCCAGGTGCGCCTGCATTACGCTGCGGAAGAATTCCCATCGGCCCGTAAAGAGATAGACCAGGGCCGAAAAGCCGTCGAGGCACATTCTGATGAAGATTCTCACACGCGTCCGGAAGCGGCTCTGAAGGGTGGAGGGAAGGTTGTTCTCCAGGAGGAGAAGGTTGTTCCGGAAGTTGAGTCTGAGCTTGAAAGGGGACTCGTTGGGCAGGGTGCCGCCGCCGATGTGATACACGAAGGAGGCTGGAACTACGTTTACCGTCCAACCGCGCAGCTGCATCCTCCAGCAGAGGTCGATCTCTTCCATATGGGCGAAGAAGCGCTCGTCCAGGCCGCCCAGGGCGTTCCAGACGCTGGCGCGCACCATCAGGCAGGCGCCGCTGCACCACAGGACGTTGGCGGGCTCATCATACTGGCCGTGGTCCTTTTCTATCTTCTGCAGGATGCGACCCCGGCAGAAGGGATAGCCGAAGCGGTCCAGCAGGCCACCTGCTGCGCCGGCGTACTCGAAGGTATCGCGCTGGTAGTAGGAGAGGAGTTTGGGACCGCAGGCACCGCATTCCGGATGGCTGTCCATCCAATCCAGAAGGGGCTTCAGCCAGTCTTTGGGGGCTTCTATGTCGCTGTTGATGAGGACGTAATAATCGGCCTCCACTTCCTGGAGGGCGCGGTTGTATCCGCCCGTGAAACCGAAGTTCTGCTGCAGGCAGATGAGGGGCACATTGGGGAACTCTTTTTCCATCAGTTCCCGGGAGCCGTCGCGGGAGTCGTTGTCGGCTACATACACCCCGGCGTCCAAGCCTTCACAGGAGGCCAGAAGACCCGGCAGGAACTGTTTGAGATAGTCCCGGGTATTGTAGTTCAGTATGACAACGGCGACCTTCATTTTTTACAAAAATAAAGGAAAAAATCTTTAAGCGCTGAAATCAACGTCCGTAAATGCCAGAGTAGGAACCAGTTTGCTGAGGCAGGGACGGGCGTCCTGGGCGGCGGCAATGAGGTGGCTCCAAAGGGTGAGGAAGTCTCCGGTAATGAGCATTTCGCGCACGGGATGCACGCGCTTGCCGTCCTTGATGAGGAAGCCCTCGATGCCGTACGAGAAGTTGCCGGTGGCGGGGTTGGAATTGCCTCCGTTGAAGCCCGTGACCAGGATGCCGTCCTTCACTTGGTACAGGACGTCCTGTTGGGTTTTGCAGTTGCCCAGGGGCAGGACTTTGACCCTGGTGGCGTCTTCTATGGTGGGCTCCATCTCCATCTTCCGGGAGATGTAGGTGTTGAGGAAGTACGTCTTGACCACGCCGTTCTCGATGATGGGCATTTCTCGGGTGGCTACGCCTTCGCTGTCAAAGAGGCGGCAGCCGGTGTCTCCCGGGGTGCGGGGGGCATCCAGGATGGTAAGCCCCTGCGGGAAGAGCTGCTTGCCCAGGCTGTCTGCGAGGAAGGAGTTCTTCTGCTGCAGGCTGTATCCGCCAAGAGCGTTGAGCAGGGGAGTGACCACCTTGGAGGCGCACTCTGTATCCAGGATGAGGGTGTATTTGCCGCTGGGAACCGGCTTGGGGTTCAGTTGGTCCATAGCCCGCCGGCAGGCTTTCTCTGCGCAGTCTTTGAGCTGCAGGTCCTTGAGCCGGGGCGTGGCGTCCCACCAGTAACTGGAGAAATGCCGTCCCTCTGCGTCTTCGACGGTGGATTCGTAGCCAATTTCGAAGGAGGTTTCCGTATGGCGGGCCTCCAGGCCCTGGGAGTCCAGGGTGAGGCTGTCGAAGACCGAGTCCGAATATTCGCCTTCCTCGGCGATGAGCCCTTCCTTGGGCCAGGCAATGGAGCCAAGGGCCATCTGGCGACGGTCTTGGGCGGTGAGGGATTCGTAGGCGGGGTCATACAGGCCCAGTTCGCGGCCAGTGAGGGCGTCCTTGGCCTGGCGCTCGGGGGCGGGGAGGCTGCGGAAGGCGTCGGGCTCCAGCATCTTGACGGTGTCAATGGCTTCCCGGATGAAGGCTTCTAGTCCTTCCTTTTCCAGGCGGTTGGAAGAGAAGGCCCCGAATCGGCCCTCTACAAATAGCTGCAGCTGCAGGCTGCGGTCCAGGGCGTGGGAGGTCTTGTCCACTTCTCCGTTGAGCAGGCCCACGAGGTTCAAAAGGCTCTTGGTGAGGGTGATGCGCACTTGGCTGGCTCCTTGCTCCAAAGCGAATTGGAGGCAATGTCTGGCCAATGCCATTTCTTCCTGTGTCAGTACGGCTTTCTCCATATCATTCTCCTCCTACAGTTAATTTGCCAATGAGCACGGTGGGGATGCCGCAGCTTACGGGAACGGACTGTTCCTTGCCGCAGGTCCAGGCACCGGGGTCTATGGCCAGGTCATTGGCCACGCCTTTAATGTCGGCCAGCGCGGCAGGACCGTTGCCTATGATGTTGATGTCCTTGACGGGCTGTGTAAGTTTTCCGTTTTCAATGAGATAGCCGGATTTTACATAGAAGGTGAAGTCTCCTTCGCCAATCTGTACCTGGCCGTTGGAAAACTCGTCCACGAAGATGCCTTTGGAGACCTCGGCTACCAAATCCTCGGCCTTGGCGCTGCCGCTTTCCATATAGGTGGAGCGCATCCGGGGAATGGGGGCGTAGCGGAAACTTTCGCGGCGGCCGTTGCCGGTGGGCCTTACGCCGTAATGGGCGGCGGAGATGCGGTCGTGCAGGTAAGAGGTGAGCACGCCGTCCTCTACCATATAGGTCTTCTGGCCGGGGATGCCTTCGTCGTCAAAATTGAGCGAGCCGCGGTTGCCCCTCAGGGTGCCGTCGTCTATGATCTGGATGCCCTTGGGGCAGATCTGCTGGCCCATCTTGTCGGCAAAGATGGAAGTGCCTTTGCGGTTGAAATCGGCCTCGAAGGCGTGTCCCATAGCTTCGTGCAGGAGGATGCCGGAGGCACCGGCGCCCATCACTACGGGCATCTGGCCTCCCTTGGGGCGCTTGGCGGCAAAGCGGTCGTCTATGCCTTTGACTATCTCCGAAGCCATCTCGTTCACCAGGCCGTCCGTGAGCATTTCGGCCCCGCAGCGGAAACTCCGGGAGGTGGATTTGTTCTCCGTAAGGTTGCCCTGCTTGAACACGGCGGTGAGGGAGACGCTGCCCATCGGGCGGGTGTCCCATTTGAGTTCGCGCTCGCTGTTGTACATCAGGATGTCGCTCATCTGGAAGGCCAGGTTGGCGATGACCTTGACAATGCGGTTGTCGCGTCTGCGGACATCGGCCTCCAACTTCTGCAGGAAGGGGAGGAAGGTGCTCATAGGCGTGCCGCGCCAGGGCTGCTCGATGGGGTAACGGTCTGCGTGGGGGTTGGGCTCTCCGCGGCTGGGATTGCGGGTGCCATAAGGGCTTACGTCGGTGGGGCCGGAAGCAATCTGGGCGGCGGCTCGGGCCGATGCCAGCATATCCTCCCAGGCGGTGCTTTCCGAATAAGCGTAGCCGGTTTTTTCTCCGCTCAGGACGCGGATGCCCACGCCAAAATCGATATGGGTTCCTCCGGAAGTGACGGCTCCGTCCCTGAGGAGGAGGCTTCCGTAGGTGGTATTTTCAAAATATAGGTCTGCATAGTTGCCGCCGGTGGACAGGGCTTCGGTTACAAGGCGGTCCAGCGCAGCGGCATCTATTTGGAAAATGTTGAAATAGTATGTCTTGCTCTCTATCATTTCTCTTCTTGGTAAGGTACGCCGTCGTGTGCCAGCGGTACCTTGGCTATTTCTTTGGCTATGTACTCGGCCACGTCCTTGATGGGGGTGAGCGAGTAGGATTCGTCCGTGACCAGGGATTTGACGGTTTCGTACCTTTCCATATCACGGATCACGAGGCCCTTCTTGGAGCCTTCTGCTATGACGTCGTAGGGCGGGTTGGAATTGTCGGCCAGGATCCACTTGTCGCACGTCTGCATATAGTCGTGGAACAGGTAGTGCAGGCCCATTATGTAGCGGCGCCGGATGGTTTCTTCCGGGATGTCGTGGCCGCCGGCCTTGACCCGGGCCGCCACCCGCTGAATGGCAATCTCCGGGCTGTTGAGCCAGAAATAAAGCACCGTCACATAGTACCCCTTTTCCTGTGCGTTGCGCGTCATCTTGAGCAGCGAACGCGTGGCCAGCGTGGTTTCTATGCAGAAATCTTCCCGCCGGTCAAAGAGGTACTGTACTTTGCGGAGCATCAGGCGGCTGGCCGTGATGTACGCGCTCTCGGGCGAAAACGGCGACAGGTGCTTGGCGAATTCGTCCGAGTTTACAAATTCACTGCAGTCCAGCAGCTCCGGGAGAACGCTGTAAGAAGCCGTTGTCTTCCCGGAGCCGTTAGGACCGCTTATAATATACAATCTAGGCACGCTATTCGGTAGCAGCTTCGAGTTTCTTCATCATCGCGAACATAAAGATGGCGGAGATGACGCAGACGGCCAGGAATACGGACCAGACCATCCAGAGCTGAATGTCGCCCCAGAGGTGACCGCCCACCTGCACCAGGAAGTTACCCAGAGCCGTGGCCACGAACCACATACCCATCATCATACCCTTGTACTTGGGAGGGGCTACCTTGGAAACGAAGGAGATACCCATAGGGCTCAGCAGGAGTTCGCCGAAGGTGAGGATGAGGTAAACGGTGATGAGCCAGTAAGGGGAAACGAGGGTTTCGGGCATACCGGCTTCGCGGGCAGCAGCCTGCACGTCGGGCGTATTGAGACCGATGGAGGCGAAAGCCAGCAGGCCGAAGGCGAGGGCGGCAACCAGCATACCGTAGGCAATCTTACGGGGAGCGGAAGGCTCCTTGCCCTTCTTGGCGAGGGCACCGAAGATGGCCATCGAGACCGGCGTGAGGGCCACTACATAGAAGGGGTTGAAGTGCTGGAAGATGGGAGCGCTGATGGCGATGGAACCGCTGAGACGGTTGTACTGCCATACCAGATAGGCGCAGGCGAGGCCCACGACGCAGACACCGATCCATTTGCCCTTCTTGGTAGCCTCCTTGTCGAAGATGGAGAAGAGGGCGTAGACAATGGCGATCACGGCCACGAGGTTCCATACGTTGAACGGCATGGAAGCCAGGCCGGAAGCGCTGCGCTCCGTGAATTCATCGGCAAAGTAGGTGAGGGTAAGGCCGTTCTGGTGGAAGCTCATCCAGAAGAAGATAACCACGGCGAACACCAGGAACAGGGCTACCATACGCTTCTTGGTCTGCTCGGGGGTGAGGGTGTCCACTACCTGGGCCTTGTTGCCCTTGGCGTGACCGCCTTCCACGTGCTTGAACCAGCTGCGGAATGCATAGTAGATGGCAATGGAGATGATCAGGGAAACGCAGGCCACTGCAAAGGAGAAGTGGTAGGCGGAGTTTCCGTCGAAGCCCAGGCTGATGGCCCACTCGCGGATCTTGATGGCGGCGGTAGGGGCAAACAGGGCGCCGATGTTGATGGCCATATAGAAGAGGGAGAAGCCGGAATCGCGCTTGGCGGCGTACTCAGGGTCGTTGTACAGGTCACCTACCATTACCTGGAGGTTACCCTTGAACAGGCCCGTTCCGAAGCCAATCAGGATTAGGGCTGCCAGCATGGCCACCAGGGCCACGGTGCCGCTTCCCAGGGGAATGCTCAGCAGGAGATATCCCAGGAACATGACCAGGATGCCGGTGGTGACCATCTTGCCGAAGCCGAATTTATCGGCCAGGATACCGCCGATGAGCGGGAAGAAGTACACCAGCATAAGGAAGGAGCTGTAAATGGTACCGGCTGTACCAGCAGAAAGGCCGAAGTTGGCGCGGAGGAACAGGGCGAATACGGCAATCATCGTGTAGTAGCCGAAACGCTCACCGGTGTTGGCAAGGGCTAATGCAAATAGTCCTTTGGGTTGGTTTTTGAACATATCTGTTTGATTATTAGTACTTTATTTCTTAGGGATGTTGGCGAGGACGGCTTTGAGGTATTCCCAGGTGCGGGCCACGGATGCGATGTTGACACGCTCGTCCGGGCTGTGGGGATACTTGACGGTAGGTCCGATGGACACCATCTCCCAGTTGGGATACTTGGCACCCATAATGGCGCATTCCAGGCCGCCGTGGGTGGCCATAATCTTCATAGGCTTGCCATAGACCTTCTGGAACTGCTCCATGCACACCTTGTTGATTTCGGTGTCCAGCTTGGGCGTCCAACCGGAGTAGCCGCCCTTGGTAACTACCTCGTCGGCCCCGGCGAGCTCGAAGATGCAGCGTACGCGCTGGGCGAGGGCTGCCTTGGCGCTGTCTACAGCGCTGCGCATCAGGCTGTGGACCGTAATCTTGCCCTTCTCCGTGCGGACGATGGCCATATTGATGGAGGTCTCGGTGAGGCCTTCCATTGTGCGGCTCATACGGATGACGGAGGACGGGCAGGCCAGCAGGGCCTTGACGGCGTTGAGCATCACCGCGTTCTGGATGAACTTGGCAGAGGCGGGAACTTCCTTGACATAGAGGGTGGCCGAAGGATCGCTCTCCTGGAATTCGGTCTTGATCTCGTTGAAGACGTTCTCCACCATCTTCTTGACGGTCTTGAAGTTCTCTTCGGGGACCACGATTTCAGCTTCGGCCTCGAAAGGAATGGCGTTGCGCAGGCTGCCGCCGGTGAAGCTGACTACCTTGACGCCGAACATTTCCATCACGGGGAGGAGCATCCGGGCCATCACCTTGTTGGCGTTGGCGCGGTATAGGGAGATGTCCATTCCGGAGTGACCGCCCTGCAGGCCCTTGACGGTGACAAGCATACCCTTGTAACCGGCGGGCGTATTGTACTTGCGGAACTTGAAGGTGGCGGCGAGGTCCAGACCGCCGGCGCAACCTACGCAGAGTTCTCCTTCTTCCTCGGAGTCCAGGTTGAGGAGGATGTCGCCCTTCAGGACGCCGGGCTTGAGGTTGTTGGCGCCTGTCATTCCGGTTTCCTCGTCGTAAGTTACCAGAACCTCCAGGGGACCGTGCTTCACGGACGGATCTTCCAGGGCGGCGAGGCTCAGGGCCACACCCATACCGTTGTCGGCTCCCAGGGTGGTGCGGTCGGCCGTTACCCACTCACCGTCTACATAGGCGCTGATGGGGTCCTTGAGGAAATCGTGGGTGGAGTCGGACGTCTTCTGGGGCACCATATCCATATGGCCCTGCAGGATGACGCCCTTGCACTTTTCCATACCGGGCGTGGCAGGTACGCGGATGATGATGTTGCCGGTATCGTCCTTGATGGTTTCGAAGCCGTGGGAAACACCCCAGTTGTAAAGGTACTCGATGACTTTGCCCTCGTGCTTGGAGGGACGGGGAATCTGGGTGAGAGCGTAGAAGTTCTTCCAGACTACCTTGGGTTCCAGATTTTGGATGCTCATGGTTATAAATAGTGATTAGGTTTATTTGTTGTTGGGGTATTGACTTTCCAGTCCCAGCTGGTACACGGGTACGCGGGTGCTCAGAAGGGTCTGGTTGTCTTTGGTCAGGGTTACCTTGCAGACCACCGGGGTACGGTAGTGCAGGGGATTGTTCCGGCTGCGGCGCTGGGAGGCCGCTTCCTCCTCGCTCTTGGTGGCCTCGGGCTCCACGTGGAGATAGTAGGGAACGCCGCGGTTGCCGTCCAGGGTAAAGTGGTCTTCCAGCAGGCGGAAGGCCAGGTACTGCTGGTTGCGGTTGCCGGCCGAGGGAATGACCTCGAAACTGCCCGTGAAGGTTCTGGTAACGGTGAAGCCTTCGAACAGGGCCATATACTCCTTCTCCAGGCGGCTCAGTTCCTTGAGGGCCACCTCCATCGAGTTGCCGTAGAAGTTGGCGTCCGTGTTGCCGGTGATGATGTTCATCCGGTCCTTGCGAAGCTGGAGAATCATCTCTGCGGCATCGGAGGCCTTGTCTTCCAGCGTCTTCTCTACCAGAATCTTATGCTCGATGGGAACGTTGACCATTCCCGTATCCGTTTGGACGGACTGGTATTCCACTATGGTGGTGGGCTTGTCGGTATCCGTGATGCGGGCGTTGTTGAAGCTGGCCCGGGCCTTGGCCGGGAAGCGCCAGGTAACCGTTTCTCCTTCGGCCTTGTCTGCGAAGCTTACCAGCCCCTGGGCGCTGAGGGACAGGAAGGGGGCATTGTCCGGTTCCGTGGTGAACCAGGCCGAAGGGTCTGCCTCCACCTGGGGAATCAGGCGGGCCGATACGACCTCCGTCCTTACCTCATCCTCTTCTTTCACGTCCAGGTTGAGAAGCCGGTGGGCGAATGCGGCATAAGGGCCGGCGAAAAAGCTTTCCTGACGGGCCTGCACCTCCAAGGTAAGGATGGTGCGGGGGAGTGCATAATACATTTCCTGTGCCTGAAGCGAGACGCCCAGAACCAGGCACGAAACTATGACAAACAGTCTTTTCATTTCTTCACTTTCCAACGTTTATGGGTCCAGAGGTAATTCCAGGGTTGTTTTTCCAGGTCTTCCTCCAACAGTTTGTAGTATTGTTGCATCAGGGCCAGGGGGTCCTTACCGCCGGCGTGCTCCGCTATGGGGACGCACGTCATCCGGTAGCCGCCCTCTTCCCGGCATTCGTAGCGCAGGTACGCCAGGGCCATATCCAGCTTGACGGCCATCTTGGCGGCGGCCATCAGCGTGATGGTGGGCTGGTGCATAAAGGTGATGTCTGCGCCCACGCCGTCAAAGGGATACTGGTCCGTGATAAAGGTGTAGGCAAATTTCTGCTCCCGCCTTTCCAGCATAAAACGAAGGATGTCCCGGGTTTCCACGTATCCTTCGAATCCCAGGTCCAGGACGGGGGCGGGCCGATTCTGGGCCATCACGCCTTCCCAGGTTTGGCTGCTGAGGCGGCGGTAGGTGACGGCCATCGCGGTGGGATCCAGGGCGAGGGGAGCGCCGTAGCTGTACTCTTTGTAACCGCCCACCAGTTCCCAGTTGCCCGTATGGGCCTGGAGGATCATCAGCTGCTTGGCGCCGTTGTACAGGCGGTTGAGCTCTTCCGGATTGGAGAACTCCACGATATGGCTGTTGTGCAGGCGGGCCCGGCCCTTGGGACCGCGGCAGGCGCCAAACCAGATCATTTCCGTAAGGACAGTGCCAAAGTGCAGGTAGAAGCGCTTGCTGATGGCCTGGAGCTCTTCATAACTCTTGGTAGGGAAGGACCGGGCCAGGTTGGCCATCACCACCTCTCTGCGATAGTGGAAGACATCTCTCACCAGCCACGCGATGCGCCGGCCCCACCAGCGGTGAAAGGCCAGCGGAAGGCGTCCCTGCAAGTGCAGCAAACCCCCGACCAAACGGGCTCCGAGCGATGTTCTTTCCTTATTCATCAATTCACAAATATAATCAATTTATAGCTAAACCCCAAAGGGTAAAAAGATTTGTTTTTCTCGGATAAAATGTCTATTTTTGCAGTCCTTTTTGAGCATCCACTGGTCTCAGAAAGATTAAAACATTTATTAACAATTAATTAACAAACAATGGTTAACCAGTACGAAACCGTTTTCATTGCAACTCCCGTTTTGTCTGACACCCAGATGAAGGAAGCGGTTGCCAAGTACGTCAAGCTCATCAC
>ONCE01000018.1 GCA_900316245.1 uncultured Bacteroidales bacterium | reverse complement strand
TGGTTGTTATTAGTTCGTAGGGTTTCATTTTAAACTATGTTGTTAGAGGGGTTGTCCTAAACAATCATAGTTTAAGTTTTGGTTATTCGGGGGCGGAATAACTAGTATGTGTAATGGAAAGTGCTAATCATTTTGATTTGCTTTTCACGTGTGAAGGGTGTAAATTCACACTTTGAAAGGAAACTATGGAAACTATTACTATATGTTCCGGGGCGGATCAAGAGGAGCCCCCGGTTATTGTCCTCCGCTTGGAAGATAGTGGGCATATATTATATCACTCGACCGGGATTCGGGCTTTACCTAATGAGGTGGAGCGGGATAATGAGTTAAGGGACAAACTGGAACTACATAAGCTGGCCATGTGTAAGGCTTATACGCTTATGCAGCTGAAGCGGATGGATATGAATGACCGGATCTTTGAGATGCAGGTAGGGAGGGTGCTTTCGGCCTGGGTGTCGCCGGTGGTCAATAACCGGCGTGAACCTATGTATAGCCGTTATCTGCGCTATGTGGAGGAGATTCACAAGGTGGGCGTGGTGGGGGAGTCTCGCTATACTCAGCTGCTTAGTAAGGCCAGGAAGTTGTGGCGGTTTCTGGAGATTAATGGGCTCACGGGGGTATCGGCCCGGGAATTTGATTCTTCTTTGCTGCTGGAGTACCGGCAGTTTGTATATGATGAGTACAAGTATGTGCCCCTGCATCCTCATCTTTATCCATCGGGCGGAGGACGACGGGCGCCCAAGAAGCGGTGCAAGAATAATACGGTGGTGAGCGATTTGCTGGCGCTGAAGGCGTTCTTTAGTGAGTTGGAAGATACGGGGGAGATTAGGCGCTCGCCTTTTAGGAAGTTGTCGGGGGAGAAGAGGCGCTCCGTGATGCATGTTGAGTATGATGAGCCTTTTTATTTAAGGGCTGATGAGTTCCGGCGGGTTTTGCTGGCTGATGTGCCGGCTGAGTTGCAGTGGGCTAAGGATATGTTTGTCTTGAATTGTGCGTTGGGGTGCAGGATAGGGGACTTGAAGAAGCTGAGTATGGAGAAGGTGGCGGTGTCGGAGGAGGGGATTCCGTATGTGCATTATATCCCGTCCAAGACTTCGCGGGTGAGTAAGCGGGAGATTGTGACGCCGTTGATTAAGCCGGCTTGGGAGATTGTTCAGAGAACGCGGTTTTGTTTCAATGGACATAATCCCAATTATGAGAAGCAGCTTTACAATAAGGCTTTGCGGCGGTTGCTGGAGTATTGCGGAATTGACAGACCTGTGTGCTTGTATGAGCCAGAGGTGGGGGATAATGTGTATCGGCCTTTATATGAGGTGGCTTCTTCTAAGCTGGCCAGAAAGACGCATGTGGATATGCTCAACAAAGTGCAGATCAATTACTACGCGGCGGGGTTGCATCGTGAAGGGTCTAAGGCGGTGTTTCGGTATACTTCTTTGGAGCTGGCAGATAGGTTTGCTCTGCTGAATGCGGCGTTTGGGGAGGAGGGGTATAAGGTGTAATTTGTGTTTGTCGTAGGGATTGCTTACTTTTACAAAAGTGTTTGCTCTGTTAGCGGATGCTATGGTGGAACTTGAGTATGTCGACGTCTTTGCCTTTTCCTATAGGACTTTAGGGTTGTATGAGATGATTTGGCAGGAGGTAGAGGTGAGGTGTATTTGATAAGGATTGCCCTGAAGTTTGGAAAGAAGGTCTTAGGAAGTTAGCCTTTTTTAGTTAAGACTTCTTGGCCTATTGTAGAGAGTTAATGTGGTTTTTATCTATAAGTCATAGAAGAAGGTTTACGTATTTAGGATTATGTGAGGGCTTTTTTCTCGTCAATTGTCGTGCCGGTTGAACCGAAACATATAGGAGGTGATTGATGCTTAAGGAGTTTTTTTTGTTATTTTAAAAAAGTGGAGAAGCAAATGACATTTGAGGATTTGAATACAACTGTTATTGAGTATGCAATGTCCGCTATGGAGGATCATGTGCTTTATTCAACTGAGTTTCAGCGTGTCAAAGGACTATATCATAAGAAATTGAATGCCACTTCAACGCGCTCCAATGCGGTGATAAGGATTCATGGATTATCTGATGCGTATGTTGTCGCGTCTTGTGGTGAAGATGGACGAAATACGGTCTATTCTGATTATTCAGGGAAAAAAAGAAGGCAGATAGTATTAGAAGATTTCCCTAAAAGAAAGCCGTTTTTCAAAGCTTGGTATCATAAAGAGCAAAAACCATATCAACATAAGGTGCTTTATGACGAAATTATTAGTCGTCTTGGAACCATAGGAAGTTTTAGGGCAGGAGTTAGACATCCTATTGGCTATTGCGCGGAGCAGAATGTGGCGAATCGTATGCTGTTGGACCAAGACGCAAGTATTGATGATATCAAGTTCAGTGTGGCAATTAGGCCAAAGACTGGGGAAGTTGTGGATTACTGTGATAATTGCAAGACTTTGTTTCAACAATTAGACTATGAAGAGGACTAATATTTGGATGCGAACACGTGACGTTGATTGGGCAATTAGAATAGGGAAGTTTTATATACATGTGTCATCAGCAGGGGATGATTTACCGGCTGCAGTACAAGAAAACTTATATGATATATGGGATGCCTTGAAGAGCGCTCCGGTTTTGTACAAAGCTGAAGATGTTGAATTGAATGAGGTATTTTTGAAGAAGAAATTTCCTGCAAATTATGGAGGTAATAATGAGATGTCCCAATTCCAAAGAGAATGGTACATCCACTCTTTTAAATCAATGGCGATGAGAGGGTTTTATTCATTTGATCGAGACATTAGTACACCAGTGACGGATAGTAAATATAATCTAATTGCATGGCCAAAGGCAGGGCCCCAATTATTGTCTATTAGATTGCTAACAATACATAAAGAGATAGATATATCACAGCTTTGTCAGGGGGATCTTGTTGCTAAGATTAATGACTTATGGAATGAAGAGAATAATGTTTTATTATAAGTAAATAGAAATATAACAGGATGTAAGATACGGCAAATTAAGGGAAAATGCCAATATGTTTTTGGGCAGTGCAGAGGTTCTAGCTTAATCAAGATTAGTAGTAATAGCATTGAGGAAGTTATAAACGGAGGCGGCAATTTCTATGATTTTCAGTATATAGAGGGCTCTATGACACATGACGAACTGAGGATGAATAAGTGGCAGGAAGCGATTGACTTCATAGAAACTAATCATCGCCGGCCTTCGAAGTATGTTCTGGAGGAAAGGGATATGAGGAACTGGTGGAAGCATAGGCATGTGAATCAATATGAGTAAGATTATTGAGCTAAATTCACTTACGGACGCTCAGGTGCAGGAGGTGATAGCCTTGATGGAGGAGTTGGATCCGACGATCAAAGTGACGGAGGAGATGGTAAGAAGGACGGTTGAGGCGCCGGGGACTCACTTCTTTGCGGTGATGGATGGGGAGCATATCATTGGGTGTGCTTCGCTTTGTGTGTTTGAGTCGCCAACGGGGAGGAAGGCATCGATTGAGGATGTTGTGGTGGCATCGGGCTATAGGGGAAAGCATTTGGGGAAGCAGTTGATGCAGCACGTTATTGAGTATGCAAAGACGCTGGCTCCGATTAACTTACAGCTTACATCAAGGCCGGAAAGGGAAGCCGCGAACAAGCTCTATCAATCATTAGGATTTCAAAAAAGAGAAACAAACGCATACAGGATGGAGATCCCAGGTCAAGCCCGGGATGAGGGAGTACGAGTCTAGTTTTTTCGTATCTTTGCGTAACAATAAAACGAATGAAATGAAAAAACTGTTTCTTGCACTTGCGGTAGTTGTATTATGTGGCTTGTCGGTGTCTTGCGGAAAGGAGGACATCAGGGACCAGCTGAATCCGCTGGATGTCGAAGGTCCGGAAGGAACGCTGGAGATTAGTGACTGGGATCTCTATTTGAAGAATGGTCATGCAAAGATGTATGCTACCTATCGTAACGGCGAGGGTTTGTATCGGCCTGAATTGATTAGGGTGACTCCGGGAGACATACAACCCAATCCGGAGGGGGACCATGCGGTCTTTGACTTTACGGTTCCTGGCTCTTACACCGTCAGTGCGGAGAAACTAAGTATTCACATAGAGGTTTTCAAATAGACGGATTCCTTCCCAACTTGCAGGAAAATCAAAATACTTTCGCTATCTTTGTATTCCAACCCTATTATTGGCTGTTTTGATGCAAAGCGGAGATATTATTAAAAAGCTGTCCAACTGGTACTTCAGCAAGCGTGTGTTGCCGTACTGGGTCATTATGTTGGCAGATGCAGCCATCGTCTTTGGCTGTGCGGTTTTAACCTACTGGGTCAGCAGCAATTCGCAGATAACTTACGAACATCATGAGGCCGTATTTATTTCGGCCTTTATCTATGCGGGTATCAGTTTTATTGGCGCCCGCATTTTCCGTACTTATTCCGGCGTGCTGCGCTATTCCAGTTTTGTGGACCTGCTCAAACTTACCTATGCCAATACGCTCTCTTTGGCGCTGGCTATGGCGGTGACGCTGGTAGGCAGTTGGCAGGGGATTGAACTGATCAGTGCCATCTCGCCCATCAAGACCGTTGTCACGTTCCTGCTGGCTACGGCTTGCATGTGGGGCCTTCGTATTATTGTGAAGGTGCTCTTCGATGTGGCCAATACCAGCTCCAAGGCCGTAAACGTGCTCATCTACGGCGCTATGACCGGTGGCGTGGGCATTGCCAAGTACATCCGTATGCAGAAGCCGGAGCAGTTTAAGCTCAAGGGCTTCATCTCCCATTCCGGAAAGCTCAAGGGCATGCGTCTGATGGGTGTGAAAGTCTACGGCATTGACGACGATTTTGAAACCATCATCAAAAGGGAGCATATCGAAGGCTTGCTGGTGAGTCCTATGCGCGTGGAGGAGTTCCGCCGCAACCAGAAGATTCAGGATGTGTTCATCAGCGCCGGCTGTAAGATTTTCATGGCCCACGATGCGGAGGAAGCAACCATCCGCCAGGGAGAGATTCTGGAGAGTGAGGCCGAGCATATCCATATGAAGGAAGTGAGCGTAGAAGACCTCCTGCCGCGTCAGGAGATTCGCGTGGATATGAAGTCCGTGGGTGAGCAGCTCACCGGTAAGAGGGTGCTCATTACGGGCGCCGCCGGTTCAATAGGCTCCGAGATTGTGCGCCAGGTGGCCCAGTTCAAGCCCGCCAAGATGATGCTCATAGACCAGGCCGAAACTCCGCAGCACGACATTCGCCTTATGATGGCCAAGGATTTCCCCGATGTGCCCAGCGAGGTGGTGGTGTGCAGCATTGACCGCCGTACGCGGATGGAGCATATCTTCAAAGAGTTCAAGCCTGAGTATGTGTTCCACGCCGCTGCTTATAAGCACGTGCCTATGATGGAGGACAACCCTTCCGAGGCGGTTCTCAATAACATCTGGGGTACCAAGATTATTGCCGACCTCAGCGTTGCCTGCGGGGTGAAGAAGTTTGTGATGATCTCCACCGACAAGGCTGTGAATCCCACCAATGTGATGGGCTGCAGCAAGCGTATCTGCGAGATTTATGTTCAGAGTCTGGACCGCAAGCTCAAGCTGGAGGCCCTGGAGAATCGTAAGTCCAAGGTGTCAGGCAAGGGAAGCAAGGACTATCCGGAATATACCCAGTTTGTGACCACGCGTTTTGGTAATGTGCTGGGCTCCAACGGTTCCGTAATTCCGCTGTTCCGTGAGCAGATTAAGAGAGGCGGTCCCGTGACGGTGACGGATGAGAATATCGTTCGTTTCTTTATGCTCATCCCTGAGGCCTGCAAGCTGGTGCTGGAAGCCGGTACCAAGGGCAATGGCGGTGAAATCTTTGTCTTTGATATGGGGGCTCCCGTTAAGATCGCAGACCTTGCCAAGCGTATGATTGCCCTCTCCGGTGCCAAGAATGTAAAGATTGAGTACACCGGTCTCCGTGAGGGAGAGAAGCTCTATGAAGAGGTTCTCAATGAGATGGAAGGCACCAAGCCCACGTTCCACGAGAAGATCCGTATTGCCCAGGTGCGGGAGTACGACTACGATGAGGTGAACAAGGAGATTGAAGATCTGTTCGAAACTGCCAAACAGTACGACAATATGGAGACCGTCCGAAAGATGAAGGAGATGGTCCCCGAGTACAAATCCAACAACTCCGTCTACGAAAAGCTGGATGCAGAGCTTGCCAGTCGGGTTATTGACAAATAAATCTTAACGAACTTATGGTAAAAATCGGAACTCCGCTCACCAAGGTTGCCAAGAAAGCCTTGCTGTGCGGCTCGGGAGAATTGGGCAAAGAGGTTGCCCTGGAATTGCAGCGTTATGGCGTAGAAGTGATTGCGCTGGACCGCTACGAAAACGCGCCGGCTATGCAGGTAGCTCATCGCAGCTACGTGCTGTCTATGCTGGACGGAGCCAAACTCCGTGAAATCATAGAGACGGAAAAGCCGGACCTCATCATCCCCGAGGTGGAAGCCATCGCCACCCCCACGCTGGTGGAGCTGGAGAAGGAAGGCTACAACGTGATCCCCACGGCCAACGCCACGTTCCTCACTATGAACCGCAAGGGCATCCGCCAGCTGGCGCACGAGAAGCTGGGCCTTCCCACTTCCAACTACCGCTTCGCGGCAACCCGGGCCGAATTTGAAGCCGCCATCGCCGCCGTGGGCACGCCCTGCGTGGTGAAGCCCATTATGAGTTCTTCCGGTCACGGACAGAGCGTCTGCAAGACCCCGGCCGATGCCGATAAATGCTGGGCCATTGCCCAGGAAGGCGGCCGCGCCGGTGCCGGTGAGGTCATTGTGGAAGGTTTTGTGAAGTTCGATTACGAGATTACCCTCCTCACCGTCCGTCATGCCGGGGGCACTACGTTCCTCAATCCCATCGGCCATCATCAGGTAGATGGCGACTACCGCGAATCCTGGCAGGCCCAGCCTATGAGTGACAAGGCCCTGGCCCAGGCGCAGGATATTGCCAAGAAGATTACCGACGCCCTGGGTGGCTATGGTATTTTTGGCGTGGAGATGTTCATCTGCGGGGACGATGTCCTCTTTAGCGAGGTCTCACCCCGCCCGCACGATACCGGTATGGTTACGATGATTTCCCAGGATCTTTCCGAGTTTGCCCTCCACGCCCGTGCCGTGCTGGGGCTTCCCATCCCGTCGGTGAATTTCTTCGGCCCGTCGGCTTCCAAGGCCATTGTGGTGGAAGGAGACACCAATATGGTGGAGTTCGAGAACCTGGAAGAGGTTCTGGCCGAACCTAATGTCCAGATCCGCCTCTTTGGCAAGCCCTTCATCAAGGGCCACCGCCGTATGGGCGTCCTCCTGGCCCGCGACGAATCCGTCGAAAAGGCCCTGGCTAAAGTCGAAAGAGCCTACGCCAAACTGAAAGTGAAAGTCTACTAGACCCTTACCCTTCATCCCGGGCTTGACCCGGGATCTCCCGTCCGGCACGTCTAACTCACCTGGCCGTTAAGTCAGAAGAAGCGCGAGAGACAGTGCAACGCCCAGAGTAGCTTTGGGTGCGGTGCAAGAGCCTATGCCAGCGGTTACGCCTCGTTTGCCTGTGGGCAAACGCCGCGCCCTTTCTTTAACCTACACCCCAACAGAGTTGCCAATGGCAGCGAATATCACATGCCCTTAGGTTCAAAGGTTGGCACACATTTATTCGGGGGTCGGGTGCCGGGCCTACGGCCCAAGAAGGAAGACCCCAGAGAAGGGATGGGGCCCCGGGAGGCCCCCATCCCTTCTTTCTTTTTTTCTCTGCCTGAAGTGGGCAACGGGCAACCCCTGCATGGGCCCTTTAATGGAGCCCGTGCAGGGGTTGTTCCGTAGCAGCCGGATGTCGTATACTCCGGCTGCGGTGCCTTCCGTTCCCCAACCTTTCCCTCACAGCGGGCAACAGACGGAGTCTGTAGCCGCCGAGCCTCGTTACCGAGGCGGCGGTGCCCGTTATTATCTTCTCTCACATTCTATCCGTGAAATGGAAGTGACTAGTACAGAGCGGCTTAAACAAATCCTCCTCCGTAAAATGCGGAGGAAGATTCGTGTAAGTCGCTGTAAATTTTGTGGTTCTATTTCACGTTTATTTCAGGAGCTGGTTCCGGAGTTCTTCAACATTGTTTACCTGATGGTGGCCGGCGAGTTCTTCGGCCGTCCTGTAGCCCCAGGTGACGGCTATGGATTCGATTCCTCCGTTGGCGGCGGTTTTCATATCGGTGGGGGAGTCTCCGACCAGGAGGGCATCGGCCGGTTGGACTTTGGCCTTTCTTAATACTTCCTGTACTATCTCCGGGTCTGGTTTCAGAGGGGCGCCGGGGCGGTTCCCCAGGATGGCGACAAACCGAATTCCCGGGAAGAACCGCTGAATGAGGTATTCCGTTCCTTCTTGGAACTTGTTGGAGGCGACGGCCAGCTGGATGCCGTGGGCCTGAAGGTCGGTAAGGAGTTCGGGGATGCCGGGGTACGGCCGGGTGTGTACGTCTATGTGGGCCTGGTAGTAGGCTTTGAAGTCTGAGAGGGCGGAGTCGATTAAGGCGTCGGAGACCTGGTCTGAGGAGATACGCTCGCTTCGCTCGGTATGACAGAAGGGGCTTCGCTCGGTATGACAGATACTGGTCTCCAGGGCTTGTTTCACGAGGTTCCGGACACCGTGACCTACCATGCGGCGGTATTCGGCGACTGAATGAAGAGGCAGGCCCCGGAGTCCCAGGGCGTGGTTTACGGCTTCGGCCAGATCTTCCAGGGAGTCTATGAGGGTACCGTCCAGGTCAAAGAGGATGAGCTTGATCATATCTGGGCGGCGGCGTTTTTGGTGTCTACCTTTTCGATGATGCGTTCCAGCTTGCCATTCTCGTCAAAGATAAAGGTGCGCCTGAGCGTTCCCAGGGTGGTTTTTCCATACATCTTCTTCTCGCCCCAGGCTCCGAAGGCTTGTAGCATTTCTGTGGAAGGGTCGGAGAGGAGGCGGAAGGGGAGTTCGTACTTGGCCCGGAAGCCGGCGTGCGATTTCACACTGTCTTTGCTTACTCCTACTACGTTGTAGCCCTGGGCCGTGAGCTCCGCGTAGTTGTCCCGGAAACTGCAGGCTTCGGCCGTGCAACCCGACGTATTATCTTTGGGGTAGAAGTAGATGATGGTTTTTCGGCCCTTTCCTATGAAGTCCTCGGACTTGACGGTCTTTCCGTCCTGATCCACCACCTCAAAGGCGGGCATCTTGTCTCCAATCTTTAGCATATCTGATTCTTTTTTCAAAGATAGCGCTTTTCTCCGGAATCGCCTGTCAGGTATACACCTTTTTCCGTCATTTCCAAATTCTGGCAAGCCTTGCCAAAATTGTGGTTTCCCTTAGGGCTGTTGTTATCTTTGCAAAAATGTTAGTATTATTTGTTAAATTGTTATAATTTTTCTACTTTTGCCATGACACCTGCAGCATTACCCGTTATGACGCACAAACTGATTCCGGTGGGCAATAGCAATGCCATTATTATTCCGGCACGTATTATTAAGAAGCATGGGTTTACTTCGGCCACTGAGTTCGATATCGTCGAGGTTGGTGACGCTATCAAACTCGTTCCCAAGCGCAAGACACTAGATAATCTGGTGTTCCCCAGAGTGAAGCGTTCGGATTTGGAGAAAATAGAACTCAATCTTGGCCCCCGTATTCAGATCACTCAAGAAGAGATCGGGTCTGATGACCGTCTTAAATACATTCTGTCGCGATGAGAGCATTTCTGGATACGAATGTCCTGTTGGACGCAGTTGTAGTCCGTGAAATCATCCGGTTTTCCAACGACGCGGATACTATCATAAGATTGGGGAAGAGTGGGGCCGTGGAGCTCTATATGTCCATTCTCTCTATTCCTACCATAGCTTATGTGATCAAGAACATAACTAGCGATAGAAAGAAGGCTATTATTCAGGAACTTACCTCTACCATCAAGGTGCTACCATCTCTGCCTGAACACGTTCAGGCTATGTTGGATAGTCCCATGCAAGACATAGAGGATGCGTTGCAGTTGGAATCGGCCAAATCGGGTGGATGTGACCTGATCGTGACCCGAGATGTGTCAGACTTCGAGTCCTCGGACATCCCTGCCATCACTCCTTCAGATTTTCTTGATCGGATATTAGAATAGTTGCCGGTAAGCATCGGCCTTCTTCTCCAGGGGAAGGGGATAGGCACGGGAGGTGGAGGGCATGCGCCAGAAGCGGAAATCCCGGGTCAAAGCCCGGGATGAGGAGGAAAGGCTGGGCATGACGATATCCACAAAACCTCCAACGGGCGGAACGGGGCAACCGTAGCGGGAGGCGATGACTTCGGTGGCTTTCTCTCCGGTGGTGACCAGCGTGCGGCAGTTGGGGATTCGGGCCAGAAGGAACGGAATGTCGGTTGGGGTAACTACCTCCAGGAAGGCGTCGGAGGCGTTATCTTTGAGCCGACGCACCTCGCAGGCGGTGTCGTAGAAGGCCAGGCCTTCGGCCGTGCAGAATGCGCGGATGGCCGATTCGTCATACCGTTTTTCATCCGGCACGCAGAAGTGGTTCTTGTCCCCGAAGTGGATGAGGCCCATGATTCGCCAAAAATCGTTGATCCAATTCGGATAGTAAAACGGTATGCACCACCGGTGCTCCTGCGGCGGAAAGCTCCCCAGGAACAGAATCTTCGCATTCTCCGGCAGGAACGGTTCGAATGGATGTTTCTCAATCGGCGATTTCATCATTACAAAGATAATAAAATCCCCTTCAAGTGCGGTAGACGCGCCAAAAAGTGTCCCATCTACCGCGAAAAGGTACCCAAAACGCGGTAGACGGGCCGAAAAATGTGACGTCTACCGCACCTAGCCGGTCCCTGACCCCATCCCTGCCGGTCCCTGACCCCATCCCTGCCGGTCCCTGACCCCATCCCCGACGCTCCCAGCCCCCATCCCTGCCGCTCCCAGACCCCCACTTTTGCACGATTCCTGTGAAACGGATAAATTTTTGCAAGTCGCTTTAAGCCAGCCAGTTATAGGCCCCAAAAGCCGGCCAAAACATATTATTTCTGCAATTTATCCGTTTGGTTACCTCCAAAAATCGGCCCTACAAGGGCCTGAAGGGCCGAAAATGCAATTAAACGTTTCATTATTCGTTACACCAATAATTTTTCTCATTTTGGGGCCAGAATGCCTGTCTAATCAGGCACAACTTAATATGCGTAAGATTTGGCTCGTTTCCACGGACCATTTGGAAGACGAACTTTGGTTCCGTGATTTGGAAGACTTCAGAGTGGGGATGAACTTTGTGGCCGTTGAAGCGGCTGCTCAACCCAACGTGAACATCTTAACCTTCATTCTTATGTCCAACCATGTGCATTTCTTGATGAAGGCGGAGCTGCAGGATGTGGAGAATTTCATGCAGCAATATAAGCACCGCTACTCCATCTACGTGAGAAAGAAGTGGGGGATCAAGAAGTTCTTGAGACGAAATGGATTGGATATTAGAGAGATTCCCTATTATGACGAATCTGTGGAGCGAGCGTTTGCGTATGTCCAGATGAACTGTGTTGTAGCCAACATCTGCAGCCATCCGTGCCAGTATCCATGGGGGACGGGGGATACGTTTTTCAGTCCCGAAAGGCCGATGACTGAAAAGAGAATCAGGGACCTCTCGTACCGCGAAAGGGAACGTCTCCTCCACACCAACTGTTCCTCGCTCCCCAAGGACTGGCGTATCAGCGTCGAAGGCTACATCCTTCCCAAGGAATACGTTGATGTTCAGGATGTTGAAAGAATCCTTCGTGACGCCAGCCGGATGAATTATTTCTTCAGGACTTCTTCCAAGGCCCGCAAAAAATTAGAGGCCGATAAGAATCTCCCTGCTTTTCGGGACCAGATTATCCTATCGGCCCTTCCTGATTTGTGCCGAAGCCTCTTCCATAAAGAATCCTTTTCCGAACTTTTGGTAAAAGAAAAGGCCGAATTCATGCGCCAGATCCGCTTCCGTTTCAGTTCCGATGTAAGTCAGATAGCTCGCGTCTGCGGAGTCAGTTATGCCGATGCTGCGAAGTTGATGGACTCTTCCGATTAAAAAATGAGTAACTTTGCCAGTATGAACATTCTTCTGACAAACATACTGGCAAAGGCCGATCCTTCCCAGGTGGAGGGGTTGGCGCGGTTCTTCAAGACGGGGCCGGGGCAGTACGGATATGGTGACAAGTTTCTGGGGATTAAGGTTCCGGTGACGCGTGATGTGGTTAAGGAGTGCTGGAAGTCTGTGACGTTTGAGGACCTGGAGGAGTGTGTGACCTCTGAGTATCACGAGGTACGCCTGGCTGCCTTGCTCACGCTTGTGGAAATCTTCAGCCACGCGAAGAGATTCCCGGTCAAGCCGGGAATGACGATGGGGCCGGGAATGACGAAGGGCCCGGCCCCGACCGGGCATCTCCAGCAGGAGTGTGTGGAGTTCTATCTGGCCCATACGGCGTACATTAATAACTGGGACCTGGTGGATCTTTCGTGTTACCCGCTGCTGGGGGTGTGGCTCCTGGACAAGGACCGGAGTCTGCTCTATGATCTGGCCCGGAATGGGAAGACTATGTGGGAGCAGCGGATTGGAATGGTCAGTACCATGACCTTTATCCGTCACGGTCAGTTGGAGGATACCTTTGCTATTGCAGACATTTTGCTTCATCACCCCCACGACCTCATTCACAAGGCCGTGGGATGGCTCCTTCGCGAGGCCGGGAAGAAGGACAAAGCGGCTCTGGAGGCTTATCTGAAGGGCCAGACCCCCGGTCGGGCCGGGGGTGACGGACCCCACGTTCGGTATCAGACCATGCCCCGGACCATGCTTCGGTATGCGATCGAGAAGTTTCCTGAAGGGGAAAGACAGGCTTACCTGCACGGTCAGGTGCAGTAGACGTGCCAGAAAGTGTCCCATCTACCGCGAAAAGGTACCCAAAACGCGGTAGACGAGACAAAAAATGTGACGTCTACCGCGCTCTGGTCAGGAGATGCCCGGTCGGAGCCGGGCATGACGGTTTCTAAGGAGGGCAAAAACTATTTCTCGAAGAACCGTTTGTAGAGTCCCAGGAAACCGGCGCCGTGGCGGGCTTCGTCGCGGGCCATTTCGTGGACGGTGTCGTGGATGGCGTCCAGCCCCAGTTCCTTGGCACGTTTGGCGATGAGGAACTTGCCTTCGCAGGCTCCTTCTTCGGCCTCGTAACGTTTCTTGAGGTTGGTCTTGGTGTCCCATACCACTTCACCGAGGAGTTCGGCAATGCGGGCGGCGTGGTCGGCCTCTTCGAAAGCGTAGCGCTTGAAGGCTTCGGCAATCTCGGGATAGCCCTCTCTGTCGGCCTGACGGCTCATGGCCAGGTACATACCTACTTCTGAGCATTCACCGGCAAAATGGTCTTGAAGGCCGGCCCAGATTTCCGGGTCGCAGCCCTTGGCTATGCCCAGGACGTGCTCGGCGGCGTACTGGGGCTTGTCACCACCTTCCTTGATTTCAACGAACTTTTCGGCCTTGGCGTGACATACAGGGCATTCTGCGGGGGGAGTGGGACCTTCGTGTACGTATCCGCACACCAGGCATCTGAATTTCTTTTTCATACAGTCAGTAGTTTTATGTGTTTATTTGTTTGGAATCATTCAAAAGTTCCAAGTTCTACAAATATATGAAAATTCCGATATATTTACTAATTTAGCAGAAAATTAATTACTTATGAAGAAGAGCCTCTTTATCTTGGCTGCAGTGTTTGTCAGTGCCAGCCTCCAGGCCCAGAAGAAACCCCTGGACCACACGGTTTACGACAGCTGGCAATCCGTTGCAAATGTGAACATTACCCCCGCCGGTAACGTAGTGAGCTACGAGGTCAATCCCCAGGAAGGGGACGGCGTCCTCACCATCAAAGTGATGGGTAAGAAGGGCCGGGAGATTGAAATCCCCCGCGGTTATCGCGCCAGACTCACGGAAGACGAGAAGTTTGCCGTGTGCCTCATCAAGCCCCAGTTCCAGAAAACCAGAAGGGCCAAGATCCAGAAAAAGAAGGCCGATGACATGCCCAAAGACAGCCTCGCCATCATCGAGCTGTCCACCGGCAAGGTCACCAAGTTCGCCAACGTGAAAGACTTCAAGATGGGCAAGCACTCGATTGACGGCTTCGCCTTCACCACCACGGACACCAGCTTTGTGATGCCCGTCAAGGCTCGCAAGAAGAAGGACAAGCTGGGCAATCCGCTGGTAGTGTATCAATGGGCCGATGCCAAGATGGATACCCTCCAGAACATCGACAAATATGAGGTGGCCAGCAAAGGCCTGCAACTGGGCCTGGTGCGCAAAACCGGCAAGAAAGGCTTTGTGACCGGCTTCTACACCCAGGCCGATGGCGCTAAATTCCTCACGGACACCGTCACCTGGCACGCTGTTCCCAAGTTCAACCAGGAGGCCACGGAAGCCCTCTTCCTGGTGGCCCGCGACACGGTGAGCGACGGCAGCAAGCACGCTGAACTTTACAAATATGCTAATGGAACGGCTCAGAAGCTGGAAGGCCTGGGCCAACTCCCCGAGGGTTGGGGTATGACCGAGAACAGCTCCTACAGCTTCAGCCACAACGGCCAGCGCATCTACGTGGGCGTGCAGGAACTCACTCCGCCCAAAGACACCAACCTGGTCTCCTTCGAACTCCCCGGCCTGGACATCTGGAACTGGGATGCCGCCCAGCTTCCCCCGGTACAGAAAGTGAATTTAAAGGCCGATGCCGCCCGCACCTACCCCGTGCGCCTGGGCGAAGGCCTGCTGAACGACACCCGCCTGGTGCGCTATATGCAGGGCAATAGAGGCGATGGCCCCTATGACCTGAAAGTCCGCACCGTGAACCCTGTGGAGACGCAGTGGAACTACCAGAACACCCAGGCCGTGAGCGTCGTGGGCCCCAACGGAGAGGCTAAGGTGACCGAAGGCCGCATTGCCTCCGTCTCCCTGTCCCCGCTGGCCCAGTACGTCATCTGGTGGGATTATCCGGAGCAGTGCTGGAACATATACAACAATGCTACCGGTGCCAAGCACGTTCTGGCCCCCGGCGTGAGTTTCTGGGACGAGGACGACGACCACCCTATGATGAAAGAGGCCTACGGCGTGGCCGGCTGGCTGGAAGGGGAGAATGCCGTGCTGCTCTATGACAAATACGATATCTGGAAGGCTCCGGTGGACGGCAGCGCTGCCACTAGAATCACCACTGGCCGTGAGAAGAACCTTACCTATCGTTATATCAACACCAAGGATAGGGAGGAAGAACGTCACATCGGCCCTTCTGAGAATATCCTTGTGAGCATCTTCGACCACATCACCAAGGAGAACGGCGTGGCCAGCCTGCAGGTGAACAACCCCGCCAAGACGTTCAAGACCTTGGTGAAGGGCGGTTATACCTGGTCCGGTGTGCAGAAGGCTGCCAAGGCCAACGTCTACGCCTACCAGAAAGGCAACTTCAACGAGCAGATGGATGTGTATTACACCACCACGCTGGGCAAGACCGAGCAGAAGCTCTCCGCCATCAACCCTCAGCAGAAAGACTACAACTGGGGCACCGTGGAGCTGTACCACTGGAACGCCTTTGACGGCACCAAGCTGGACGGCCTCCTTTACAAGCCGGAAGACTTCGACGCCAACAAGAAGTATCCGGTGATGATCTACTTCTACGAGAAGAACTCCGAGACGCTGTACAAGAACATTCCCGTTCAGCCCAGCTGGTCCATCATCAACATCACCTTCTACGTGTCCCGCGGATACGTGGTGTTTGTTCCGGACATCGTCTATGCTGGCGGCATCCCTGGCGAGAGTGCCTACAACTGCATTGTAGCCGGTGCCCAGAGCCTTACCAAGTTCCCTTGGATTGACAAGGACAATATGGCCATCCAGGGCCAGAGCTGGGGCGGCTACCAGGTGGCTTACCTCATCACCCGCACGGGTATGTTCAAGTGCGCCGGTGCCGGTGCTCCGGTGAGCAATATGACATCGGCCTATGGCGGTATCCGCTGGGAAAGCGGCAGCAGCCGGCAGGGCCAGTATGAGCAGGGACAGAGCCGCATAGGCCGAAGCCTCTGGGACGGTGTCGAACTGTATATGGAGAACTCGGCCCTGTTCAAACTTCCCAATGTCACCACTCCGGTGCTCATTATGCACAACGACGCCGACGGCGCCGTGCCGTGGTACCAGGGCATCGAGATGTTTATGGGCCTGCGCCGTCTGGGCAAACCCGCCTGGCTGCTGGAGTACAACAACGAGGCCCATAACCTGAGGGAGCGCAGGAACCGGAAGGACTTGACCATCCGCCTGCAGCAGTTCTTTGACTACTATATGAAGGGTGCACCGGAACCGGCCTGGATGAAGACCGGCGTTCCGGCCCTCAAGAAAGACCGTTACTTTGGCTACGAGTACGCAGAGTAAATGACGCCTTTCCTCAAGCAGGTCGCGGCCCATTACCTGGCGGCCCCGGACATACAGAAGCGTTGTTTCATCTTCCCCAACCGGCGTTCCCTGGTCTTCTTCAAGAAGTACCTGGGGGAACTGCTGGTGGGGGCGCCTATGCCCGTGCCGCCGCTGTATACCATCAACGACTTTTTCTACAAGGTGGCCGATGCCCATACCTCCGACCGCCTGCGCCTGCTTCTGGAACTATATAAATGCTACACGGCTTTGAATCCCCAGGCCGAAAGTCTGGACGATTTCCTGTTCTGGGGAGAGGTGTTGCTGGCCGATTTTGACGACGTGGACAAGTACCTGGTGGATGCCCCCGGCCTGATGCAGAATGTGGGGGATTTCAAGGCCATCCAGGACCAGTTCGAGTACCTGAGCGAGGGACAGAAAGAGGCCATCGCGCACTTCCTGGCGCATTTCCGGGATGCCTCGGGCCGATGGAAACTCAACCCCGAAGGCGAAGACGTAAAGGCTAGGTTCCTGCGCCTGTGGAACCTTCTGTACCCGCTGTATAGGGACTTCAATGCTTCGTTGAAGGCTTCCGGAATGGCGTACGAGGGTATGGTGTATAGGGCCCTGGCCGGCCGGCTGCGTTCCGGGGAATCGGTGGCCGATGTGCTGGCTGCCACCTTCCCGGAGGTCTCCGGCTACGTGTTCGTGGGCCTCAATGCGCTCAACGAATGCGAGCGCCTGGTGCTGTCCCGTATGCGGGACGCCGGCCTGGCCGAATTTGTCTGGGACTACGTCTCTGACGAAATTCGCGACCGCGCCAACAAGGCCTCCTTCTTTATGCGCCGCAACATCGTGGACTATCCCCAGGCCTTCCCTGTAGAAGCCGGCCCTCGCCCCGAGGTTACTGTCATCTCCGTTCCGTCCTCCGTAGGCCAAACCAAACTCGCCCCGTGGATCCTGGGTCACGGTGTGACAGATGATATTGAGACGGCATTCGTACTGCCGGACGAATCGTTGCTGTTGCCGCTTCTGAACTCCATTCCGGAGTCTTGCGACAACGTGAATGTTACCATGGGCTATCCTATGACGGGGAGCTCCACGTTTGCGCTGCTGTCCACCCTGGGCCAGATGCAACTGAAGCTGCGACAGACCGGCGGGAGGTGGTACTTCTACCACCGGGAACTCCGCGAAGTGCTTTCTTCCGGGCTTCTGAAGCAGCTCTTCACGGAGGAAGAGAAGGCCGTGATTGCGGGTGTGAAGGCAGCTGCCAAGTATTATATTCCGGTGGAGGATTTGAAGGGCGGACCGCTGCTGGAACTGCTCTTTCGGCCGGTCATTCAGAGTACTACCATAGCCAGCATTGAACAGAACCATAGAGTAGAAGACTACTTTTCTGAGCTGTTGTCTTTCATCGGCCAGGCCCTTACCCAAACTGGTGACCTGCTGGAGCTGGACTTTGTGGCCCGGTGCCATAAGGAACTCAACATCCTCCGGGAAATGGATCTGGAGGTGCTGCCGGCTACCCATATTAGGCTTATCGAGCGCTCGTTGCAGGGGATTTCGGTCCCGTTCAGGGGTGAGCCGCTGCAGGGCCTGCAGGTGATGGGCCCGCTGGAGACCCGTGCCCTGGATTTCCGCAACCTCGTGATCCTGAGTGCCAACGAGGGGATGTTTCCCCGGCGAAGCGTATCGGCCTCTTTTATTCCTCCGGAGCTGCGGAGGGGTTTCGGCCTGCCTACCTATGAGTACCAGGACGCCGTGTGGGCGTACTATTTCTATCGGATGATGCAGCGTCCGGAGCGCGTGTGGCTCATCTACGACAACCGTACCGAGGGCCTCAAGAACGGCGAGGAAAGCCGCTATATCAAGCAGCTGGAGTACCACTTCCAGTGGCCTTTGAGGCGGCTGGCGGCATCGGCCTCTATCCATACGGTGGAGGAGGAGGCCGATATCCCCAAAACCGCCGAACACGTGGAGAAGATTCGGGCTGGGCATCTGTCGGCCAGTACCCTTCAGAGTTACCTGGCCTGCCCCGCCAAGTTCTACTACCAGGTGGTAGAGGGCCTCAAGGCGGCCGATGAAGTCTCCGAATCCCTGGACGCCGGGATGCTGGGCAACGTCTTCCATCACGTGATGCAGACGCTGTATGGGCCTTTTGTCATTTCGAGCGGAGCCGAGAAACCTCTCCTTTCCAAGGCCGAACTTTCTTCGATGCTGGCCGATAAGGCCCGTCTCAAGGCCCTCATCCGGGAGGAAATCCTGAAGGCGATGAACTCCTTCGAGGTGACGGGCCGGAATCTGGTGCTGGAGAACATCCTGTTCGGATACGTGGAGGAGACGCTTAAGCATGATCTGTCCCTGCTGGAGGAGGCCCGTTCCGAGGGCTTCCGCATTCTGGGCCTCGAACGTCCGGTGTCCGGCGAAATAGACGGCTTCAAGTTCGTGGGCTACGTGGACCGTCTGGACAGCTACAAGCCCGGTGAGGTCCGCATTGTGGACTACAAGACCGGCCACGTCTCCGATAACGAGATCCTGATCGACGATTCCAACGCCGCCTCGGTTGTCTCGGCCCTCTTCGGCCCCGACAACTCCAAGCGCCCCAAAATCGCCCTGCAATTGTTCTTGTATGATTATATGGTAGAGATTGCCGGTCAAGCCGGCTCCGACCGTTCCGTCATGCCCGGCTCCGACCGGGCATCCCTTGTCAACTCCATTTATAGCACGGCTCGGCTGTTTTCGGCCCCTCTTCCGGACGCTCCGGTTTCGGCGGAGTTCTGCCGGCTGGCGCTGGAAGGCGTTCACGCCCTCCTGGCGGAGATCGTGGACCTCTCCACCCCCTTCCGCCGCACCACCGAGTCCAAAACCTGTGAGTGGTGTGATTTTAAGCCCATCTGTGGCAAATAATATGTAACTTTGCAGTATGGAAAATAAAGTACTTTCTCCGATGAAGTTCCTGCCGGAGGGGCAGGAGATGCCCTGGGGGCACGTGGATTACCTTTTGGCCGATCTAGGATTCGTGGATTCTGTAGCCGTTGAGGGATGGCTCAAAGGCAATACGCTGAGCGATATTATGCAGACCTACCTGGAGCGTGTGGTAGGCGAAACGGCTTTTGACTGGTACGGGACGCAGTTCCCGGTGCTGGTGAAGAAGCTGGACATAAAGGGCCGAACGTCCCTGCACATCACCCCTGATGACGAAACCGCCGAGCAGCGCTACGACGCTTTTGGCAAGACCGCTCTGTGGTACGTTACGGAAGTGGGTCCGGAGGCCCGTCTGTACCTGGGCTTCAAGCGTCCGGTAGGGGCCGAAGAATTCTTCCGTGCCTGCGCCGACGGCTCGGTGGAAGACCTTCTGTATTCCGTGAAGCCCCGGGTGGGGGAGAGTTACCTCATTACCCCCGGCCTGGTGCACGCCGCCAAGGACGTGACGCTCCTGGAGATTGCCGAAAGCTCCGAACTCTGGTTCCGTTTGCACGACTGGGGCAGCACCGACCGTGAAATGCATCTGGAGGAGGCGTTCGACCTCATCAACTTTGACCAGTATCACCGTACGGCCGCGCCGTCCAGGGAGCTCCTGGCGGCCGAAGACCAGTTCACGGTGGGTCAGATACACCTGAAGTCCCCGCTCGAGAGCCATGCCGGCATTGAGGAGACGTTCCTCATCTATATCTGTGTAGGGGGCGAGGCCACCCTCAAGACCAAGGAGGACAAGTTCACCATCAAGGCCGGAGAACTGATCCTGGTCCCCGCCGAACTGTCAGAGTTTACGCTGGCGCCGGTAGGCGATGCGGCCGTAGTGCTGGAGGTGAGAATGGATCCCCGGGCCGATAATGATATTGTTTCTGAACCAGTAGAAGAATAGTGGAAGAAGTAAGAATTGATAAGTACCTTTGGGCCATCCGGGTGTTCAAGACGCGGACGGATGCGACGGATGCGTGCAAGGGGGGTAAGGTGAAAGTGGGGACGGTGAACGCCAAGCCGTCGCGGGCCGTGGCTCCCGGGGAAATCATAACGGTACGGAAAGGTGTAGCCACGTTTACGTACAAGGTCCTTCAGCTGGTAGACCATCGGCTGGGGGCCAAACTGGTTCCGGACTATGCCGAGAACCTGACGCCGGAAGAAGAAATCAATAAACTCAAGGCCCCGGTGGAGACCTTCTTCGTGACCCGGGACCGGGGTGCCGGACGTCCCACCAAAAAGGACCGCCGCGCCCTGGAGCAGATCTGGGACGCGATCGACTTCTCAGATGAATAATCAGCCGTGAAATGTAAGTCTTTGATTTATATTACCTTATGAAAATCCTCCTCTGAAATAATCGGAGGAGGATTTTCATAATTATTTGATTAATAGTTACTTCTATTTCACGGTCCCCAACGTTTACTCTACGTATAGGAGGAGGCCCTTCAGGTATTCTCCTTCGGGGTGGTAGATGTTGACGGAATGGTCGGCGGGCTGGTTTAGGCGGTCCAGGATGCGGACACTTCGGCCCGTTTCTGCGGCGGCGCTGAAGACGGCCAGGGCGAAGGCCTCTTTATCCACTACCTGCGAGCAGCTGAAGGTGAACACGAAGCCGCCGGGCGCCACCTTGGCAATGGCGGCGGCATTGAGCCGCTGGTAGGCCCTTAATGCATTCTTGAGAGCTCCGCGGTGCTTGGCAAATGCCGGCGGATCCACAATCATAAGGTCGTAAGCACCGTCCGGAACATTCTTTACAAATTCAATGGCGTCGGTGCAGTAGGAGGTGTGCTGCTCCGGGGTGAATCCGTTCAGGGCTACATTGCGGTCTACCATCTCCATGGCCCGTTTGGAGCTGTCCACGGAGTCCACGTGCGTGGCCCCGCCGGCCAGAGCGTAAATGGAGAAGCCGCCGGTGTAGCAGAAGAGGTTGAGCACACGCCGGCCGGCGGCCAGCTGGCCCACCCGGAAGCGGTTTTCCCGCTGGTCCAGGAAGAACCCTGTTTTCTGGCCTTCGCACCAGTTTACAAGGAATTTGTTGCCGTTTTCCAGGACGGCCTGCTCGTCGGTGTCAAAGCCATCGGCTTTATATAGATATCCATCTATTAATTCCAACCCGGCCTTGAAGGGGGCGGTGCCGGAACTTTTGTCGTAGACGGCTTTCAGGGTGGGGCCGTAGAGTTCCTGGAGGGCGGCGGCTATGGCGGCCTTGGCGCGGAACATGCCCACAGAGTGGGCCTGGAGCACGCAGACGCCGTTGTAGTAGTCGATGATCAGGCCCGGGAGACCGTCGCCTTCGCCGTGTACCAGGCGGTAGCAGTTGGTGGTCTCGGAGGTGGTGAGCCCATATGCCTCGCGGAGCTTGTAGGCTCTCGTGAGCATACGCAGCCAGAAATCGGCCTGCGTGGGGTCCTCGTCAAAACTCAGCACTCTGACGGCGATGGAACCTATCTGGTAGTGCCCGCAGCAGAGGAGTTTGCCATCGGCCGAACATACGCTTACCAGGTCTCCTTCGGCCGGATGTCCCACTATCTGTGCTACAGCCCCGGAGAATACCCAGGGGTGAAAACGCAGGAGCGACTCCTCCCGCCGGGGTTTGAGTATGATCTTATCCATTCTGCTGATTCTGCTCTAAGGGGTTCTTTTCGGAGGCCTGGAGCTTGAGGTACATCTCCCGGCACACCCAGGCGTCGGTGGCGGCGTAACGCTGCTGGCTTTCGGAGAGCTTATCGGCCTCCCAATTGCTCAGCTGCTGCGCCTTGGAAATCTTGACGCCCAGGATGATGGCCGTCATTTTCTTTACGGATTTGTCGCGGATGCCCCATTCCCATACCTGGCTTTGGAGATCCACAAAGCCCTTGGGGGCAAACTTGGTAATCTTCTGAAGGCCGCGGATGTCGTCCAGCGTGGCGGCGCCCACTTTGATGATGTTGGGGTTGGCCAGGATGGAGGCCAGGGACCGCGGCAGGCCGCATTTCTGGAGGCGGAACAGGAAGGCCTTTCCGCTGCCCGAAAGCTGCAGGAGGGCCGTTCCGTTGGAGTGCTGGTCCGGGGAGAAAGTGGGACGGGTCTCGGTATCGAAGCCCAGCACCGTCTGCCGCTTCAGGTACTTGATGGCCTGGGCAAACGTCTCGTCTTCGGCGTTTACCACCACAATCTCGCCGGGGAACGAAGCCAGTTCCAGGGCGGCTATCTCGTCAGGACTAATAGAGCTCTGGAACATATTCGTAAATCTTGACAACAGGACGGGCAATACGGTGCGCAAAGAGGTTCTCTTCCCGCAGGATGCCATACGTTGTGCGGATGATTGCATCGGCCGGCTCATAGAACTTGAACTGGGCCGACAGCATTTTGTCAAAAGCAGCATCCTCCTCCGTAGCGGCGGTACGGATAATCCGGAGTTCGGATTCAAGAGGGCCGATGGTTGTCTGGTAACTGTCCACGATGAGGGCATCCAGCGGAAGGCCGGTCACCTGATACTGCCTCAGAATCTCGCGCAGCTGGTTGTGGATGTCTTTGGAAGGGGCCGATGTGTAAACGGCGATGTTCTTGTCCGTATAGTTCCGGCGGGCAAAGGCCTGCTCCCAGACCTTGGCGTTCTTCACGGCCTCGGGGGCCCACACCAGTACGTTGGTGCCCTTGTCAAAGGCCTGGTCCAGCAGGATCTTCACCGGGGACAGCAAGTGGCACTTGCCGCCGGCCAGACGCTGCAGGGAATCCACATCGCTGAACCCGTACCGGGCCTGCAGGGAAGAAGGATAGATAAGGATCTTGGCGGCTTCTTTCCTTCTGGTGGTGTCCCAGGCCTGGAGGGCGCCCAAAACGGCTACGTCCCTTAGACTGTCCACCGAGCCGCCCTCGGCCAGGAAGTGGCTGTAGGGAGCGTTGAACTTGTCCTCGATACCCACAATGACTTCGCCGGCAAAGTCCGGCAGCGAATCTCTCTTCTCGCGGCCGTCCACATTGTCCATCAGGTCCACGTCCCGGAAGCGACGGGCCAGGGCCATCACTTCTTCCGGTTCGCCAAAGATGGCTATGGAGCCGTCGGCCCCGGTTTTTCCGGCGTATTCTGCTATTTCGCGGAGACCGGTGGTATCGGCCATTATGCTCTGTACCAGTCCCATAGACTGTCTCTGCACCTTGGCCGTCTGCTTGCACGCAGCCAGCGCCGCAACGGCCAGTACAGTAAGTAAAATGTGCTTTCTCATATATCCTGCAAAAATACACATTTTGGCCCGTAGTTGCAAGTTTTCGCCCCCGTCCCCAGTGGCCGCCCCTGTCCCTTGGAAAAGTGAAGAATTGTTTCTATTTTTGTGATTAGACACTTTATTCAAACAAAGATATGAAACGTACTTTTGCTTTTGCATTTACTGCCTTGCTTGCAGTGGGCGCTTTTGCGCAGTCCCGTCCGGCAGCGCCGGTCAAACCCTCTGACTTCACTTTCACCGTAGTCAAGGAGAACCCTATCACCTCCGTCAAGAACCAGAACAACAGCGGTACCTGCTGGTGCTTCAGCACGCTGTCTTTCCTGGAGTCCGAGGTTATCAAGGCCAAGGGCATCAAGGATCCCGCCCTGTATCCGGACTTCTCCGAGATGTTCATCGTGCGCCGTTCTTACTATGACCGCGCCATCAAGTTCGTGCGCCTGGACGGCAGTATGAACTTTGCCGTAGGTTCCGATTTCGGCGATGTGATTGAGACCGCCAAAGCTTATGGCCTGGTAGATCAGAAGGCCTACACCGGTATGCAGTACGGCTACGACCTCCCCGTGCAGGGAGAACTGGACGCCGGCCTCAAGGGCTATGTGAACGCTATTGTGAAGAACCCCAACCGCAAACTCACCAAGGTATGGCCCAAGGGCGTAGACGGTATCCTGGACGCTTATATGGGCCAGGTTCCCGAGACCTTCGTGGTGAACGGTGTTACCTATACTCCTGAAAGCTACCGTGACGCTCAGGGCATCAACCTGGACGACTACATTGGCTTCACCTCCTATACCCATCATCCTTTCTACACCCAGTTTGCGATGGAGGTCCAGGACAACTGGCGCTGCACTCCTTCCTGGAACCTGCCTCTGGACGAGTTTATGTCCATTATGGACTACGCCGTGGAGAACGGTTACACCGTGGCTTGGGGTGGTGACGTATCCGAGGCCGGTTTCACCCGCGACGGTCTGGGCCTGCTGATTGACACCCAGGCCAAACCCACCGCCGGTTCCGACCAGGAGCGCTGGGTTGGCAAGGCCGATGCTCCCAAGCCCGAGGCCAAGCCCGCCGTGAAGGAAATCAAGGTGACCCAGGAACTCCGTCAGCAGTACTACGACGAGAAGACCTCCACCGACGACCACGGCATGCACCTCTATGGCATTGCCAAGGACCAGAACGGTAACAAGTATTATATGATCAAGAACTCCTGGGGCGAGACCGGTGCCTACAAGGGCCTCTGGTATATGTCTGAGGAATTTGCCAAGGGCAAGACCCTCAACATCATGGTGAACAAGAAAGCCGTTCCCAAGGAGATCCTCAAAAAGATTGGCATCAAGTAAATGTCTTTAACCAAGTACATCCCTAACACCATCACTTCCACCAGTGTCCTGTGCGGTACGGTGGGGGTGGTGTTTGCTTTGCAGGGAAGGCCGGATTACGGTTTTATCCTGATGCTCATTGCCGCCGTCTGCGATTTCGGTGACGGTCTGGCAGCCCGTATGCTCAATGCCTATTCACCTATGGGCAAGGAACTGGATTCCCTGGCCGATATGGTGAGTTTCGGCGTGCTGCCCACCGCCATCCTCATTGGGGCCATGCAGCAATGCGGCGTGGACAGTTGGACGGAAGTGATTCCCGTTTTCCTGGCCGTGATGAGCGCCCTGCGCCTGGCCAAGTTCAACGTGGACGAGCGTCAGAGCACGGATTTCATCGGTATTGCAACGCCTACGGCGGCCCTTGTAAGCGGCTCGCTGTGCTATTTTGTGACGCTGCATCCGGAATCCTTCCTGGCCCAGTGGGCAGGTACTCAGTGGTTCCTGCCGGCTCTGGCCGTGGTCCTGGGCCTGCTCCTTGTAAGCGAAATTCCTATGTTCGGGATGAAGGTGGCCAAGGGTCACAAGCTGCTGGACGCCAAGCGCATCGTTTTCCTGTGCCTGGCCGTGGCAGCCATCCTTTTTGTGGTCATCGCAGGACTTAACTGGAGCCTGGCTGTGCTGCTGGTTTTCTGCATCTATATTGTAGAGAATCTGGTAATAGCCTTGTTCTGTAGGGGATGAATCGGCACCCGCCCTTGTGGAGAGAGCCGGCACCGACGTGGACACTACCTTGGCGGCGATCGAGAGGCCCGCAAGACAGTTACATCCCCAAATTTACAATTGGGCCGAAAGGTCTGCAAGGAATAACGCCGCAAAGAAATTGCGGCGTTACTTGTTTATTTTCACGGATTAATCCTGGGAGAAATCCCGAAGTTCCTGCCGGTAGGCGTTGAAGATCTTGGACTTGGAAAGAAATCCCAGATATTGGCGGTCCTCATCCACCATTGGAAGGTTCCAGGCGCCCGTCTTTTCGAACTTGCGCATCACGGAATCCATAGGCTCGTTGGGGTGCACATATTCCGGCGAAGTTTGCATATAATTATAGACGTGGTTGGTCTGGTACAGCTCCGGCCGGAACATATCTTTTCGGATGCGGGCCAGCGAGACGAAGCCCTGGAATCGGCCCTTGGAATCGATGACCGGGAAGATGCTGCGCTCGCTCTTGGAAACCGCCTCTACCAGTTCTCCCAGCGTGGCGTCAATGCGCACGGGCAGGAAATCGTCTTCCAGCAGGCTGCGGGCGTGCATAAGCGTTAGCACCGCCTGGTCGGAATCGTGCGTGAGCAGTTCTCCGCTGGCTGCAATTCGCTTGGTATAAATGGAATATCTTTCGAAGATACGCGTTACGCCATAGGATATGGCCGATGTCAGGATAAGCGGCACCAGCAGCTCATAACCCGACGAAATCTCTGCAATGAGGAAGATGGCGGTAAGGGGAGCCTGCATCACGCCGGCCATCAGCCCCGCCATACCCACCAGCACGAAGTTGGAAACAGGCACCTTTCCGGGCCAGATGAGATTGAGCGTATAGGCCAGCACGAAGCCGGCGATGGCACCCATAAAGAGGGTAGGGCCGAAGGTTCCACCCACGCCGCCGCCCGCATTGGTAAAGGTCATCGAAAAGACCTTGAGCAGCAGCACCAGCAGGAAGAACAGGGGAATGCCCCAGGCCCAGTCCGCCATAAAGCTCAGCGGAGTGGATCCGCCGAAGGAGATGTCCGGATGCCCGTTGAGCAGCGGGCTCAGGAAGTTGTAGCCTTCTCCGTGCAGCGGCGGGAAAAGATAAATGAGAACGCCCAGGAAGAAGGCCGATACAGCCCACTTGACATAGGGGTTCTTATACCGTCCCAGCTTGTCTTCCATAGACAGCGTGGTACGGATGAAGTAGAGCGCCATCACTCCGCAGAAGAGGCCCAGAAGCACGTAGAACGGGATGTTCTGCATAGAGAAAGGCGTAAGGGTAGTCTCAAACTGAGTGGCCTTTCCCAGGCAAAGATAGCTTACAAGGGTGGCCGATATGGAACTGAGCAGCAGCGGCAGCACCCCGCTCATCGAAAGGTTGAAGAGCAGGATTTCCAGGGTGAACAGAACGCCGGCCAGGGGAGCGTTGAAGATGCCGGCGAGGGCGCCAGCAGCACCGCAGCCCAACAGCAGCGTCATACCCCTGTAGGAGATGCCGCAGTATCGGCCCAGATTGGAGCCTATGGCGGCACCTGTATAGACGATGGGGGCCTCGGCACCTACCGAACCGCCGAACCCGATGGTAAGGGCACTGGTGACGATGGAACTCCAGCAGTTGTGGTTCTTGATGCGGGATTCGTTCTTGGAAACGGCCTGAAGCACCTTGGTTACACCGTGGCCTATATTATCCTTAATAAGATAGCGGACTATGAGCAGGCTCAGCAGCATACCCACGCCGGGGAGCAGGATGTAGGCCCACGGAGTGTCTGCGTGCAGGTTGGCCAGCTGGCCCTGGATAAAGTGGATGGACCATTTGAGAATCACGGCGGCAAGGCCGCTGAGGGCACCTGTGGCAATGGATAATCCCAGGAGCACGCGGTTCTCCGGGATATTACGCAAAAGGGTCCTCATCGGACCCCAGATGTATTTTATGCCACCGCGGTTGGCCATGGATTACTCGTCGTCAGATCCGGTGGAATATTGGGCGATATTGTCGTCCGGCAACGTTTCTCCGCTGGAATCGGAGGCATCTGCGCTGCCGCCGGCCACGGCTTCGTTCTCGGCGTCCTCTTCTCCTTCCAGCCAACGGGCTACGTCTTCGAGGTCGTCAGTCTTTACATTAATCTTTACCAGGTAAATGGCATCCGGTACTTCTACGGTTACGGCATAGAAGGACGTTCCGTCCGGCTTGGGGTATTTGACCAGATCGTTCAAATAGTCGCTGAAGCCCTTGGGGTACTTTGCTGCAAAAGCTTCTGCCAAATCCGGATGAGCGTTCATCTTCTCGTAACTCACCACGTGTCTTTTCTTATCCGCCATAGTATAGGTTTGGGTTTAGTCCTATTTTGTCTTTTTCTTGGGTTTGAATCTGCCTGCAATATTAGTAGATTGTTTTGAACTCTGCAAGTGGTTTCCGCCTTTTTTGGAAGAATTTTTAAAGAAAAACGATTTTTGCTCCTGTTTTTTGAGCGGATTGTGCTCTGTGAACACCGGCGTCATGTCCCTGGGATCCAGTCCAGAGTAGAACATAACCGAACTGGTGGTCATAGGAGTGGGCGTGAAATCCTGCACCTGGTCCATCCAGATTCCCTTGAGGGCCGGGTGGTTGGCCAGCCGCTCCATATCTTTCAGGGTGCAGCCGGGGTGGGAGGAAATGAAGTAGGGAACCAGACCCACGTGGGTTCCGGCGTCGCGGTTGATCTTGTCAAACTCTTTTCTGAGGTGCTCGAACAGTTTGAAACTGGGCTTGGCCATCTTCTGGAGCACGTGGTCTTCCGTATGCTCCGGGGCTACTTTCAATCGTCCCGAAGTATGGTCCAGGACCAGCGTCTTCAGGTAGGGCTTGGAACTGTCGTCCACAAAGCCGTCCTCTGTGAGGAAGAGGTCATAGCGGATGCCGCTGCCAATGTAACTGTGCCGGATGCCCTTGGTGTGGTCTATCTTCTTGTACAGTTCCATCAGGCGGGTGTGGTCGCAGACCAGGTTGGGACAGCGCTTGGGGAAGAGACAGCTACGGCGCTTGCACTTGTCGCACAGGTCCAGGTTCTTGCCGTGCATCCCGTACATATTGGCCGTGGGGGCTCCTACGTCGGAGATGTTGCCGGCAAAGTCCGGCAGCTTATTGAGGTCCTGAACTTCTTTCAGGATGGATTTCTCGCTTCGGCTTTGGATGAACTTGCCCTGGTGGGCGGCAATGGTGCAGAAGTTACAGCCTCCGAAGCATCCACGGTGCGTATTCACCGAGAACTTGATCATATCGTAGGCCGGGATGCGCTTGCCCTTGTACCGGGGATGCGGCAGTTTGGTGAACGGAAGGTCCCAGAAACTGTCCATCTCTTCCTGCGTGGCCGGAGGATAGGGAGGATTGATTTGCACATATCCTTTACCCACCGGCTCGATGATCGTATCCGGATGCATCATATTGGCGTGTGTCTCAATCCAGTGGAAGTTCTCCGCAAAGGCCCGTTTGTCCCTCTGACATTCCTCAAAGCTATGAAGAACTAACGTCCCTCCAGGTAGAGCTCCGGAAACCCTCCGGGGCTTCGCCCCTCCGTCCCTCCCACCGGCTCCGCCGGCGGGCCCCTCCCCCTCATTGCCGGGGGCGGCAAAGGTTTCCGGAACTCCACCTTCCGGTACGTTGTACTTCTTATTTACAAAGAAGGCTATCTGGGGGATTTGCTGCATACGGTGGGGACTCCAGCCCTTTTCTATGCCTTTGGTGAGTTCCAGCATAGGCCTTTCTCCCATTCCGTAGCAGAGGTAATCGGCCCCGGACGTATACAGGACGGAAGGCATCAGGCAGTCTTTCCAGTAGTCGTAGTGGGTGAGGCGGCGGAGGGATGCTTCGATGCCGCCGATGATCACCGGCACGTCCGGATACAGTTTCTTGAGAATCTGGGTGTACACCGTGACGGCGTAGTCCGGACGGGCTCCGGCTTTGCCTTCGGGGGTGTAGGCGTCGTCGTGTCTGAGTCTCTTGGAGGCTGTGTAGTGGTTCACCATCGAGTCCATCGCACCGGCGTTGAGGCCAAAGTACAGCCTGGGTGTGCCCAGTTTGCGGAAATCCCGCAGGTCGTCCCTCCAGTTGGGCTGCGGCACCACGGCCACGCGGTAGCCCCATTTCTGGAGCCAGCGGGCAATGACGGCCGTTCCGAACGACGGATGATCGATGAACGCGTCGCCGGAAAAGAGGATAATGTCTATGTAATCCCATCCCAGGGCTTCCACTTCCTTGACGGAGGTGGGAAACATATATGCCTCGTCCATAACAGGGGCAAAATTAACAAAAAAAAGCTAACGGGAGAAGCGCTTGCTCAAAAAGCGGTACAGCAGTGGCAGTAGGGAGTAGGTGATGAGGATGGTGGCGCTCATTCCGATGATGGAGCAAAGGCCGATGGAGCGGATGGCCGGATGCACGGCAAACAGCAGCGAAATCATCACCACAAACAGCGCAAAGGCGGAGAAGAAGATGGCCGTCTTGTGCTGTCCCAACAGATCTCCGCCGCCCAACAGTCCCTGCATCACAAAGATGCTGTAGTCTACTCCAATGCCAAAAATGAAGGTGGAGATGACTATGTTGATGAGGTTGAATTCCAGGCCGAAGAGAGCCATCATACCCTGCACCACATACCAGCTCAGCGTCATAGGCATAAAGGCCAGCAGGGCCACCCAGAGGCGGCGGAAACTGAGCAGCAGAACCGCCAGCACAAAGAGCGAAGAAAGCAGCAGGGCCGCATTAAAATCGCGGTGGGTGAGCTCAACAAGATTACCCGTATAATAGATAGGGTCTATCACTATGGCGTGCGGAACGGCCGCCAAGGCATCATCTACGGCCTTTTGGTTAACAGGCTCCATCAGAACGGGGCTGAAAACCAGATACCGGCCGCCGGAATACTCCACGTAGTTGGAGAGCAGGCCGTCGGGCACGATGCCGGCCTCGTACAGGGAAGCGGGCTCGTAGGAAGCCTCCAGCAGTCCCTCGAAGGGCGCAAAAAGAGAAGCGTCCAGTCCCACTTTCCGGGCCGATGCAGCAATAGCTTTAAGGGCCGATGCCTTCTTCTGAGGCGTCCAGAAGGCGTCCCAGGCGGCGATGCGCCGGGCCTGTTCGGCCTCCGGAATCAGAAGCAGGGAGGTAAGGTCCGAGGATTGGGCTGCGGTGCCATCGGCCAGCAAGGAGTCGATGCTCCGGCGCAGCAGGGCGTGGTTTTCCAGGGCTTCGTCCAGGGTGGCGCCGGCGGCTGCATAGTAGCGCTGCGTGAGGCCGTTCTGGTTCTGGGCTGCGTAGCGCTCGCGCGCTGCCGTGGTGGCCGCGCTCTCGTAGTTGAGGTTGCGGAGGTTGCTGTCAAACTGCACGCGGGGTGCATAGAACAGGCTCACCACTATAACGATGCAGAGCGCGCCGATGAACCAGGGATTGCGGTCCACGGGGGCGTCGTTGACTTTGTCTACTATCTGGAGGACCTTCTGGGAGAAGCGGCGGTCGCCGTCTTTGAGGAAATGCGGCAGGAATACCAGCGTAAAGAAAGTGCTGCCCAGCAGCGCCAGGGAGGCAAACAGTCCGAAGTCCTGCAGCAGCGAGCTCTTGGTAAAGAGCAGGCCCACGAAGGCGCCTATGGTGGTTATGCTGCCCAGGCACACGGGCCGGGCCTCTTCCCGCAGCAGGCGCTCGATGTCTCCCACAAAGCGGTGGTGGATGAGGATGTGCAGGCAGTAACTGATGGCTACGCCCAGCACCACGGCGCAGATGCCGAAGGCCATAAGCGACATACTGCCCTTGATCAGGTACATCACAGCCAGGGCAAAGGCAGTTCCGTAGCCCACCGGCAGCAGGTTCTGCCAGACCACGTTGAAGCTTCTGAAACTGAAGCAGAGTACCAGCAGGATGAGGATGAAGGACAGGCCGATGGTCACCAGCAGGTCTCCTTTGATGGTGCTGGCATTGTCCACGGAAGTGATGGGTGCTCCGTGCACCAGCACTTCCAGCCCGCTTTCGGCTATCTGGTCCTTGATATGGTTGAGCAGTTCCAGGCTGGCCTGGGAGTTCTGGTAGGAGAAACTGGGGGAGAGGAAGGCCAGCAGGGTGCTGCCGTCGGCGCTGTACAGGTGGCCGTCCTTGAACTTGAATCCGCCGCCCAGGCCCTCCAGGGGCAGGATGCGGCTGCGGAGGTCCAGCGGATCCAGCGTAATCATCTGGGTGTCCCGGCCCGTTTCATCGGCCATCAGAAGGTCGTAGTTCCGGGCCATGGTTTCATCGGCCCTTGAAATGGCCTCGTCGAAGGCGGGGTAGGCGCTTTCCGGGACGAAGGAAGGTAAATGCGACATGGCGAAATCCAGCGCTCCCAGCACCAGGCTGCCGTCCAGCTTGTAGAGGACGTTGGCTATGGTGGTGTCCTTCTGCTGAAGGCCTTCCATAAAGGCATCCACCTCAGAAGGGGTGGCCGAAGGGAATTGAAGGAAGATTTTGTCCTTGACCTTCAGGGAGTTGAAGGCCAGGCTGGTTTCGCTGTCCTGGGCCCCGGGCACCAGTTTGGAGATATCCTCCTCGTAGTGCATCTGCAGGGCGAAAAAAAGAAAAACCGCGCTGCTTATGGCAAGCAGCCCGTAAAGGAGTCCCTTGTGCCCGGAAAAGTATCTGTAGAGCCTTACGAACATTGTTCGATGTAGGCGTAGAGATCTGCGAAGGTGGCAATGTGGCTCACGTCGGTGCCCTTGACCTTGCAGCCGGTTACGTCGTTCACCACGCTCACCAGATCCAGGAGGCTCAGGCTGTCCAGTTCCAGGGTCTCTTTCACATTGGCATCGGGCGTGATGGCAGATACTTCAATCTCAAATTCTTCGGCAATGGCCTGGTTAAGTTCTTCGATATTCATATTATAAGCTTTCTATTTTTCTTCTCATCTCGGTCAGTTTCGCTCTTACGGCTTTGGGAGTGCGGTAGTAGCGGAAATCGGCCTTGACAGTCTTGTACAGTTTAACGTAGTGGCATTCAAAGATGCAGAGGAAGGGCAGGATGGCAGCGTACGCCAGGCCCAGCCACCAGTTGACAAAAATGCCTACCAGCAGGAAGGTCACCAGCGCTGCGAAAGGCATAATGAGGAGCGTGTTGGCCGCCAGGCAGATGCTGGCCTGCAGCATCACGTCTCCCAGTTTGTCGCTGAAATGCTTGGGAATGAACCAGGCGGGGACGGAGGGCCAGAGGGCCAGCAGCGCTACAGGAGCCGCCGCCACCAGCGTAAGGGCCCGCAGGGCCGAAAGAAAACCGAACGGTGCCTCTTTGAACACGCGGTCTTCCAGGCCGGCTGCTTCCAGGGCTTCGCGGTATTCCGTGACGGGCGTGAGGTCCTTGCCCCCAAGGCTGCGGACCAGTTCCTGGTCAAACTGCAGTTGCTCCGGAAGGGGAGCCTCTTCCTCGTGCAGGCAGTTGCGCAGGAAGTCGATGTCTTTATAGTGCTCCAGGTCCCGGATGTCCAGCATCATCTCTTCGATCTGGCTGCGGACCAGTTTGTTCACTTCTCGCTGGGCGGTGCGGGGCTTGGTTTTGTAGAGCTCATAGTAGGGCTGCAGCGATACCGGGGTACCGAAGTTCACCAGCATACTCTGCTGCGGGCCAATGTATTCCGAATAGTGGTTGGCGGCGGGGAGGATGAAGATTTCCTTCTCGAAGTTGGCCTTTTCGGCGGCCTGGAAGGCCATCCGCGTATAGCCGTAAGAGAAGGTTCCCAGCCAGTGCTTGTCCTGGTGTCCGGCTTCCGGGAAGATGAGGACGGATTGGCCGCTCAGCAGGCCCTCCTCCGTGAGGCGGAAGGTCTCGTCGTTGTTGGCCAGGGCTTCTTCTCCCTGATACTGCAGGCGGAAGGCGGGCAGCACGCCGGCCCAGAGGATGAATTTGCCAAAGAGGGGATGGATGTCAAAGGCATCGGCCCTTGCAATGAAGTGCCAGCGGCGGTCGTCCTTCGATAGGAGTACGCCCAGGGCGTCCAGGAAGGCGTTCTGGTGGTTCATCGCTACCAGCGTAGGCGTTCCGGGGGCAGGAATGTTTTCCGTGCCCAGGCGATAGTAGTGGCGCAGGAAGATGCCGCACGAAGCCCAGCGGAAATATGCTTTGGTGAGCCTGTAGCCCCAACCCAATTGGTCTTTCTTCATTGTTTATCCTAGAAAAATGCTTGCAAAAATAAGCAAAAAATGCTACATTTGAAAGTTATGAAAGAACTATACATCAAATATATCGCCACCAACCTGGACATCCAAAATTGGCAGGTGGAGAACTGTGTGGAGCTGTTTGCAGAGGGATGTACCATTCCGTTCATCTCCCGCTACCGCAAGGAGCGCACGGGAGGAATGACGGACGTGGAGGTGGCCCAGGTAAAACATTGGGCAGATGTGTTCGAGGAGATGGAAAAGCGCAAGACCTCCATCCTGGGAACCATCGAGGAGCAGGGAAAGCTCACCCCGGAGCTGCAGAAAGCCATCGAGAACTGCGTCAGCAGCAGTGAGCTGGAAGACCTGTATCTTCCTTATCGGCCCAAACGCAAGACGCGCGCCACGGTGGCCGTTGCCAAAGGCCTGGAACCGCTGGCAGACCTTCTCTGGAACAACAAGAGCCGCAATCCGCAGGCAGACGCCCAGAAGTTCGTGAAGGGAGAGGTGGCCTCCGTAGAAGAGGCCCTGCAGGGCGCCCGGGATATTATGGCCGAACGAATCAGCGAGACGGCCCACAACCGAGAGACTTTGCGCGGCATCTACCGCACCCGCCGGGTGTGCTCCAAGGTCACCAAGGAGGGTATGTCCAATCCCGAGGCCGCCAAATACCGCACCTATTTCAACTTTTCCCAGCCCATTTCCAAGATACCTTCCCACAACCTGCTGGCTATGCTGCGGGCGCAGGATGAGGGTTTCCTCAAAGTGGAGATTGACGCAGACGGAGAGAAGTGCGGCAACAAACTGTATTACGATTATTGCCAGGAGCACGGTTATCCCACCAACCACGAGGTGAGGGACGCCGTGGACGACGCCTGGAAGCGCCTGCTGGACCCTTCCATCACCGGAGAGGTGTTGAGGGAGGCCAAAGAAAAGGCCGATGTGGAGAGCATCCAGGTGTTCGGAGAGAACCTCCGGCAGCTGCTGCTGGCTCCGCCGGTGGGGCAGAAGCGTGTGATGGCCATAGACCCCGGCTTCCGCACCGGCTGCAAGGTGGTCTGCCTGGATGAGCAGGGCAATCTGCTGTGTCACGACGTAATTTACCCGCATCCGCCGGTGGCCAAGAAGATGGATGCCATCATCAAGGTTTCAGACCTGGTGGATAAGTATAAGATAGAGGTCATTGCCATAGGCAGCGGCACCGCCGGCCGCGAGACGGAGGACTTCGTTCGCAAGGTGGGCCTGCCGGAAGAGGTCCGTATCTTCTCCGTGAGTGAAGACGGCGCTTCCGTGTATTCGGCCTCCGACGTGGGCCGGGAAGAGTTCCCGGAGTACGATGTAACGGTGCGGGGCGCCGTTTCCATCGGCCGCCGCCTGATGGATCCGCTGGCCGAACTCGTAAAGATTGATCCTAAGTCCCTGGGTGTAGGACAATATCAGCACGACGTGGACCAAGCGCTCCTGAAGGAGAAACTGGACAACACCGTAGAGAGCTGCGTGAACAGCGTGGGTGTGAACCTGAATACCGCCAGCCCGTACTTGCTGCGCTACGTGAGCGGTATCGGCCCGGCCCTTTCCAAGGCCATTACGGATTACCGGGCGGCCAACGGAGACTTTACTTCCCGCGAGCAGCTTAAGAAGGTGCCGCGTTTGGGAGACAAGGCCTTCCAGCAGTGTGCCGGCTTCCTCCGCATTGCCGGGGCGGCCAATCCGCTGGACAATTCGGCCGTGCATCCGGAGGCGTATCACATTGTGGCCAAGATGGCCAAGGACTTGAAAATGAGCACCCAGCAGCTGGTGGGCAACGCAGAGGCCTGCAAGGGAATCGAGGCTTCCAAGTATGTGGAGAAAGACTTCGGCCTGCCTACTGTGAACGATATTATCCTGGAACTGCAGAAGCCGGGCCGAGACCCCCGGGAAAGCGCCCAGGAGTTCTCCTTTGCGGAGGATATCCACGAAATTGACGACCTCAAGCCCGGTATGGAACTGCCCGGCCTGGTGACCAACCTGACGGCCTTTGGGGCTTTCGTAGACATCGGCCTGCACGAGAATGGCCTGATCCACGCCTCCCAGATGGGCGTTAAGGGGATGGCCGTGCCTTCCAAGGTTCTCAAGCTGCACCAGCACATTATGGTGGAGGTGCTTAACGTAGATTTGGAAAGAAACCGCATAAGTTTAAGATTAATTAAATGAAAAGACTACTGACCATTCTGGCGCTCAGCGCCGTGTGCGTAGGAGCCTGGGCCAAGGGCTATACGCTCACTTCGCCGGACGGACACATCTCCCTGAGTGTTCAAACCGGAAAGACCTTCACTTACAGTGTGATGCGGGACGGAATTCCGCTGCTGGACCCTTCTCCGCTGGGCCTCACGTTGGCCGACGGCACCGTCTGGGGCCCCGGTTCCAAGTTTAACAAGGCCGTGCGCCGCAGTGTGGATGCCGCCTGCGAGGCTCCGGTTTTCAAGCGCTCCACCGTGCGCGACCACTTTAACGAACTTACGCTCAAGGCAAAAGGTTTTGACGTGGTGTTCCGTGCTTATGACGATGGCATAGCCTGGCGTTTTGTTCCGGCCAAGCCCATTTCTGTGAAGTCGGACGAGACTTCGTTCGTGTTCCCGGAGGACTGGAATGCCTTCATTCCTTACGTGAATCAGCATACGAAGACCTTGGAAGACCAGTTCTTCAGCTCCCAGGAGACGCATTATACCGTCAACACCATTTCCGAGTGGAACAAGGAGCGCATCGCTTTCCCGCCTATGACCGTCTGCGCCGCCGAGGGCATCAAACTCTGCATTACGGAGAGTGACCTCCTGGACTATCCCGGTATGTATTTCTACAACGGGGACGGTGACAAGAAACTGGAAACCCGCTATGCCCGCGTTCCCGCCACGTATGCCGCCGAGGACGGAGATACGTTCCAGCGCCTCATCACTTCCCGCAAGGACGTGATTGCCGAGAATACGGTTGCCCTGCCCTGGAGAGTGGTGATTGTGGCCAAGGAAGACAAGGAGCTCACCCAGAGCGACTTTGTGTGGCGTCTGGCTACTCCTTCTGCTGTTTCCGACCTATCCTGGCTCAAGCCCGGCAAGGTGGCCTGGGACTGGTGGAACGGCTGGAACCTCTATGGAGTGGACTTCGAGGCCGGCATCAACACGCAGACCTATAAATATTATATTGACTTTGCATCGGCCAAGGGCATCGAGTACATTGTGATGGATGAGGGCTGGGCCAAGAATACCGTCCTCAATATGAAGGAAACCCGTCCGGAGATTGACCTCCCGGAACTGGTCCGCTACGGTAAGGAAAGGGGTGTGGGCATTGTGCTCTGGACCATCGCCCGCCTCTTTGACGACCAAATGGAGGAACTCTGCGCCCAGTATTCCGCTATGGGCATCAAGGGCTGGAAGATTGACTTTATGGACCACGACGACCAAAAGATGGTTCAGTTCTACAAACGAGCTGCTGAAACATCGGCCCGTTATCATATGTTCGTGGATTTCCACGGTGCTTACAAGCCCACCGGCCTGTACCGTACCTATCCCAACGTGCTCAACTTCGAGGGCGTCTACGGTCTGGAGAATATGAAGTGGGGTGCTCCCCTCGATCAGGTGGCCTACGACTGCACCATTCCGTTCACGCGCCTGGTGGCCGGTCCGGCCGATTATACCCAGGGTGCTATGCGCAATGCCCGCAAGGACAACTACCGTTCGGTGGGTGACGAACCTATGTCACAGGGTACCCGCTGCCACCAGCTGGCAGAGTACGTGATTTTTGACGCTCCGCTCTCGATGCTGTGCGATTCTCCTTCCAATTATCTGCGCGAGCCCGAGTGCACGGCTTGGATTGCGGCCATTCCTACTACTTGGGATGAGACCGTGGCCCTTGACGGCAAAATAGGGGAGTACGTGGTTATGGCACGCCGCAAAGGTGCTACCTGGTATGTGGGCGCCATCACCAACTGGGAAGCCCGTGACCTGGAACTGGATCTGAGCTTCCTGCCTGCCGGCACCAAGGTGCAAATAGTAGCCGACGGTGTGAACGCACACCGCGCAGCCCGCGACTATAAGATGTATGAGAAAGTGCTGGACGGCCAGCCGGTTAAGATTCACCTTGCTCCCGGCGGGGGCTGGGCGTTATCTTGCGAAATTTCAGAGCCATAACGCCCCAGAAAGCTTCGCCGAAAATTCCACCGCTCATTTTAGAGGTGCCCTTCTGTCTGTTGGTAAAGACGATGGGCACTTCTTTTATGGTGAAGCCCAGTTTCCAGGCGCTGTACTTCATTTCAATCTGGAAGCCGTAGCCCTTCATCTTGACGGCGTCCAGGTCCAGGGTCTCCAGGACTTCCCGCCTGTAGCATACGAAGCCGGCGGTGGTGTCGTACACGCGCATTCCCAGGACGGTCCTTACATAGGCCGATGCAAAATAGGACATAATGATGCGGCTGATGGGCCAGTCAATCACGCTGACGCCGTTGCAGTAGCGGGAGCCCACGGCCAGGTGGGCGCCTCCATCTTTGCAGGCCTCGTGGAGCCGGAGCAGATCCTGCGGGTTGTGGGAGAAATCGGCGTCCATTTCAAAGATGTAGTCGTATCCGTGCTCCAGGGCCCAGCGGAAACCGGTGAGGTAGGCGGTGCCCAGGCCCAGTTTGCCGCTGCGCTCCAGAAGGTGCAGGGTTTCCGGGTTTTCTTTCTGGGCGTCTTTGACCAGGGCGGCGGTTCCGTCGGGGGAGCCGTCGTCTATCACCAGTACGTGGAAGGTGCCGGGGAGGGAGAGTACCGCGGCGATGATGGCCCTGATGTTCTCCTTCTCATTGTAGGTGGGGATAATGACTAGTTTCTTGTCCATTTGCTTGTTCGGTTATAGGGAATGATAGCCGGTGAGCACGTGACTGTAGTAGTTCCGGTCTATTTTTCCAACAAGGTTTATTTTCAGTTCTTCCTGCTCCCAGCGGTAGCCTTTGATGCTCAGTCCTTTGGGCAGGAAGGCCTTCATACCGGCATCCAGGCGGGCCAGGATTTCTTTTTCTGTTTCTTTCAGGTTGTCTTCCAGAACCACGTGGGCCACCAGCGGGCTCTCTTCCGTGTCCAGTTGGCACACCAGGGCGTCTTTTACCGCAGGGTCTTCCCGCAGCCGGTTGGCTATGTCAAACAGGTAGACCTTTTCTCCGCCTGGTGCCATAACGTACTGGTTCATACGGCCATACACAAAAAGCTTGCCATTGCGGTCCATCTCTCCATAATCCCGGGTATGCAGCCAGCCGTCCGTCATAAGGGCCTCGGTCTTGACCCGGATCTCTCCTCTTTCCCCGTAGCCCAGTTCCTTTCCGTTCTCGTCAAACACGCCCACGGTGGTGCCTGGGAAGGGATAGCCTACGCTTACGGCGGCTCGGGAGTAGTCTTTGTCAAAGCCGGTGGGTTCATAGTCCACCGTGCATACGGAGAAGGTCTCGCTGAGGCCGTAGCCGGAGGTGAGGGCCACCGGGCTGCCGCAGGCCTCCAGCACCTCGTTGATGTGCTTCAGGGCTGCCGGAGTGCAGCCTTCGCCGCCCATCACGGGGAAGCGGAGGAAGCTCAGGTCCGGTCGCTTTCCTTTTTGAAGGAGCCGGTCAACCTGCCGGATGAAGTGTACCCAGTAGGCGCCGGTAGCCAGGGATATCTGGGGGCGGAACGTGAGCATATTCTTGGCAAATTGGCGGGCCGACATCCGGGGATCCAGATACACCGTCATGCCGCGGTGCAGCGGGGCGATGACCAGCACGAAGAAGCCGGTGCACACAAAGGGCGGCAGGGGACAGTAGGATTTTCCCGGGCGGAAGGGGTTTCCCTTGAGGTTGAAGGCTACGGCGTTGCGACACATCGCCAGCATAGCCTTGTCGCTCATGGGAATCTGATTGGCGTAGCCCTTGCCGGTGGTGCCGGAAGAGCAGAAGATGTAGGCGGGTTTTCCCGTATCGGCCCTTTTCTCCAGCGGCCCTTCATATTTTCCGAAGCGCCGGATGGCGGTATCGGCCCTTAAATACTTGGGTCTGTGGCACGGGTACTTGAGGCGGTTCAGCGGCGAGGCTATCAGCTTGAGCGGATAACCCATGGAATGCGTGGCACTCAAGATGACTACGTGCTCAAACTGCGGGCGCTCCAGCACTTTCCGGATGTCTTTTTCCATTCCGTCGTACACGAAGGCCACCCGGCTCTGGCCCACAGCGGATTCCAACGCTTCCGGTTTTACCATCAGGTTGGGGAGGTTGGCTGTGAGTCCTATCTTGTTGGCTGCCAGCAGGATATAGATGAATTCCGGGAAAGTGGGGCCGAAAAGGAGGATCTCGTCTCCCTCGCTCAGGCCCATTCCTTTGAGGACGCGGGCCCAGAGGTTCACCTGCTCCACAAGCTCCTGGCGGCTGATCCTTCGGCCAAAATAGACCAGGGCGTCGTGCTGGTTGCCGTCTTCCGCGATTCCGCTCTCCACGAATTCCCACAATGTCTTCTGAGGGAATCCCTTATGCAGGATTTCCTCGTAGCCGCTGGCGTAGAATTGCTTCCAGCGCATTTCTTCAGAAGGCCGTTTTATATCGTTCATCATCTTCTATCTTACGGGTCTGTAAAGGCGTGTCATATCGGACGGGTCTTCTCCTGCAAACGCCATATTCACCTGTACCATAAAGGCTATGACCAGATGCGGGCTCATCCCTTTTCTGGGGATCATTTTGAAAGCGGGGACGGACAGCATATGCACGTTGCGGTTCTTTCCCTGATTGCTTATGGTTAGGTACTGGTTATGGGCCGTGTAGAAGGGGATCATATCGTCCTGCTTGCAGTGGGCTATGTAAATCTGGTGCCGGGGCGTCCAGTCCTCCAGGCTGTTGTACTGGTGGAGACAGTCCAGCCAGGCACGGACCTTGGGACTGTTCCGGTCCACTTCTCCATCGGCCCTTATCATATCCGGCGCGTAGACCTGGCTATAGGAGGTCATCTTTTTGGAGTAGGGTCCCGTTTCCCTGGGGGTGAAGTAGCTCACGACGTCCAGGAAGGGGTACTCGCGTCCTTCGATGGTCAGTTTGGTGTCTGTAAACCATTGGTTGACAAACTCTTCGGGCTTGTAGCCGCCCAGCTGTTCCTGGGTGAAAGCCTTGAAGTAGCCTGCTAGGACGACCAGGTCCGGATCTATCATTTCCGGGTGCTGGTAATTGTATTCCATGAACTGCGACCACTCCGTGGCTCCTTCTCCGGTGAACGTGGCCCTTAGCCTTACGGCGTCCTTGAACCATTGCGGGGCCTCGGTGTCGTACCATTTGGCAAAATTCAGGGCGGGGACGGCGCCTTGCGAACTGCCCCAATTGTTGGAGTATCCTTTGGGTGCCAGGGTTACTCCGTGCTGTCGCATCACTTCCAGCGCTGCTACGGTGCAGTCGGCCAGTTGCCGGGCCATATGGAAGGCGGAGCCGCCGCCGTCGTGCTCTTTTGTGAAGTTGATGCCCCATTTCTGCAGGTCCGGTTCAATGACGGCGGAGTCCCACATAGCCTTGACGGGCATAAACATCAGGCTCTGGGACGGGGCCCATTCCGGGAAGAGGAAGGCCTGGTGGGTATGGAGCGTGAGGGTCTTTACCTGGTGGGTTCTTCCTCCCTCTTTGTAGTTGGGGAAGGTGACGCGGCCGCTCATTGTGATCTTTCGGCCATCTACCGTTTCGCTTATATAGGTAAAGGTGTAGCTCTGGATTTCCCAGCTGCGCTTGAAGGAAAGGCCGCTCTCTTTGGCAAAGCGGGCATCCAGGTCCGGCAGGAGAGAATGGACCTTGGCCTTGAAAAGGGACCGGATCCAGGGGCTGGATTTGGGCTGCATATCCTCCAGCATGGCCATCAGCGACGGGGACCCTAACGCCTTTGCAAACTCTCCGGGCGTGTAATGGCTTTCTTCCAGGATGTCCACCAGCGTGTGCTCGGAAAGTTCTCTCTGCTTCTGGGGCGCAGGGACGTTTTCCGAGACCGCTTCCTGGCAGGCCAGAAGCAGGAGCACAAGTAGCGTCAGTGTCTGTCTGATGTTCATTTCTTTGGTTGCTAATCTACAAAGATACGGCAAATAATTGAGAAACCCTTGCATTATATAAGGTATTAACCGGACAGAGAAAAAAGTGTGAAAAATTTTCAGAAAAAATTTGGGGATTCGAAAAATGTTCGTACCTTTGCAGTCCCGCTTCAAACAAGAGCGGGTTTTTAACGCCCTACCGAAAGGCGGGAGTTATTAAAAAGTTCATTGAAAAGACTGAAAGGAAGTACAAGCAAGTACCGAGAGAAAGTGTAACACTTTTTACTTTAAACGAGCGTCAGTTTCTTTTATAGAAACAGCGTCAGGACAAGCTAAGCATTATAAAAATATACAATGAAGAGTTTGATCCTGGCTCAGGATGAACGCTAGCGGCAGGCTTAACACA